>NZ_JBOZWR010000018.1:0-905 GCF_050864155.1 Planococcus sp. YIM B11945 | reverse complement strand
TCGTAACAAGGTAGCCGTATCGGAAGGTGCGGCTGGATCACCTCCTTTCTAAGGATTATTCGGAATCAGCGGCCCGCCGGGCTGCTGAGTTGACGTTTTGCGTTCGGTTTTGAAGGTTCAGGTTTTCCTGATCGCTTCTTTTATAGCGTGTTTACACGCACTCAAGAGGGCCTATAGCTCAGCTGGTTAGAGCGCACGCCTGATAAGCGTGAGGTCGATGGTTCGAGTCCATTTAGGCCCACCATTCTTCTTGGGGCCTTAGCTCAGCTGGGAGAGCGCCTGCCTTGCACGCAGGAGGTCAGCGGTTCGATCCCGCTAGGCTCCACCAATTCTTTTGCACACCCTTGTTCTTTGAAAACTGGATAGACGACATTGAAACAAACGAAACAAAGCAAGACCACGCATGATCGCTTTTTTTTGGCGGTCCACTTTTTAACACACCACTTTGGTTAAGTTAGAAAGGGCGCACGGTGGATGCCTTGGCACTAGGAGTCGATGAAGGACGGCACTAACACCGATATGCCTCGGGGAGCTGTAAGTGAGCTTTGATCCGGGGATTTCCGAATGGGGAAACCCCCTATCTTTAATCGGATAGGACACTCACGCGAATTCATAGCGTGTTTGAGACAGACCCAGGGAACTGAAACATCTAAGTACCTGGAGGAACAGAAAGCAAATGCGATTCCCTGAGTAGCGGCGAGCGAAACGGGAACAGCCCAAACCAAGAGGCTTGCCTCTTGGGGTTGTAGGACACTCAACACGGAGTTACAAAATCACGTTTTAAGCGAAGCGACCTGGAACGGTCCGCGAGACGAGGTAACAGCCCTGTAGCTGAAAAGACGTGATCTCCTGAGTGGATCCTGAGTACGGCGGAACACGTGAAATTCCGTCGGAATCCGGGAGGA
>NZ_JBOZWR010000017.1:0-1009 GCF_050864155.1 Planococcus sp. YIM B11945 | reverse complement strand
GAAGCGACCTGGAACGGTCCGCGAGACGAGGTAACAGCCCTGTAGCTGAAAAGACGTGATCTCCTGAGTGGATCCTGAGTACGGCGGAACACGTGAAATTCCGTCGGAATCCGGGAGGACCATCTCCCAAGGCTAAATACTACCTAGTGACCGATAGTGAACCAGTACCGTGAGGGAAAGGTGAAAAGCACCCCGGAAGGGGAGTGAAACAGATCCTGAAACCGTGTGCCTACAAGTAGTCAAAGCCCGTTAATGGGTGATGGCGTGCCTTTTGTAGAATGAACCGGCGAGTTACGATTGCATGCAAGGTTAAGGTGAGAAGCCGGAGCCGCAGCGAAAGCGAGTCTGAATAGGGCGACGGAGTATGCAGTTGTAGACCCGAAACCAGGTGATCTACCCATGTCCAGGGTGAAGGTAAGGTAACACTTACTGGAGGCCCGAACCCACGCACGTTGAAAAGTGCGGGGATGAGGTGTGGGTAGCGGAGAAATTCCAATCGAACCTGGAGATAGCTGGTTCTCTCCGAAATAGCTTTAGGGCTAGCCTCAAGATTGAGAATCCTGGAGGTAGAGCACTGTTTGGACTAGGGGCCCATCCCGGGTTACCGAATTCAGACAAACTCCGAATGCCAGTGATTTATGCTTGGGAGTCAGACTGCGAGTGATAAGATCCGTAGTCAAGAGGGAAACAGCCCAGACCACCAGCTAAGGTCCCCAAATATCCGTTAAGTGGAAAAGGATGTGGCGTTGCTTAGACAACCAGGATGTTGGCTTAGAAGCAGCCATCATTTAAAGAGTGCGTAATAGCTCACTGGTCGAGTGACACCGCGCCGAAAATGTACCGGGGCTAAACGGATTACCGAAGCTGTGGATGGACATCGTAGATGTCCGTGGTAGGAGAGCGTTCTAAGGGCGTTGAAGCCAGACCGCAAGGACTGGTGGAGCGCTTAGAAGTGAGAATGCCGGTATGAGTAACGAAAGACGGGTGAGAATCCCGTCCACCGAATGCC
>NZ_JBOZWR010000016.1:0-1343 GCF_050864155.1 Planococcus sp. YIM B11945 | reverse complement strand
TTGGTTAAGTCCTCGATCGATTAGTATTCGTCAGCTGCACGCGTCGCCGCGCTTCCACCTCGAACCTATCTACCTCATCGTCTTTGAGGGATCTTACTTGCTTGCGCAATGGGAAATCTCATCTTGAGGGGGGCTTCGTGCTTAGATGCTTTCAGCACTTATCCCGGCCACACATAGCTACCCAGCGATGCCCCTGGCGGAACAACTGGTACACCAGCGGTGTGTCCATCCCGGTCCTCTCGTACTAAGGACAGCTCCTCTCAAATTTCCTGCGCCCGCGACGGATAGGGACCGAACTGTCTCACGACGTTCTGAACCCAGCTCGCGTACCGCTTTAATGGGCGAACAGCCCAACCCTTGGGACCGACTACAGCCCCAGGATGCGATGAGCCGACATCGAGGTGCCAAACCTCCCCGTCGATGTGGACTCTTGGGGGAGATAAGCCTGTTATCCCCGGGGTAGCTTTTATCCGTTGAGCGATGGCCCTTCCATGCGGAACCACCGGATCACTAAGCCCGTCTTTCGACCCTGCTCGACCTGTACGTCTCGCAGTCAAGCTCCCTTGTGCCTTTACACTCTGCGAATGATTTCCAACCATTCTGAGGGAACCTTTGGGCGCCTCCGTTACTCTTTAGGAGGCGACCGCCCCAGTCAAACTGCCCGCCTGACACTGTCTCCCGCCCCGATCAGGGGCGTGGGTTAGAAGTTCAATACAACCAGGGTAGTATCCCACCGACGCCTCCCCCGAAGCTGGCGCTCCGGGTTCTCTGGCTCCTACCTATCCTGTACAAGTTGCACCAAAATTCAATATCAGGCTACAGTAAAGCTCCACGGGGTCTTTCCGTCCTGTCGCGGGTAACCTGCATCTTCACAGGTACTATAATTTCACCGAGTCTCTCGTTGAGACAGTGCCCAGATCGTTACGCCTTTCGTGCGGGTCGGAACTTACCCGACAAGGAATTTCGCTACCTTAGGACCGTTATAGTTACGGCCGCCGTTTACTGGGGCTTCAGTTCGCACCTTCGCTTGCGCTAAGCACTCCCCTTAACCTTCCAGCACCGGGCAGGCGTCAGCCCCTATACGTCACCTTACGGTTTTGCAGAGACCTGTGTTTTTGCTAAACAGTCGCCTGGGCCTATTCACTGCGGCTCTCTCGGGCTGTTCACCCTACCAGAGCACCCCTTCTCCCGAAGTTACGGGGTCATTTTGCCGAGTTCCTTAACGAGAGTTCACTCGCTCACCTTAGAATTCTCTTCTCGCCTACCTGTGTCGGTTTGCGGTACGGGCACCTCCCGCCTCGCTAGAGGCTTTTCTTGGCAGTGTGAAATCAGGGACTCCGGGG
>NZ_JBOZWR010000014.1:0-4222 GCF_050864155.1 Planococcus sp. YIM B11945 | reverse complement strand
GATCAGTATGTTTTTTTGCTCTGATCGCCCAAGGGCGACCGTCGCAGAAATTTTATTGCCGCGTTCGGAACGCGTCAATAATTTTTGTTGACGTTTTGCTGTTCAGTTTTCAAGGTTCATCATTGCAGGCTGTCGTTTGAGACAACTTTATTAGTATACCTATTTCACAAATCATTGTCAACCACTAATTTTCTTAGCGACATTTCCAATGCCATTGCTTTAATTGGCAACTTTTTTATTTTATATCACCTCGAACTTCAAGTCAACAATTATGTTTAACTTTTTAAAAGTCGTTTTGAGGACATTTACTAATATACCAGCCCCCATATTCTAAGTCAACACTTTCCAGGAAGAAAAGTTATATTTAAAAAACAATTTCTCTCAAGATAGCCATCCAGTGCTGAAAGAAATATCAACTGCTTCTATACTCCTTCGCTATTGCAGCATCCCCCCGCTCTTTAATTAAATAAAACCAGCATGCCGTCTCATCACGAGACAGTAAGCTGGTTTTATTCATTAGCGTTTTTTTGTAGATGGTTGCGCCGCAGCTTTGCGCGCCGCTCGCCGCTCTTCAAGTTTTTGCCGGTCAATATCTGACTGAGCGTTATACTTCGGCAACACTAACAGTTGATAAGCATTCACCGCTAAAAACGGGAACAGCAACAAAGTTACCCAGCTGTCGATGTTTCCGGCTTCCACCATCAAGGCTGGCAGCCACTCTAAAGTCGTTACTACGATCATAAAGAACAAAGCTGAAATGAAAGTAGATTTAGTTGTCCACTTTGCTTTAAGGCGAGCCGTTACTAAAGCTGTTGCAATCAATATGATCAGCAGCACAGCGTATAACCATTTCTGTCCAACCGACTCTGCGTTTGGCGCAAAGCGGAATACGATCAAGTCAAAAATCACCAGCGCTATAATTAAAAGCTGCACCCAATTCCAAAGCCGCAGCGTTCGGAACATGTTCATCCCAAACTGGTGAATCGTTAAATAAGCAAAGAAGCCCATCTGCGCAATCAAACTCATTGTTGCTCCTACGACAATCATCCACACAAAGCCCGCAAGAAATTCGCCCCACTGGCCATTTTGAAAGGCTTCGGCAAAAATATCATTCCAACGGATGAACAAACCAAGTATCCCTGTTATCAATCCGCCTATTAAAATTGCATTTATAGAAAACTTTACCCAATTTCGTATTGTCACTTGAATGCCTCCGTTATTTAAAGTTCTTTAATGATTGTAACAATCGAGAGACAAAAAAGCCATTGGCCGAACGCTGCAGATGTGAACAAACCTTGAAGGTCCGCGGATTTCCGGGACAGTTCGGGCACTCTCGACATCCCACATCCTTTAATGATGGAATAATATTTAATAAAAAAGTCCGGTAACCTCTTAATTGAGGTTCCGGACTTCATACTCGCTTACTTTTGCGCAAATTGTTTTAAGATCTGCTGGGCAATCTCTTCATAGATCTTTCCTGTTGGGTGGTCAGCCGCGTAAACAGATGGGGCGAAGTCGACTTCGTTCCAATCCGGCTGGCCAAGCGGAATTTGCCCGAGCAAAGGCGCTTGCAATTCTTCCGCAAGTTTTGGTCCGCCGCCTTGCCCAAATAGATATTCCTTCGTACCATCTTTGCTTTCGAACCACGCCATGTTTTCTACGACGCCTAGCACTTCATGATCGGTTTGCAATGCCATTGCCCCGGCACGCGCAGCAACGAATGCCGCTGTTGGATGCGGAGTTGTAATGACGATTTCTTTTGAAGCCGGCAGCATTTGGTGGATATCAAGCGCTACGTCCCCTGTTCCTGGCGGCAAGTCCAATAGAAGGTAATCCAAGTCACCCCATTCGACGTCGCGGAAGAATTGGTCCAACACTTTCCCAAGCATCGGACCGCGCCATACGACTGGCATATTATCTTCCACGAAAAAGCCCATGGAGATAACTTTCACGCCAAAACGCTCAACGGGGATGATCGTATTGCCGCGCACGACCGGCGATTGATCAATTCCCATCATATCCGGTACGCTGAATCCGTAGATATCGGCATCAATCAAGCCGACTTTTTTACCAAGGCGCGCAAGTGCGACGGCCAAGTTGACAGAGACCGTTGATTTCCCGACTCCGCCCTTGCCGCTCGCGATTGAAATAAATTCCACTTTGTTTAAAGGTGACAGCAAATCTTGCGCTTCTGCAGATGTTGCCTGCCCACGGAATTGAGACAGCGCTTCTGGCGCTAATTCTTCAAAACGGATGCCAACTGAATCCGCTCCCGCTCCTTTGAGGATTTCTACAACTTTCATCTGCAGCTGCATTTGCTCAGGCGTATTCGTTTTTGCAATTGCCAGCTTCACGCTGACATGGTTTTTTTCTTCTTTAATCTTCACAGATGTGATGCCATTTGTTTCAGTCAGCGATCTATGTAAAAAAGGATCTTCTAACGCTCCCAGTAATTCGCGTACTTGCTGTTCATTTAACATAGTCAACCACTCCTTAGGTCTTTTGCTCACCGTACAGTATAACATAGAGACTTCTATTTTAACTCTATTCAGTCTTCGGGCTTTTTGAAAATAAAACCCTCTTCTCTAGAGAGAAAAGGGTTCAGCTGCTGCTATTTGTCTTCAACGTTTGATCGCTTGCTTTTGCTTTACAGCTTGGGCTAAGGTGCTGTACACTTCAATGTCCTGAAATTTAATGCCGAGATGAACAGCGGTTTGCGCAATATCCGGACGGATTCCAGAAAGAGACGTTTTTACGCCGATCAAATTCAATCCTTTGATCATCTGAAAAATTTGATGGACGACCATTGTATCGATGACCGGTACTCCCGATAAATCGATAAACAATCTCTCAAGGCCGTGTTTGGCGCTTTTTTGCAGCGTATTTTCAAACATCACTTTGGCCCGATAAGACGTGATCTCGCCAATCAACGGCAACAATCCGGTTTTTTCTGCCAAAATAATGATTGGTGAGCTGAGCTCAATGATCATTTGCTGTTGCGCATTCAACTTTTCTTCAGCTGCCATCGCGTTCTCATGGCTAAACCGTAAGATGATTTCATTAACCGCTGTCACGATGTCCCGTTTCCATTCGGTTAACTGGTTGGGCGTGACCTCGTCTTTGTACAGAACTCCATATTCTTCTACAAGGTTTAAATATTGTTCTTGCGTCCGGAAAAATTCTCGGATAATATCTGTGATGGGAGTGGCCAAATGCGCTTCATCTTTGGCAATTTCTGTGACCCACTCTTGAAAGCTATCGAGAAACACTTGTTTCTCTTTATTAAAAATCGAACAGAAGTTTACATGAAAGTCATGGTTCTGTTGTTTTAGTGCTTTAATCGTTTTGGAATCTTGGGAACCATAGACGCCTTCATGGCTTTGATCAAGAGTTGCGTACCATTCTTCCGTTAAATCCGATGTTTTCTCCATAAAATATTCATACAAACTGACCATCTTTTTCTCCTTCTGTGGATAGAGCCAGCATTTCCGAGGCTCTCCACTCCTATAAACTAAAAAATTACTGACAAGAAAATACTTTTATTTTTTCATCATATAACATTAAGGGCTAATTTGCATGTTTCGTCTGTGTTCTTTGCACCTATTCTCTTGTTTGCGATTTTCCGAACTATATTTCATTTTTATATCATTTTTCTGCTTTTCTGCCGCAGTTCTTGTGGATATGGTATTGTGGAGACTATCCAAAGTTTTGGATTCTTTCAGACTTTTCTTAGTCCCTTTCCAAATAGCAGAAAGGAGCGTGCAAAATGTCATTTGAAAGCATAAGGGAATTGCTGGAAACGGTTTGTTTTTATCACACCGTCAACATTACCCAAACGTTCAGCAAAGAAGACCAACCGTTATTCTCGGTGGTCTGCCTAAAAAACACGTCTACTTTAGAGGTGAAAAATCTCCAAACAGAAACAGTTGAACAGTTTACCTCCGTAGATCAAGCAGCAAGTGCAATCGAAAGAGAAATCGGTTCTTACCACATTGCCTAAACGCTTTTTCCAACCTCCCTAATTCTAGGGAGGTTTTTTAATCTAACTGCACATAAAAAAGCCCTCTTCTCGCAATGAGAAAAGGGCTTTTGTTGAATATTAACGTTTTGAGAACTGAGGTGCGCGACGAGCTGAACGAAGACCTGGTTTTTTACGTTCTTATATGCTGCCGAAATACCCAATAATATTGAGTGATATAGGGTGTTTCAAAGCACTAAAAGC
>NZ_JBOZWR010000013.1:0-15440 GCF_050864155.1 Planococcus sp. YIM B11945 | reverse complement strand
TTCGTCCTGAGCCAGGATCAAACTCTCCATTATAGAAGCTTGATTGCTCATGCTGGCGCACCAACCGTCCCCGAAAGAACGCGTTGGCGCTTGATCTGCATAAATGCTGATCAGTAGTTGTTTGCTCCGGCCGTTTTGCGCGACCTTCGCAGAAATCCGTTTCTCGCGACAAGCGCTTGAAACGTCTTTTGTTGACGTTTTGCTGTTCAGTTTTCAAGGTTCATCATTTCAGGCTGTCGTTTGCGACAACTTTATTAGTATACCTTTTATTCAATTCCGTGTCAACCATAAATATTATTTATGATATTCTTAACGTCATTGTTTCGCTGGCAACTTTATTAGTATATATCGTCCTTATTGCTATGTCAACAGGAACATTCACTTCTTTCTATTTCTGCTTCATCCTCGCCATCACTATACCACTCAAGCAACCTCACTTATTACGCCATCTAATTATACTATATTGGAAAAACATTATTTGTTTTTCCTTCTATATAGAAGAAGCCTCTACAAAAAAAGAAAAGCAATGCTGGAAAAGCCATTGCCTTTACTGGATCTTCACTTTTCGAACACGTGCTTCTCTCAATAGAAACAAATGCTTGCTCTCCGCAATTTTGCATTCAGCCGCGAGGTGCAAATCATAGTCCGCTGATAGGCTCTCCAGCATCTGCGCTTTTTTCAGCGTTTGTTTCACATCGATAAACTGGCTTATCAGCTGCTCATCAAATTCTTTTTTCAATTTCCCTTTTCTTGAAAACAACATCTCGAATCTCCTCTTACAGTTCACGCCGTCCTTCAAGCGCTTTGGATAAGGTTACTTCATCCGCATACTCCAAGTCTCCGCCGACCGGCAAACCGTGGGCAATGCGCGTGGTTTTGATTCCTGAAGGTTTGACGAGGCGAGAAATGTACATTGCCGTCGCTTCCCCTTCAATTGTTGGGTTGGTGGCTAAAATCAATTCGGCCACTTCTTCATCCTGCAATCTTCTTAGTAAAGAAGGAACGTTGATGTCTTCTGGTCCAATGCCGTCCATTGGAGAAATCGCACCTTGCAGCACATGGTACAACCCTCTGTAATCACGCATTTTTTCCATTGCAATGACATCTTTCGGATCTTGAACCACACAAATCGTCGTCCGGTCACGCTGCGGATCTTGGCAAATATGGCAAGGATCCACATCCGTGATATGGCCGCAATTCGAGCAGAAACTCAAATTCCGTTTCGCATCGACCAGCGCTTTCGCAAAATCGAGCACAGTGTCTTCTTTCATTCCAAGCACAAAAAATGCCAGCCGGGCCGCTGTTTTCGGCCCGATTCCTGGCAATTTCATGAAACTCTCCATTAATTTCGATATTGGTTCAGGGTAATGCATTCTGTTTGCCTCCTAGAACATGCCTGGAAGATTTAACCCCTTAGTGAATTTCCCCATTGTGGAATTCGCATGTTCATCCGCTTTTTTAAACGCTTCGTTTGTTGCAATCACCAATAAGTCTTGAAGCATTTCAACATCTTCTGGATCGACGACTGACGGATCCAAGACCATATCAAGCACTTCTTTATGTCCAGTAACGGTTACTTTCACCATGCCGCCGCCTGCTGTTCCTTCAAATTTCAATGTACCGAGTTCTTCTTGCGCCTCCGCCATTTGTTTTTGCATTTTCTGCATTTGTTTCATCATGCCTTGCATATTTCCTCCACCGCGCATAATTGATTTCCTCCTCTAATAGAATGTTTTAATCTTCGTGGATCTCCACAAAGTCTTTTCCAAAAAGCCGCTCCGCTTCTGAAATAAACGGATCTTCCTGAGATGCTTCCCCATCCGATGAAAACGGATGGTCTTCTTCAGTTTCCGCCTCTTGGTCATCGGTGCTCGTTTTCAAGCCGTTGCTTTTAATAAACTCTTCACGGATCTTCAGCCAATTGGCATCGGGCACAAAAACCGGTTTATAGGCTTTGCCGGTGTACTGCTCCAGCAATTGGCTGAAAGCAATGGCAAAACTTTGGTTGTCTGACGCCATCTGGCAATGAATATCATACTTGAATTTTAACACAAATGCATCTGCTGATGCCGCTACGGGCTCCGCTTCATTTAATAAAGCTGCGTGTGAGCGCTGCAATTGCGCCATGACGGTTGCCCAGTTGGTTTTAATCGCCTGTATATCCGTTTTGGTCGCATTTTTCAATACGTCTTGGATGCGGCCGGTCGGAATTTTAAAGCTGCTTTGCGGCGACTGGCGCCGTTTCGCTTCAACAGGAGCCGCTGCCGGTGCTTGTGCCGCTCCATTTTTCAATTGCTGCTGCAGCTCACGCACCATTTGTTCTAGCTGCGTAACTTTCACTTCCAGTTCCGGCGAAGCCGAAGCACCCGATCGAATCGGAGCGTCTGCTTGCACCATTTTCAGCAATGCGGTTTCCATGTAAATTTTCGTATGGTTGGAAAAGCGCATTTCCTGCTGGGTTTTCGTCAACACGTCGATCCAGTCATAAAGCGTAGCCGCTTCAAATTGTTTGGCCAGTTCTTCAAACCGTTCTTCGTGGCTTGCTAGCTCCAGCATATCGTGTAGATCCGGTGCTGTTTGAATCAACAGCAAGTCCCGGAAAAACGTGATAAAGTCTTCCACGAGCCGCACCGGGTCTTTGCCGTCCCGCACGAGCCGCTCAAGCAATGTCAACGCCTGCCCGATGTCTTTTGCAAGCAATGATTCAGCAAGATCGTAAAACATGTCCTGGCTGATTGATCCCGTTACAAGAAGCGCATCTTCTACGGTCATTTCGTCTCCACTGAAGGACACCACTTGATCGAGCAAGCTCAACGCATCCCGCATGCCGCCCGCTGCTGCTTGGGCAATGATTTTCAGCACTTGTTCATTATAAGGAATCTTCGCATCGGTCAGCACTTCGACCATGCGCTTCACCAAATCCACTTGCGTGTGCGATTTGAAATCAAAGCGCTGGCAGCGTGAAATAATGGTCAATGGCAATTTATGAGGCTCGGTAGTCGCCAGTATAAAGACGACGTGTTCGGGCGGTTCTTCCAATGTTTTCAATAACGCATTGAATGCGCTGTTCGAAAGCATGTGCACTTCATCAATGATGTAAATTTTAAAGTGTGAATTGGCTGGAGAAAAACGCACTCGCTCGATAATTTCCCGCATTTCTTCTACGCGTGAATTGGAAGCTGCGTCAAATTCAATAACATCCGTATTGGATCCGGCATTGATGCTTGTGCACGATGCACACTCGTTGCACGGTTCTGCAACCGGTGCACGCTCACAATTGAGCGCCTTTGCAAAAATTTTCGCCGCACTTGTTTTCCCTGTCCCTCTTGGCCCCGAGAACAAATAAGCGTGCGTGGTCTTATTGTAAAGGAGAGCATTTTGAAGGGTTTGTTTGATGTGCGACTGTCCCGTCATTTCCGAGAAAGTCCGGGGCCGGTACACACGGTAAAAAGCTTGATACGCCAACGTAGTTCTCTCCTTCTTGAAAATGTAATTTCCGTCCTTTTATTATACCATAAATTCGGTATTGTTCTGAACGGTTTCGCTGCCTGAGGAGCTATTATTTATCTCTATAAATTGTAAGTACTATTAGTAAATTGCCGTTATTCCGCAAAACAGCTCCGCTTGCCGCGGGCTCTCGCCGAAATCCTGAAGGCAGTGAGGCCGATACTTTGCGACGAAGTGCGCAGCACTGCAGGAGCAATGCTCTTTCATGTTTCGAAGCTAGCGTAGCGATGCAGAAACAGTACGGGTTTCTCCGCTGGTTTGCTCCATATCTTCTAGCCTGCAAGCAGTAATAGAACGATCCTGCTGGTCATCTCTTCTGGTAATTAGAAATCTCTTAGCTTCGGCGCGTCCACGGGCTCGGCTTATTGCGAGAGCCAAGGAGGGACCCCAAAAACTTGGGGCACCTCCTTTGCGACGAGCTTGCGCAGGAGCAATCGTCTTTGCTCTTCCCAAAGCGACCGAAGCGGCTTATAAAAAAGCACCTTTTTAGTTTAACTTATAGACAAACAAAAAACCCGCCCGCTAATAAAAGCGAACAGGTTTGAATTCTAAGTTATTGCCGTGCACCTTTCTCTGACTGCTGCACACAAGCGTTACCCTTGTCGTTGGCTCGATCTAGGCGACCCCGCGGCACATGAGAAGTTCCACTTAATGCTGCTTCCTTCCGGACCTGACATGGTTCATGGGTTCCCATTGCGCAGGACCCAAACGTCAACACTACGTGCAAGAGGCAGGCCTTGCAATACAAACAGCCTCGGAAAGGGATTCAGTCCTGCTAGAGCGGATTGCAGGTTATAGGGCACCGCTACCTCCCCACCTAGCACGGCATTTATTAGTATACAAATTTATCGAATAAAAAGCAACGAGGAAGCTTGAAGAAATAGAAACACGCCTGTTTGCCGGCAAATCACACATTCTCCAAAAGAATCTCAAAAAAAGTTTCAAAATCTGTTGACAACCGGAAACGATACGTGATAAATTAATTCTTGTCTTAACACGGAGGAATACCCAAGTTTGGCTGAAGGGATCGGTCTTGAAAACCGACAGGGGAGTCAAATCCCGCGGGGGTTCGAATCCCTCTTCCTCCTCCATTTTTTTAAATTATTTATTCTTATACATATCAAAAGCAGCTGGCTTTCCGCCAGCTGCTTTTTTGTTTTGCCAGAAAAGTTATTTCCCAGGAAATAATACAATCATTCCAATAAAAAATCCCTTGAGCAACTCTCCGCTCAAGGGATAAAATCATTTTTTCAATATAGAAGACGTTTGCTGCATGAAATGGCCGATGCGTTCCACGATGCGTTCGGTGCATGTCGGGTCTTCCATCAAATCGTAATCGTTGATGTTCAAACGAAGCACCGGGCAGCCGTTGAAATTGTTGATCCAGTTCTCGTAGCGTTCGTGCATTTCAATCCAGTACTCGACAGGCGTCTGCTGCTCCATTGCGCGTCCGCGCTCTTGGATGCGCCCTAGAATGTCTTCAATCGACCCTTCCAAGTAAATCAAAAGGTCCGGATGCGGGAAGTAAGGCGTCATGACCATCGCTTCGAACAAATTCGTGTACGTTTCATAATCGACGTCGTTCATTGTGCCTTTTTCCCAGTGCATCTTCGCGAAAATGCCGGTATCTTCGTAAATCGAACGGTCTTGGATAAAACCGCCGCCGTATTCGAACATGCGCTTTTGTTCTTTAAAGCGTTCTGCCAAGAAATACACTTGAAGATGAAAACTCCATTTTTCGAAATCATCGTAGAACAAATCCAAATAAGGGTTCGAATCGACCTTTTCAAAAGAAGTGCGGAAATGCAAAGCATCCGCAAGCGCTTTGGTCATTGTCGATTTTCCAACGCCTACCGTCCCCGCAATCGTGATGACCGCATTTTCCGGAATTCCGTATTTTTCTCGCAAATTCATATTAATAAACTCCTTTTTTGTAAGGTTTCATCCACTTTATCAAAGATCAGTTTTAGATCTCCTTCGTTTTGGACAAAATCCATCTCGTCTCCATTAAACCGCAAAACCGGAATTTCCGGATGCTCGCGTTCAAAACGCTCAATAAACTCGTGGTAATCCGCCGATAACTGTTCCATATAGGCAGGCGAAATCATTTTCTCGAAATCCCGGCCCCGCAGCTTGATGCGCTTCATGAGCGTATCGAGGCTCGCATGCAAATAAATGACCATGTTCGGTTTCGGCATGTCCGCCGTTAAGATTTTGTAGATGGCTTCGTACTTTGCATACTCATCTACTGGCAACGTGCGTTTCGCGAAAATCAAGTTTTTGAAAATATGGTAGTCGGCCACGACCGGTTCTTGTTTGGAAATGAACTTTTTTTGAATATCCGACAATTGTTTATAACGGTTGCATAAGAAAAACATTTCCGTCTGGAAGCTCCATTCTTCAATGTCTTCATAGAATTTATTTAAAAACGGGTTTTCATCGACAATTTCTTTTAGCATTTGAAACTGATTTTGATCGGCTAAGGCTTTCGTCAAGGACGTTTTGCCAACACCAATCGGACCTTCTACCGTGATAAATGGTACCGGCATTAGAAGTCCTCCTTTTTTCTTTCGAATATTTACAATGCCATTTATTTTACCACAGACTCTCCGCTAAAAGTAGAACAAAAAAGCAACCCATTAATGGATTGCTGATTTAAACGTGCCTCCGTGGACTTCCTGTGTAGCCATGATCGTAAGAAACGCTTTTGGATCAATGTCGCTGGTGATTTGCCGCAATTTCGTAATTTCCAATCGCGTAACTACTACGTAAATGACGTCTTTTGTAGACTCTTCATAGCCGCCTTTGCCGTGCAGTTTTGTTACGCTCCGGCCCAAGCGTGAATTGATGGCCGCGCCTAATTCTTCATATTCATCCGACACAATAATGACCGCTTTCGTATCATCCAAGCCTTGAATGACCGCGTCAATGGTTTTGGAAGCGATATAATACGTTAAAATGGAGTACATTGCATGTTCCCAGCCAAGCACAAAGCCTGCCCACAGAAAGATGAACACATTGACGAACATGACAAACTCACCGACCGAAAACGGCAATTTGCGGGTCAATAAAATCCCGAGAATTTCCGTTCCATCGAGTGCTCCGCCGTTCCGGATGACAAGCCCGACGCCTGCGCCAAGAAGCAGCCCGCCGAATACCGTTGCCAATAAGGGATCGTCTATGACACCCGGTACTGGATGAAGCGGAAATTCAATAATAGCTAAAGCCACAATCGCAAAAATCGAAGACAAGAAAAAGTTCTTGCCGATATGTTTATAACCGAAAAAAAGGAATGGCAAGTTGATGACAACCATTAAAATACCAAATGGAATCGGTGTTAAAAAGTCCAAAATCAGTGAAATACCGATAATGCCGCCATCAATAATAGAATTAGGGACGAGAAACAGTTCAATTGCTACAGCAGCCATGGTGGCGCCGATTAAAATAAAAGCGTAACGCATGAGGAAATGCAAAAAAGTTTCCTTCTTATGTACTTTGGGCATCCAATCTCTCCTTGAGCATTAGGTCTACTACTATTTTAACTTAGTAAATGCCTTTTTGCCTTTCCTTGACTTTTATTTAGTAAGTTTTTTTATTAAAAAATGGTAAACTGATGCTTAAGGAGCGATATGCATGAATGGACTAGAGCAAGATCACTACTACATGAAGTTAGCAATAGAAGAAGCACAGAAAGCCGCAGCAAAAGGTGAAGTGCCGATTGGCGCGGTCATCGTCCATAACGGCGAAGTGATCGCCCGTGCCCATAACTTGCGGGAAACGACGCAAAACGCCGTAACGCATGCGGAATTATTAGCCATTCAAGATGCTTGCAACCACCTTGAAAGCTGGCGGCTTGAAGAAACCATCCTTTACGTTACGTTAGAGCCTTGTCCCATGTGCGCCGGGGCCATTCTACAATCGCGCATTCCCCGTGTCGTCTATGGGGCCCGCGATGCCAAAGCCGGCAGTGTCGATTCCCTTTACCGGCTGCTCAATGACGAACGCTTTAACCATCAATGCGACGTGAAAGAAAACGTCTTGGCTGATGAATGCGGCCAGTTATTGACCCAGTTTTTTCGCAACATCCGGGAAAACAAAAAGAAAAAGCGGAAGCCGCTATAAGGCTTTCGCTTTTTCTTCGCCCAAAAATTGGCCAATCAGCAAATTCAAGGTATGCGGCTGTTCGTGGTGAATCCAGTGGGTGACATCGTCCACAAACACCAAATTGCCGTCTTCGCAGAAATTCAAACTTTCTTTAGCCAGCATCGGCGACAAAAACTGGTCGCCTTTCCCCCAGATTATGCGTACCGGCACGGTGATTTTCCGATTTGGCACCTGCAGCACATTGCCTTCCCGAATGGCGCGGTACCAATTGAGCATCGCCGTCAATGCCCCAGGCTGTGCCCAGGCTTCCCGGTAAACCGCCAATTCCTCGTCCGAAAACGCACCCGGCTTGCTGGTCGAGACTAAACTGTTCACCATCGTTTTGAAATAATCGGCAGCCAGCGCTTTTTCCGGCAGCTCCGGCAATTGGAAAAAGGCGATATACGAGCTCCTCACCCATTGCAGCGGATTTTTCGCTAGTACCCGCGGCATTGCTTTCGGATGCGGAATGTTCACCGCAATCAGCTTATTGACATATTCAGGCTTTGTCGCCGCCATATGCCACGCCACTGCGCCTCCCCAATCATGGCCGATGACAATGGCGCTTTTTTTGCCGAAATGGTCGATCACTCCCGTAACGTCATCCCTTAGCAAATCGAGGGTATACTGCTCAATCCCCTGCGGTTTGTCGCTTAAGTTATAGCCCCGCAAATCCGGCACCGCCACACGGTAGCCTTTTTTCACAAGCGGCCCTATCTGATGCCGCCAGCCATACCAAAATTCCGGGAACCCATGCAGCAGCAATACCAGCGGTCCATCTTCCGGCCCTTCTGCAACAACGTGAAGCGTAATGCCATTGGTCTCTACAAAAAGATGCTCCATCGAAACGCCCCTTCCAAACAGTTTTCCTCTTCTATACCCGTTCTGAGAAAAATAAAAGACCTAAAAGCCGTCAGCTTTTAGGTCCTTGGGATTTTATTTGATAACTTCTTTGCCGCCCATATAGGGACGCAAAACTTCTGGAATGACAACCGTCCCGTCTTGTTGCTGATAGTTTTCTAAAAGTGCTGCAACCGTCCGGCCGATTGCCAAGCCGCTGCCGTTCAATGTATGCACAAATTCCGGTTTGCCGTTTGCTTCACGGCGGAACTTGATGTTTGCGCGGCGTGCCTGGAAATCTTCAAAATTGCTGCAAGAAGAAATCTCGCGGTACATGTCTTGGCTCGGAATCCAAACTTCGATGTCGTATTTCTTTGCTGCCGTAAAGCCAAGATCGGCTGTACACATTTTCAAGACGCGGTATGGCAACCCCAGAAGCTGAAGAACTTTCTCCGCATGCCCCGTCAATTTCTCCAATTCGTCATAAGAATCTTCCGGCTTCACAAAGCGCACCAGCTCGACTTTATTAAATTGGTGCTGTCGGATTAGCCCACGCGTGTCACGGCCTGCAGAACCGGCCTCAGAGCGGAAATTCGCGCTGTAAGATGCGAAGGCTTGCGGCAGCATATCGCCTGCCAAGATTTCATCGCGGTAAAAGTTCGTAACCGGCACTTCAGATGTCGGAATCATAAAGTAATCTTCTTTTTCAATCAAGAACGCATCTTCCTCGAATTTCGGAAGCTGGCCTGTTCCCGTCAAGCTTTCGCGGTTGACAAGATATGGCGGCAGCATTTCTTCATAGCCGTGTTCTTCTTGGTGAAGGTCCATCATGAAGTTGATGAGTGCCCGCTCAAGTCGCGCCCCAAGGCCGCGGTAGAACACAAAGCGGCTGCCTGTGACTTTTGCTGCCCGTTCAAAATCAATGATGTTCAAATCAGTGCCCAAATCCCAATGCGGTTTAGCTTCATACGCAAATTCCGGCTTTGTGCCCCAAGTGCGGATTTCCACGTTGTCGTCTTCAGAATCGCCGACCGGTACACTGTCGTGCGGAATGTTCGGCACACGCATCATGATGTAATTTAGTCGGTCTTCCACTTCACGCAAAACATCGTCGATTTCTTTGATTTGCTCGCCGACTTCACGCATTTTCGCAATGGCTTCATCCGCATTTTCTTTATTGCGCTTCATCACCGCAATGTTTTGAGAAGCTTCGTTGCGCTCCGCTTTCAATTTTTCCGTCTGGGCAATCAATTCCCGGCGTTTTGCGTCCAGTTCTTCAAAATCCTCCAGAACCGAAATGTCTTCCCCGCGTTTTGCGAGTTTTGCTGTCACTTCTTCAAAATTAGCGCGTATATACTTAATATCCAACATGAAAATTCCTCCTTTAAATTTACGTCAATGAAAAAAAGACAACAAAAATAGCCCCTATCCCTGGAAAGGGACGAGAGCTACCCGCGTTGCCACCCTGATTGATCGGCCAAAGCCAATCCTCTTCATCACATAACGGCATTTAAACCGGCAATGGCTTCAACCGCCATGCAACTCCGGGGTGGATTCAAACGCGTTTTTCACCGGTTCGCACCAACCACCGGCTCTCTTAAGAAAAACAATCGTTTTACTAGTTCCCATCAACGTTTCTACTTTGAAATTAATCATACTTTACTATAAAGCCTCACGTTTGGCAAGAGGGTGTCGGTATGGAAAAACTCTATCCATTTCCAGTATACTAAAAGTGACCCCATAAAAAAGGCCATTTTTGCTTTCTTAACCAGGCCAGAAGGAGAACCACATGGACATGCTGATGTTTCAGCTTCAACGAAACAATGACACCCCGCTTTACCAGCAGCTTTATCAAGAAATCAAAGAAGCCATCATCAGCGGCAACATTTCCGTTAATACGAAATTGCCCAGCAAGCGCAAACTGGCCGATTTTTTGGCCATCAGCCAAACAACGGTTGAACTCGCCTACGGACAGCTTGTTGCAGAAGGGTTTATTGAATCTCGGCCGCGTAAGGGCTATTACGCCCAGCCCGTAGAAGAACTGGCTTATTTGGATGTGCCACACCATGAGCCGGTGATCCATGAACAAATCGACTATCGATTTGATTTTCACTCGGGAAAAATCGATACGCCGTCTTTTCCGTTTTCAACTTGGCGCAAAATCGCTAAAGACGTAATCGACGAATCCAATCATGAACTTTTGCTGTCTGGCCATCCGCAAGGAGACGAAACGCTGCGGCAAGAAATCGCACGCTATTTGTTTCAATCGCGCGGCGTGGTATGCGATGCCGGTCAAATCATTATCGGCTCCGGAACCGAGCAGTTGATGCCGCTGCTTATTCGCCTCTTGCCAAAAGCACTGGAATTTGGTTTTGAAAATCCGGGATATGCCTTGACGCATAATATTTTTAGCCATTATGACCGAAAAGCCGTCCCAATTGCAGTAGACCACGACGGACTGAGTGTAAAAGAACTTGAAGCGTCCGCTGTAGATGTCGCCTATGTTACACCTTCCCATCAGTTTCCAACAGGCGCGGTGTTGAGTGCGACAAGACGCTCCCAATTATTGAATTGGGCTGCTGCTGGCGATCGCTATATCATTGAAGACGACTACGACAGTGAATTCCGCTATACAAGCCGTCCCATTCCAGCGCTTCAAAGTATGGATAAGAGTGGGCGGGTCATTTACATTAGTACATTTTCAAAATCGCTGATGCCTTCTCTGCGCATTGCTTATATGGTGCTGCCTAAACAACTAATGCGTGCGTACCGCGAAACGTTTCTTCACTATTCCTCCACCGTGCCGCGCTTGGAACAGCAGCTCGTGGCGCGTTTCATGCAGGAAGGACATTTCGCCCGGCATTTAAACCGCATGCGCAAGTTGTATCAAAAAAAACTGGAGAAATTGACGTCTTCGCTGCTTTTATTCGCACCAGTAGTAACAATTTCCGGTGAACAAGCCGGCATGCACATTGTGCTGACCGTTGAAACTGCACGAACTGAAAAAGAATTAATCGATTTAGCCAAACAAGCTGAAATTCGGATAGCGGGCTTACAGTCTTATGATGTGCATGAAAAAGCCGTTTTTCCTCCCCAAATCATTTTGGGGTTCGGCGGATTGCCTGAAGATAAAATTGAGCAAGCCGTAGAACGCTTAATGGCATGTTGGGGCATAAAAAAAAGCAGTTCATCTTCATAAAAGATGAACTGCTTTTCCGATTTAAAAAATGCTTTTTACAAAATCAGTAGCTCCGCCCCACATAGAAACGAAGAAACTTCCAACCGCTTGCATAGATAGCGAGAACCAGTTCGCGCGTTCTACTTTTTCAGCAGCCACCACGTTTACTGCACTTGCCTTTTCATCCAAATAGCCGTAGTCTTCTCCGCCTTCTTTGGAGATTTTAACAGTTCCGACCACTTGGTCTTTCTTAACGGCCGCTTCTAATTTCCCATCTTTCAAAAGCGACTCATCGATCACCAATTCCGGTTTGTACGAATCTTTATCGTTTGTCCGGATCATCATTGAAATCGGTTCTTGTACTTCAATATTTACTTCATCTTCCTTACCTTTTGTAATTGGCAAAGTTTCATTTCCTTTAAACTGATAACCGGCAGGAACAATTTCTTCAGTCGTAAACTGGCTAAATCCAAAATCGAATAGTGTACGGGCTGCATCAAAGCGAGCTTCATAAGAACCGACGCCTTTGTTGTCTACAGCTTTCATGACTACCGCGATCAAACGCTGATCACCGCGTGTAGCAGTTCCTGTAAAGCAATGTCCCGCAAAATTAGTCGTACCGGTCTTTAGGCCATCTACGCCTTCATATTCATAAACCAATCCTGGCAGCATGAAGTTCCAGTTCGGCATATTGGTTGCATCTTCTGTTCCTTCACGGAACACAGCTTTTGGAACGCTTGTTGTTTCTAAAACTTCTGGGTATTTATCCAATAAAATCTTTGCCAATTTCGCAACAGAACGTGCTGGCATGACATTTTCATCTTTATCGCCAGTGCCTTCAGGGTGCATGCCCATCAAATCGGCATTGTTTAACCCAGTCGAGTTAACAAATTTCGTATCTTTAAGGCCAAATTCGGCTGCTTTCTCATTCATCAATCGTACAAATTCACTTTCAGATCCTGCAATCGTTTCAGCAATCCCAATCGTAGCAGCATTGGCTGAATAAATCGCCATTGCTTGGTATAGCTCTTCGATCGTATAAGATTCTCCAACACGCAAAGGCACGTTGCTGAGCGTCCGATCTTGTGAAATCTTGTATGTATAGTCAGTTACCGTATATTTTTGATCCCACGTAATCCGGCCTTCTTCAATGGCTTCAAACATCAAATACTCAGCCATCATTTTCGACATACTCGCGATGCCTAGAGCAGCTTCTGCATTTTTTTCATATAAAATTTTTCCCGTGTCAGCATCTACCAAAATTGCAGCATCTGCCATAACATTTAAAGAATCTTCCGCTTTTGCTTGCTGCGGAACGAGAATCGTTAGTGCAAATATAGCAATCATAGTCAACAACATTGTCATTCTTAAACCTTTATTCACTTTATTAATTACCTCCGTCTTTAGTTTCCCCTAGCCATTCTATCATATTCTGGATGTTCTGGAACAAAAACATGAAAAAAGCACTCTTTCCACCTATAATCTGACGAAAAAGAGTGCTAAATTATTCATTTATTTTAGATTGAGTAGTTAGGGGATTCTTTTGTGATTTGCACATCATGCGGATGGCTTTCACGTAATCCTGCCCCAGTCATACGGATAAATTGAGCTTCATTGCGCAAGGTCTGTAAATCCGGTGTCCCACAATAGCCCATTCCTGCACGGATGCCGCCGAGCAATTGGTGGATCGTATCGGCAAGCGGCCCTTTATAAGGAAGACGCCCTTCAATTCCTTCTGGCACCAATTTTTTTGCTTCATCTTGGAAGTAACGGTCTTTTGATCCTTTTTCCATAGCAGCAATAGAACCCATGCCGCGGTAAGTTTTAAAACGGCGTCCTTGGAAAATTTCAGTTTCTCCCGGGCTTTCAGTTGTGCCAGCCAGCAAACTTCCTAGCATGGCCGCATGGCCGCCTGCTGCTAAACCTTTAATGATATCTCCAGAATATTTAATTCCGCCATCGGCAATAATTGCTTTGCCGTGTTTACGCGCTTCTGTTGCACAATCATAAATTGCGGTGATTTGTGGAACGCCGACCCCTGCTACTACACGAGTAGTACAAATTGATCCTGGCCCAATTCCGACTTTAACAACATCTGCCCCTGCTTCAATCAGTGCTTTTGTTCCTTCAGCAGTCGCGACGTTTCCAGCAATAATGGCCAAATCAATATATTCTGTTCGGATTTGCCGAACCATTTCCAATACACCTTTTGAATGGCCATGAGCTGTATCCAACACAATGACGTCCACATGCGCTTTTACTAACTCTTCTACGCGTCTCATTGTATCTGAAGTAACCCCAACTGCCGCACCGACCAACAAACGGCCATGTACGTCTTTTGCAGCATGCGGGAATTCAATGACTTTTTCAATGTCTTTGATAGTGATCAAGCCTTTTAATATCCCTTGATCATCAACAATCGGCAATTTCTCAATTTTGTATTGCTGCAAGATTTTTTCTGCATCTTCCAGTGTGGTTCCAACTGAAGCTGTTACAAGCTTTTCTTTCGTCATCACATCATTGATTTGCAAAGAATAATCTTGGATAAAACGCAAATCCCGATTGGTAATAATGCCGACCAACTTTTGCTCTTCTTCATTATTTACAATAGGAACTCCAGAGATGCGGTACTTCGACATTAAATGTTCCGCATCAAACACTTGATGCGTAGGAGTCAAGAAGAACGGATCCGTAATTACGCCATTTTCAGATCGTTTTACGGTCGTCACTTGTTCCGCTTGCTCTTCGATGCTCATATTTTTATGAATGATGCCAAGACCGCCTTGGCGCGCCATAGCAATTGCCATTTTCGCTTCCGTTACCGTATCCATCCCCGCACTAATAATAGGAATGTTCAACTTGATTCCCGGTTTTAACTCCACGGACAAATCCACATCTTTAGGCAAAACTTCTGATTGAGCTGGTACAAGCAAAACATCATCAAAAGTTAAACCTTCTTTTACAAATTTAGACTCCCACATAATTGACATGCCTCCTGCTTCCTTATGAATATTATTGTAAGGTTATCAGCGTGCCTATAGGGTGTCAAGAAAACGAAAATAGAAAAACTATTCCGAATAATTGTTTACAGCAATCTCTTTACGTCTTCCTCCATTTTTTTAGGGGAGGTTTGAGGTGCATACCGTTTCACAACGTTCCCCTCGCGATCCACTAAAAATTTTGTAAAGTTCCATTTGATGCCTTCTGTCAACAATCCCTTTTGTGCTGACGTTAAGTATTTAAATAAAGGATCCGCATTTTCTCCTTTTACATCAATCTTCGCAAACATTGGAAAGCTCACGCCATAATTTACTTGGCAAAACTCCATCGTCTCGTCTTGATTATCGAATTCTTGATCATTAAATTGGCCACTCGGAAAACCTAAAATTTGGAGCCCTTGACCTTTATATGTTTCATACAAATTTTGTAGTTCTCCAAATTGCGGAGTAAACCCACATTTGCTTGCCGTATTCACAATAATCATCGGTTGCCCTTTGAATTTTTCCAACGATTCTTTTTCCCCATTTGGTTTCTCTACTTCATATTCGTATATCGAGCTCATGCGAAACATCTCCATTTCTTATTTTCTTTTAGAGTAGCGCTAGGAAAGAAGATGTACAAGAAATATGATTAAACGGCAGATATAAATAAAAAGAACGCAAAAAAGCCGCTACCGGGAACCGGTAACGGCTTCTTTGACTGGTTGCCCAGCGACGTCCTACTCTCACAGGGGGAAACCCCCAACTACCATCGGCGCAAAAGAGCTTAACTG
>NZ_JBOZWR010000012.1:0-44015 GCF_050864155.1 Planococcus sp. YIM B11945 | reverse complement strand
GTCTTTCCGTCAAATCCCAGGAGGGATCTGAAACTATTCGGTATTAGCACCGGTTTCCCGGAGTTATCCCGATCTGCAGGGCAGGTTGCCCACGTGTTACTCACCCGTCCGCCGCTAAATCGAAAGAGCAAGCTCCTTCGATTCCGCTCGACTTGCATGTATTAGGCACGCCGCCAGCGTTCGTCCTGAGCCAGGATCAAACTCTCCATTATAGAAGCTTGATTGCTCATGCTGGCGCACCAACCGTTCCCGAAAGAACGCGTTGGCGCTTGATCTGGTAAACCTGATCAGTAGTTTTTGGATGAAGCGTTCGGAACGCTTCGATCCTGCTTTGTTGACGTTTTGCTGTTCAGTTTTCAAGGTTCATCATTTCAGGCTGTCGTTTGCGACAACTTTATTAGTATATCTTTTTTCTAATTTAGTGTCAACAATTAATTTGACATTAAATTAAAAGTTTTAAAAGATTTTACTACTGCTTTAATTAGCAACTTTATTAGTATAACTAGCAACAGGAATGATGTCAACAATAAATTCAGCTCTTTTATCTTTTCTCTTTTACCCCGTCTTAACTAGCCTCTCCACACTCTTCTTCACCAATAAAAAACGACTTAAAACAATGAAGTTTTAAGTCGTTAATTGTATATTAGTCACGCGGACGCATTTGTGGGAATAAGAGAACATCTCTTATTGAAGCAGAATTAGTAAGCAGCATGATCAATCGATCGATTCCGATCCCTAATCCCCCAGTTGGAGGCATACCGTATTCCAACGCTTCAATGAAGTCTTCATCCATTTCATGCGCTTCATCATTTCCTGCCGCTTTTTCAACAAGCTGAGCTTCAAATCGCTCGCGCTGGTCGATTGGATCATTTAATTCAGTAAATGCATTTGCATGTTCACGGCGAACAATAAACAATTCAAAACGATCGGTAAAGCGCTCGTCTTCCGGATTTTTCTTTGCTAAAGGAGAAATTTCAACCGGGTGGCCGTATACAAAGGTCGGCTGCACCAATTGCTCTTCTACTTTTTGCTCGAAGAATTCGTTTAAGATATGGCCCGTCTCCATTGTAGGTTTAATTTCAATATTATGTTCTTTGGCAAGATTTTGAGCTTCTTCTTTAGTAAGAGGCTGCCAGAAATCTACGCCTGTGTATTCTTTTACGGCGTCAGCCATATGCAGCCTTTTCCAGCCGGGCGCCAAATTGATTTCGTCTTCTCCGTATTGAACCGTTGTTGTGCCGAGCACTTCTTGCGCCACGTGGGCAATCAAGTTTTCGGTTAACGACATGATGTCTTGATAGTCAGCATATGCTTCGTAAAGTTCAAGCATCGTGAATTCCGGGTTGTGGCGCGTCGAGATTCCCTCATTGCGGAAAACACGGCCGATTTCATAAACTTTTTCTAATCCGCCAACAATCAAACGCTTCAAGTGAAGCTCGATCGCAATGCGGATATAGAGCTCCATGTCCAAAGCGTTGTGATGCGTAACAAATGGACGGGCAGCTGCTCCGCCGGCAATTGAATGAAGCATCGGCGTTTCGACTTCTAAAAACCCTTCGCCATCCAAGTACCGGCGCATTGATTGAATGATGCGGCTGCGCAAAATGAATGTCTCTTTGCTGGAGTCGCTTGTAAGCAAATCCAAATAGCGTTGGCGATAGCGTTGCTCGACGTCTTTCAAGCCGTGGAATTTTTCCGGAAGCGGACGAAGTGATTTTGTTAAGAATTCAACTTCTTTTGCTTTAACCGACAGTTCGCCGACATTGGTTTTAAATACTGTTCCTTTTACGCCGACAATGTCGCCAAGGTCGGCGCTGTTAAAGTAGCCGTAAGCTTCTTCGCCGATTGCGTCTTTGCGCACATAAATTTGGATGCGGCCTTTTAAATCTTGAAGATGCGCAAAGCCTGCTTTCCCTTTTCCACGCTTTGTCATGATGCGGCCGGCAATGACGACTTCATGAGGCGTTTCTTCCAGCTCTTCTTTTGACAATTCGCTGTACTCATTAATGATGTCTTGGGATAAATGCGTACGCTCGAAACGCGCACCAAATGGATCGATTCCGTTATCGCGGAACGTTTGCATTTTTTGGCGTCTCACTAATATTTGATCATTCAATTCTTCTGACATGTTTTACACTCCTTTGTCTTTAAAAACCACGCTCGTTCGTGTATTTCTCTATTGTACACAATTTTGCTTGCCTAAACATAAAAAAAGCTGTCACGAATTTGTGGCAGCCGGATTTTTTTCAATTAATATCAGACCGGTTACCGGCAACAGAAAGACGAGTGAGGGTTCTAGCGAATTTAACTCTCTCCCAAGAATGCGTCGATCCCATCATACGTTTTCCATAATTGAACGCCTTGTTGCGCCGGAAGTTCGAAATCGCCAAGCGCCGGATTTAGTTCAAGCAAAGGAATGAGGACAAATGCCCGTTCATGCATTCGCGGATGCGGAACCACTAGCCTTTCCGTATTCATATTTTCTTGATTGAAAAGCAAAATATCCAAGTCTATTGTACGCGGGCCCCAGCGGATAATGCGTTTGCGGTCAAGGCGCTGTTCGATTTCCTGGCAAATGTCCAGCAGTTCGTGTGCAGAGAGCGCAGTATTGATGTGGACAGCCATATTCAGAAAAGGATGCTGATCGGTAAAACCTACGGGTTCGGTTTCGTAAAGAGAAGAAATTTCGGCAACTTCAATCGCTGGGTGCTCGGTTAAATACCGGACTGCTTGCTTGAGCATGTCGAGCCGGTCGCCCATATTGGAGCCGAGCGATAAATAGCTGTCGTTCATATGAATTCACCGCGCGTCAGTTCAACCGCTACCGATTTGTAATGGCCGGGAATCGGTGGATCCGGTTTGATTAACACGACCCGGATGCCTTTGACGAGTGGAAACGCCGTTAAAATTGTCGAAGCAATCGATTCAGCGACCGCCTCTACCAATTTTTTCGGCTCGCCTTCGACGACCGAGCGGCACGCCTCATACACTTCTCCGTAATGAACCGTATGTTCCAGCTCATCCGTTTCACCCGCCGCCCGCAAATCTACGGCCAAGGAAACCGTTAAGCGGAACCGCTGGCCGAGTTTCGTTTCTTCCGGAAAAACTCCGTGGTAGCCATAAAACTCCATGTCGTTCACGTGAATAAAATCCATTACGCCATCTCCTCGTATTTCGTTTTGCCAACAAGAACGTCCATCATGCGGACGGCGCGAGCCGTTTCTTTCACATCATGGACTCGGACAATTTGGCAGCCTTTTTCAATGCCAAAACAAACAGTTGCGAGCGATCCTTCCAATCGCTCTGAAACAGGTAAATCCAACACCTTGCCGATCAGCGACTTGCGGGAAGTGCCGAGCAGCACCGGAAAGCCCAAGCCGACGAACTCGCTTAGCAGCTGCATCATTTCAACGTTGTGCGCAGTCGTTTTTCCAAAGCCGATTCCCGGATCGAGCCAAATAAGGTCTTTGGCTACACCGGCAGCTAAGGCAATTTGAACGCTCTCCTCCATATCTCGCTGGACATCTTCCCAAAAGTTAATATATGACGTATCGTTACGGTTGTGCATTAAAATGATCGGCACTTTATAAGCCGCGGCAACTTCAGCAATCGCCGGCTCGTACTTTGCCCCCCAAATGTCGTTGATGATATGGGCACCCGCTTTAACGGCAGCTTCCGCAACAGCCGCTTTGTACGTATCAATCGAAATGAGTACGTCTAGTTCTTTTACAATGGCTTCAATAACTGGAACCACTCGGGCAATTTCTTCTTCTATTGAAATTTGAATATGCCCCGGCCGCGTGGATTCGCCGCCAATGTCAATGATGCCTGCGCCGTCCGCCACCATTTGTTTGGCATGCGCGACTGCTTGTTCAAGTATTGTGTAGCTTCCGCCATCTGAAAAAGAGTCAGGGGTTACGTTTAAAATGCCCATTACCCATGTTTTTTCATTTACATTTAATTTCATTTTTACACCGCCTGATTGAATTATGTATAGCAATGATATTTCCTGGGAAATATCATTGCTGCAAGTAAGCTGACTTCATCTTAACGCGAATAGCCGAATTTTCGCCACAATAAAAGAGCATGCGTGGGCATACTCTTTTATCCAGTCTTTTAGTTGTTTTCTTCAAATTGGTAAAGCGGAGTGCTCAAGTAGCGCTCTCCGTTTGATGGAATGATTGCCAACACTTTTTTGCCTTTGCCTAAACGTTTCGCCACTTGTAAAGCTGCGTAGATGGCAGCTCCTGAAGAGACGCCTCCTAAAATGCCTTCTTCGCGGGCCGCGCGGCGGGCAGTGTCGTACGACTGGTCATTCGTTACTTGAATGATTTCATCGTAAATTTCTGTGTTTAAGACAGCTGGCACGAAACCAGCACCGATTCCTTGAATTTTGTGAGGACCCGGTTTTCCTCCTGAAAGCACAGCAGAATCTGTCGGCTCTACCGCAACGATTAAAATGTCTTTATAATTCTCTTTCAGCACTTGTCCAGCACCTGTAATCGTACCGCCAGTCCCGATCCCTGAAATGAATGCATCCAATTGATCCATCGTTTCAACGATTTCCGGCCCTGTCGTCAAACGGTGTATTTCCGGATTGGCTTCGTTGTTGAATTGCTGCGGCATAAACCAGCCGTTTTCCGCCGCTTTCTTTTCCGCCGTTTTGATGGCTCCGTTCGGGCCGTTCATACCATCCGCTCCCGGCGTCAAAATAAGTTCTGCCCCGTATGCCCGCAACAAGTTGCGGCGCTCCATGCTCATCGTTTCCGGCATCACAAGAACAGATTTATAGCCTTTTGCTGCCGCAATCATCGCAAGCCCAATTCCGGTGTTCCCGCTTGTCGGTTCTATAATGGTGTCGCCTTCTTTTAAATCCCCTGATTTTTCAGCCGCTTCAATCATCGCTAATGCAATACGGTCTTTCACACTGCTTCCTGGGTTGAAATATTCCAATTTCAAGTAGACTTCCGCATCTTCTGCGCCTGTTAAACGGTTTAGTTTCACAATAGGTGTTTGCCCAATCAATTCGGTAATCGAATTTCCAATACGAGTCATCATCAACACTCCTAATCCCCACTATTTTTATCGGCATTACTTATCCAGTATCGTACCAATCTTTCAGAGAACGTGTCAAATTGTACGAATTATCAAGAAAAATGCAAGTGCCGATGTTTCGGCAGGAAAAAAAGGCGCTTCCTATTTGGAAACGCCTTTCATTATTTATTCCCCGTAAAACCACTCAGCGTTGAATTCATCCCAAAAAGCTTCTGGAGTGATTGATTGCGGCAGTTGCTCTAGAGCCAATTCTCGGCTGATGTGCGCTTTTACGTCATCAAATGAGAAAGTCCGGCCTTCTGCTTTTTCCGTAACGGAAAGAACGGCGATGCGCCCGTCTTCCAATTTGATCGGCGAAGACCAGCTGTCGACATCAATTCCGACGACCGCTTGTGCAATTTTTGGATCGATGCCAGCCTGGCCTTCTGCCACATAGCCGATGTCGCCGCCCAAACTGCCAGTAGCCGTATCGATCGACCGTTCTCTTGCTAACGCTTCAAATGAAGATCCGTTTTCCAGTTCCGAAATGGTTTCATCCGCTGCAGCGGCAGAGTCCAAGACAATCATACGGGTGCGATACGTATCTTTGATGTCATAGAGCATTTGGTTTTCTTTGTAAAAGGCTTCCACTTCCTGCTCTTCAATGACGACATCTTTTGTCAAAACTTTTTCCAAGATCAATTGCGTTTTCACGTTCTCCCGCAATTGATTTTCATCCGCTGCATATAGCGTTTGTGCGCCGCCTTCTTGGCCGGAGCGCAGCATTGCCAGTTCCAATTCAATTTCTTTTTCACTGACTTTAATCTTGTATTCTTTCGCTGCCGTTTCCATCACTTTTTGATTGACCAATTCGAGAAGTGTGTCGCGCCCATGCTGCTCTTCCATTGCAGCCATCCACTCTTGGCGGGTGATTTCATCGCCATCGACCGAAGCGACTTCTTCATCGCTTCCTGCTTGGTTCGGAATCAGCCAAGCAATAAACCACAGCAAATTCGCGACAAATAAAATCAGCAAAAGGATAAGCAACGGTTTTGTTTTTAAACGTCTTTTCGGACGGCCCCCATCTGCCGGTGAAGACACAGGACGCGTACGGTTATGATTGGAGCTCATTGATGAATGCTTCAAGTTCCTTTTTAGAATACTGATACGTTTCCAAACAGAAATGGCATTGCGCTTCTGCCATTCCGTCTTCTTCGATCATTTCCCGAATTTCTTGTTGGCCCAATCCAATAATTCCATTTGCAAAACGTTCTTTTGAACAATTGCACTCAAAGCTCACCGGCATTTTGTCTAGGATTTGGACATTTCCTTTTCCAAGCACTTCTTCGAGCACTTCTTCAGGAGAAAGCCCCCGCTTGATCATCGTTGAAACTGGAGCAATTTTCGCAAGTTGCTGCTCGAGTTGTTGAATCGTTTCCTCATCGGTATTCGGCATAACTTGGATAATAAAACCTCCTGCCGCCAAAACGGAATTGTCGGTATCAACCAACACGCCCAATCCAACAGACGACGGCACTTGTTCGGAAACTGCGAAATAATACGTAAAGTCTTCTGCGATTTCACCCGAAACAATGGGCGTCTGCCCCGTGAAGTTTTCACGAAGGCCTAAGTCTTTGACGACGGACAACATACCTTCCGTGCCGACTGCCCGGCGTACATCCAATTTGCCTTTTTCATTTAAATCAAAATGCGTCTGCGGATTGGTGACGTACCCCCGCACTCCACCTCTTGCGTCGCTGTCTACTAAAATAGCGCCGATCGGGCCGCCGCCATCCACTTTAATGGTGACTTTGTTGTCGCCTTTTAACATCGCACCAAACATGACGCCTCCGGTCATCGTACGCCCTAGGGCTGCCGAAGCAGTTGGCCACATCATGTGGCGGCGCTGCGCTTCTCCAACCGTTTGTGTAGTATCTACTGCAAACGCACGGACACTGCCATCAAATCCGAGGCCCCGTACTAAATAATCTCCCATGGTGTTCATTCCTTCCTTACGCTTGGTTTCGTTTGTAAATAAAGTATAGCCCTTTCAACGTTAAAAAAGGATCCACTTTATCAATCACCGACGACTCGTTAGCAATCAACGAGGCCATGCCTCCAGTCGCCACAACGGTCGGCGGCAATTTGCTTTGTGCTTTCATGCGGGCGACGATGCCTTCCGCTTGTCCAACATAGCCGTAAACGATGCCCGCTTGCATCGCCGAAACTGTGTTTTTGCCCACAACTTGTTCAGGCCGTGCAATTTCAATGCGCGGCAATTTCGACGCACGGTTGTAAAGGGCTTCTGTGGAAATGCCAATTCCTGGAGCAATGGCTCCGCCCATATATTGCTGTTTTTCGTCAATATAGCAATACGTGGTGGCTGTGCCAAAATCCACGATAATCAACGGGCTTCCGTATTCTTGAATTGCCGCCACCGCATTGACAATCCGGTCAGCTCCAACTTCGCGCGGATTCTCGTATTTAATATTCAACCCGGTTTTAATGCCGGGACCGACGATTAAGGGCTTGATGTGAAAGTATTTCTGGCACATCCGCTCAAGCGAAAACATGATCGGCGGCACGACAGAAGACATGATAATGCCCGCAATATCATCAAACCTTAACTCAGCGTCCTGCAAAAAAGCCTTAATTTGCATGCCAAATTCATCTTCGGTTTTATGGCGGTCTGTCACCATGCGCCAATGATGCGTCAGTTGATCTTGGCTAAAGACCCCCAAGACGATATTGGTGTTCCCGATATCCATTACTAAAATCATAATCCAGCCCCATTTATCGACGATTTTCCACCACATCATACCATATTTTCAGGAAAAGAAAAAAGCTGATTGCCCATTCCGTTTACAGGAACTAGGCAACCAGCTAAATCAATTGTTTATTTTCGTTCTTCTTGGATGGGCCCTCGCACTTCGCCCGGGTGTCCTTCACTTGGCAAATCGCCAGATGACGGATCATTCGGAGCTCCTGTTACGTCAGGGTTTACTTCATCCTTTTTCAAATCAAGTGCTTTTTTCTCGAAATCTCCATTTAGCGCTTCGTATGAACGTTCAGGAAGCGTGCCATGTTCTTTCAAGTGCTGAATCTGGCCAGCGTCCAATGTTTCCACTTCAAGCAATGTAGTCGCAATTAACTTAAGAAGATCTTGATTTTTCGTCAAAATCTCTTTCGTGCGAATGTATTGCTCTTTGATGATACGTTGGATTTCCTGGTCGATTTCAAACGCAATCGCATCTGAATAATTTTGTTCGGAATTAAAGTCGCGGCCTAAGAAAACATTGCCGCCTTGTGCTTGGCCAAACTGAAGCGGTCCGATTTTATCGCTCATCCCGTATTCAGTAACCATGCTGCGAGCAATGGCTGTTGCGCGCTGGAAGTCATTATGGGCGCCAGTCGAAACTTCGCCGAATGTAATATCTTCCGCGACACGTCCGCCGAGCAAGCCGGCAATTTTATCCAGCAATTCAGGCTTCGTCATAAAGTAACGGTCTTCTCTTGGAAGCATAACCGCATAGCCGCCAGCTTGTCCGCGAGGAACGATTGTTACTTTATGGACGATATCGGCATCATCCAAGATCAAGCCGACAACGGTATGGCCCGATTCGTGGAAAGCAACAATATTGCGTTCTTTTTTCGAAATGACGCGATTCTTTTTAGCAGGCCCCGCAATTACACGGTCTGTTGCTTCATCGATATCGGACATATCGATTTTCAATTTACTGCGGCGAGCTGCAACAAGTGCTGCTTCGTTCAATAAATTCTCTAAATCTGCGCCTGAGAAACCAGGTGTACGTTGAGCGATTGCTTTCATGTCCACTGACTCATCAAGCGGTTTGTTGCGAGCGTGTACTTTCAACACTTCTTCGCGCCCTTTTACATCTGGACGGCCAACGGTAATTTGGCGGTCAAAACGGCCTGGACGAAGAAGAGCTGGATCCAAAATATCGGGACGGTTTGTCGCTGCGATAATGATAACGCCTTCGTTTGCACCGAATCCATCCATTTCAACCAATAGCTGGTTCAATGTTTGTTCGCGTTCGTCATGCCCGCCGCCGAGACCGGCACCGCGCTGACGCCCAACCGCATCAATTTCATCAATGAAAATAATACAAGGAGAGTTTTTCTTCGCGTTTTCAAACAAGTCACGAACTCGGGAAGCCCCTACTCCGACAAACATCTCAACAAAATCCGAACCACTGATCGAGAAGAATGGAACGCCTGCTTCACCAGCAACTGCACGGGCCAATAAGGTTTTACCGGTACCCGGAGGTCCGACAAGCAAAATCCCTTTTGGAATGCGTGCGCCGATATCAGCAAATCTGCGAGGGTCTTTCAAGAAATCAACAACTTCAACAAGTTCTTGTTTCTCTTCGTCTGCTCCCGCTACATCCGGGAAACGGACTTTGTGTTTCTGATCATCATACAGCTTCGCTTTGCTTTTACCAAAGTTCATCACACGGCCGCCTCCGCCGCCTTGTGACTGGTTAAGCAAGAAGAAGAAGAGGATGAAAATGATAATAAACGGAATGATCCCTGTGAAAAACTGAACCCAGCCGCTTGTTTGCGGAGCTGCCAAGTATTCAACATCCACTTCTCCAGCTGCCGCTGCATCGATTTCAGTCAACAGCGCTTCGTTTTCCATCGGGATATTTGTGACAAAAGATTCGCCTTCGTCATCAGTCTTGCGCTTCCCTGTCACTTCATAAACCATTTGATTTGGCTGAATGGTGATGTTTTCAATAGCATCACTGTTCATAGCCGCCAAAAATTCGTCGTACCCTATATTTTCGGTAGGTTGGTTGCTGTTGTTAAACGTCCCCAAAATCCCAATAATAACAAGGAAAATCAGTAGATAAAATATGGTATATCGAAATATTCGATTCATTCCGAGCCTCCTCACAAAGTTTCCCAAAAACTATACTAAATACTACCATAGGAACATTTAAGCGTACAACGAAAAGCCTTTGTTTCACGCGCCATTTCGGCAGTCTGTGAACTTCTGTTGTCTATTCCGATTCTCCGCTGTAAACCGATGGCTTCAAAATTCCGATATACGGCAAATTCCGGTACTTTTCCGCATAATCCAAGCCGTAGCCGACTACAAAAGCATCCGGTACTTCAAAGCCGACATAATCCGCTTTCAAATCAACTTTGCGCCCTGACGGTTTGTCCAAAAGCGTAACGATTTTAATGGAATTGGCTTTCCGGTATTTGAACAAGTCCACCAAATAGCTGAGCGTCAACCCGCTGTCGATGATGTCTTCGATGATCAAAAGATCGCGGCCTTCTACGCTGGCATTCAAATCTTTGATGATCTTGACTTCTCCAGAAGAAACAGTTGCATTGCCATAGCTTGAAACGTCCATAAAGTCCATTTCAATATAGCTGTCGATGCGTTTCATCAAATCGCCCATAAATGGCATCGCGCCTTTTAATACACCAATGGCAAGAGGGTATTTGTCTTGGTAGTCACGCGTTAATACTTCTCCAAGCTCGCGCGCTTTCGCTTGCAGGCGCTCTTCTGAAATCAATACTTCTTCAATGTCTTTCTCTAACATGGTGGACCTCCTATAATCCGCTTTCTGCGACCTAAATCTGTTGTTCAATCAATACCCAGTTATCTTCAGCACGCTTAGACCGGCTAACAAACTTTGATGGGCGCAAACCCGGCACAAGCAAAATCTCATCGCTTGCCGTAGCAATCACTGGCCAACTTTCCCTAACCGAGGCTGGGACTTTTTCATCAATCATCAATCGCGCTAATTTTTTTGGCTCTTCCATCCCTTTCAAGTGGATTCGGTCACCCGGCTTGCGGCTTCTAACCAGCAGCGGAAAAGTTCCCGAAGCAGAAAAATACCAAAAACTCGCATTGTCTTGTATGTTAACTTGGTTGAGCGGCACTGCCTTGTAACGAAAGCCGTTCACCTCTTCGGACCAGTCATGTGTAATGATCGAAGAGTAGGTTAAATCGTTTTCGCCAAATAGCTGACGGCTAAAATACACCCGATCATACTGGCGAACCATCATATAATTTTGCGGCAAGTGCAAGAAAACAGTGCCGGCTGAACTGTGCAGCAACTCACGCACTTGTTCAGCCAGCTGCTTGGCAATCGCAACTTGCTTCTCGTTATATAGATAGTTTAATAGTAGTAGAACCATTCTTTTTTGTAAAGCAAGGGGCTCTTGGCTAAATTTTTCTGCAGACAAGGCGATGCCTTTTTGTTCTTCTTGCAAAAGCGCTTGCAGCCTAGTTTCTGCCAAATCCATTAAAAAGTGCTGATCTTCTTGCAGCTGTTCGGCTAGTTCCGCAAACTGTTCAGAAGCTTGGCGGTTTTCTTTCTTTAATAAAGGGACGATGCTATGGCGGATGCGGTTGCGAGTATAGACAGGCTCTTGGTTGCTTGGATCTTCCCGGTGGGCAAGCGCAAAAAAGCGGGCATACTGGGAAATATCCTCTTTCGTTACTGCCAGCATTGGACGCACCAACTGTCCGGTGCCAAAAGGCCGGCTTGTCGGCATTCCGAAAGAAGAGTGCAGTGTTCCTTTCACGCCTCCCATCAAGATGGTTTCAAGCTGGTCGTCTGCATGATGCGCCGTCGCCAGTTTTGCTGCTTTCGCCACTTCCATCACCTCGGCAAAAAAGGCGTAACGCTTAGTGCGGCATAGCTGTTGTTTGTTGCCGCCTTCCGCTTTTAACAGTTCGGGAATCGGAATGTCACGGCTGTAGCACGGCACTTCCCATTCGGCGCAAAGCTGTTCGGTGAAAAAGCGGTCTTGCAGCGATTCCTCTCCCCGCAGCATGTGGTTAACGTGGACAGCAGATACTTTAATGCCAAGATCTGTTTGATGAGTCGCCAGAAAATGCAGCAGCACCACCGAGTCGATTCCTCCTGAGCAGCCGACCAGCACATGGTCTCCCGGAACAATCAATCGATGTTTCTTTATATAGCGTTGCATTTTCTCATAAAAGCCCTTCATCTTTTCACCTCGTTAAAGTTATACCAATATTTTTTTCAAAAATTCCGTTGACACATTTCTTTTTCAATAGTATGCTATTAAAGTTCGCTTGAACAAGGCGGCGTAGCTCAGCTGGCTAGAGCGTACGGTTCATACCCGTAAGGTCGGGGGTTCGATCCCCTCTGCCGCCATATTATTATTCAGTTTGAAAGCAGCGTTCCTTTTTAGGGACGCTGCTTTTTTCATGTCAAAAAAGAGTTGATTTGTTCGATATGGTGATGGTCGTGCTCCAGCATTCCGCCAAAATAAACTGCGGGTGACGTTTCTTTCCCGCCAGCTGAAAAACGTGCATGCCAATTCTGCTCATCCAGCTCTTCAATAGCTTGGCGCAATAAAGCCCGCTCTTTCTGAGCATGAGCCAGTATTTCGGAGAATTTCATTTCTTCAACGCCTTTTACAGCTTTTCGATTAAATTCATCCACATCTCCAAACCCTGCAAGGTTTGATCCTTCCTTCATGTAGGGCAACCGTTCCTCTCGGACAAAGCGATCCCATTCAGCAAGGTGCATAATGATTTGGGCAATTGACCATTTTCCCTCCGTGCATGGTGTATGGGCAACTGTTTCATCTTGTATCGCTGTTTGGAGCGACGTTAAATAAACTTCATACTCCTTATATGCTTCAAGTACACGAGCTTTTTCCATCACACTCTCACTCCCAACAAATTTTTTGATGAAAAAAACGCTTCCCAGGTGAGAAGCGTTCTAATTGAAATTTGTTCAGCTGTGCAAGAGCATTTTCCTATGCCTTTAAAACAGCTAGCAAGTTAACCTCTTCTTGCGCCACGGCCGCCGCGCTTAGATTCTGTAGCACGTTTCAATGTCGTCATATTTTCTTCGCTGTCTTTTAAGAATTTCGCCATTTTTGTTTCGAAATTCTCTTTTGGTGCGCGATCAAATGTCCGATTATTGCTTGGGCGTGGACGTTGTGGACGAGCAGTTGTTGCTGCTGCACCTTCTGGCTGTGGTTTTGCTTTGCGAATGGAAAGGCCGATTTTGCCATCAGCTTCCACATTCATGACTTTCACTTCTACCATTTCGCCAACTTTGAGGTGATCGTTGATGTCTTTGACGTAGTTGTCAGCGACTTCACTTATATGCACGAGGCCAGTTGCACCAGTCGGAAGCTGAACGAACGCTCCGAAATTTGTAATACCTGTAACTTTACCTTCTAACTTGCTACCTACTTCAATCGACATAAAAAAAATGCTCCTCCTTAAAAATTAAGATGACCCCATTCCAGTGTCATGCAAACGTTATAGCGGGACTTTTCCCACTTTTAATTATAACCATCAAAAAAAGAGTGTCAACTGACTACTCTTTTTTAACAGCTTTTTCTTCATTTTCAGGTATGGTGAAAATCGTTTCGCCGGCTTCAGACACAAACAGGTCTTTTCGGGCGAATTTCTTCACGTATTCGACATCATTCAATAACAGAATTTGCTCTTCAAGCTGCGCTTGTTCGTCTTCCGCTTTTTGAAGCGACACGAGTGCTTCTTCGCGCAATTGCTCTTTTTCAGAAATAGTCTGCGATTGCGCATGGAGCGTGGTGCCAATCCAGATACCAGCCATTAAAACCAGCAGCCCGAAAAACGACAACCTTCTGAAAAGCCGGACTTTATGCGCTTGATGGCGCTTTTCTTGGCGTTCAATCGAGCGGACATAGTCATTGCGAATTGAAGTGACTTCGCGCTGTTCCGCCTTTTTTTCCCTCTTCAAACCCATGACTTGTTTCCCCCCTTCCGAATCACGTTGATGCCATTATACACGAAAAAATGAATTTTTATAAGCTTTTTTTGCAATTCTTACTATTTTTTCCGCTTTCCTATTGGATTTGCATTATACAACTCCCGAGAATAAGTAATAAAAATACTATTGACTTTATATTTATACACAACGTATAATCTAAAACATCTTTAAAAATCTTTACATCAACTAATTATGTTTCACTTAATTTATATTTATGCAAATTTACCGAATAAATGAATGGAGTGTGAAGAAATGAAAGGATTGCTGTCACTGCCTACCAGACAATCGTTTACAGGGCTTTGACACGGATCGGAATCAAGCGTTCAAGGCGAACTGGTCTTTTATACAGGCATGACGGGTTATGAAGAAGTCTTAACGGACCCTTCTTATAAAAGGCAAATTATTGTTTTCGCTTGTCCCTTAATCGGCTATTACGGTGTGCAAATTTCTCATATTCAATCTGACAAAATCCAGGCAGCCGGAATTGTCGTAGCGGATTTGCATGAATGGCCCGTGGATGATGGTGCGATGCCGCTTGCGGAATTTGCCAAACTTGCGAATGTCCCGCTTTTAAGCAGCAAGGATACCCGTTCGATTATCCATGCAGTCTTCTCTGAGTCCCGGAACGGTTGCTCCTTCTTTTCGGCAAACAAAACCGAATTTCTTCTCTGACAGCTTGCCCGGCCAAAAAATCTTGTAGGTCGGAGAAGGCAGCATTATTCCCTTACAATACGCCGACCGAGCTAATGGATGCCCTTCATGAAAAATACGACAATAAAAACAAAAAGGAGTGCTTGCAAAATGACGGCAACTTTAACAATCGCCCCACCCCTTACGCAGAACCATCTCTTGTCGCTAAAGGATTATACGCCAGAGGAAATCTTTGGTTTATTGTCGCTTGCCGCTGAATTGAAAAAACCGGAAAACAAGTACTTGCCGCTGCTGCAAGGCAAGGTGCTCGGCATGATTTTCGAGAAGTCGTCGACGCGCACGCGCGTGTCGTTTGAAGCGGGCATGCTCCAACTCGGTGGACACGCCATGTATTTGAGCACACGTGACATCCAGATGGGGCGCGGGGAGACCATTGCCGACACGGCGCGCGTCTTGTCCGGCTATTTGGACGGCATCATGATACGCACGTTCCACCAGTCGACCGTCCAAGAACTCGCCGACCATAGTTCCATTCCGGTCATCAACGGCTTGACCGATGAATTCCATCCGTGCCAAGTACTGGCGGATTTATTGACCATCCACGAACATTTCGGTTCGTTCAAAGGCAAAAAATTGGCGTATATCGGCGATGGCAACAACATGGCGAATTCGTTGATGATCGGCGCAGCAAAAGCTGGCATGGACATTGTTGTTGCTGCGCCGGCCGCTTATGAGCCTGCCCCGGAGATGATCGCCCTCGCACAGCGCATTGCAGCAGAGACTGGAGCGAACATTTACGTTACGGCAGACCCGGTTGAAGCGGTCACCGGCTGCGACGTCATTTATACCGATGTTTGGGCAAGCATGGGACAAGAACAAGAAGCGCTCGAACGACTGGAGCATTTCAAAAGTTTCCAAGTGAATGGACAATTGGCTCAACATGCCAATCCTAATTTTATTTTCATGCACTGCCTGCCGGCTCACCGGGAAGAAGAAGTGACGGCCGAGGTTTTGGAAGGGCCGCATTCGGTTGTTTTCCAACAAGCCGAAAACCGGCTTCATGCCCAAAAAGCGCTGCTTGTGGCGCTGCTTGCCGAGAAATAAAAAAAGCTGTTCCTAAGCCTCGGCTTACGGAACAGCTTTTTCTGTGCTCAAAACACTTACGCTTCGTCATCGATAAATTCCGGTTCAACTTTATCGAGTTTTTCTTCTTTTAGAATTGTGTACATATTGGCCGTTTCTTCTTTTCGTGCGTTTTCTTTTAACAACTCAACGCGCACCGTTACCACTTTTTGGCCAAAACGGATTTGCAGTTCGTCATTTACTTTGATGACGGAGCTGGCTTTTGCTTTCGCGCCATTGACGGTGATCCGCCCTTGATCGGCCACTTGTTTGGCCAATGTCCGGCGCTTGATCAAACGCGAAACTTTTAAAAATTTATCGAGTCTCATTTGCCCTCTTCCTTTCGTGCCAATTGTTTGGCTTCGTTCCAAAACGCATCCAGCTGTTCAAGTGTGTAATCGCTGAAATCGCCTGTTCCTTCATTTACCCGTTTTTCCACATATTCAAAGCGCTGTTGGAATTTGCGGTTCGCGTGCAGCATCGCTTGTTCCGGCGACAAATCGAAAAAGCGCGCGATGTTGACCAACGTAAACAACAAGTCTCCGAGCTCATCCAGCTGACGGTCTTTTGATCCTTTCGCCGTTTCGGCTTGGAACTCCTGCAATTCTTCTTCGAATTTCGTCCAGGCGCCTTCTGCATCCGGCCAAGTGAAGCCGACTTTCGCCGCTTTTTTCTGGAAATTATACGACGTCGTCAAAGACGAACTAAAACGTTCTTGCCCTTCAAGGAGTGAAGCCGCTTCTGGTTTTTCCTGGGCTTTAATGGTTTGCCAATTGGCAAGCACTTCGTCGGAACCGGAAACTTGGGCGTCGCCGAAGACATGCGGATGGCGGCGGATCATTTTCGCGCTGACCGCTTCCAATACGTCTTCAAGCTGGAAATAGCCGTTGTCTTGGCCGATTTGTGCATGCAGGAAAATCTGCAGCAGCACATCGCCCAGTTCCTCCGCCACTGCCGCGTCGTCTTCTTCCTGAATGGCCTGAAGCAGCTCGTGCGCTTCTTCGATTAAATACGGGCTCAGCGATTCATGCGTCTGCTCCCGGTCCCATGGGCATCCTTCAGGGCTTCTGAGCACAGCGACAATGTCACGGAACGTCTGCCATTCTCTTAATCGCTGCATGCGGTCTGTTGCCGGCGGCACGTAAACGGTCGTCAAATTGTTCACTTCGGTACTGCGGTCGAGTTCATAAAGCGGCACCGTGCGAAGCGATTCCGCAGCAGATCCGGCCGCCGTGACAATCGTCACCGGGTAGTCGTCCGGGTATTTTTCCATCAGCGTCAGCTTGACTTCAGAAGCGCTGAACGAATCGTAGACTTGGGCAATCAATAAATGCTGCGTCATATTGAGTTGGCCGCTTTTCATGTCCGTTCCGTCGACCAATTGAAAGCCTTCGATCGGATCGATGCGCAAAGCACCGAACAAGGCATCCAAAAAGCTGTGCCCGCCTTCGATGCTCAAGCGGCACAAACCCGTTTTTTCCGCTTCGATCAAATGCTGAACCGTTTGTTCAGCCACAAGCGGATGTCCAGGCACCGCATAAACAATCGGTTTTTCAAGCGCCAGGCGGATCAGTGTATCGGCGATTTCCGCATAAACCGGCTCAAACGAATCATGCTTTTCGTACACGGCGTCAAAACTCAAGAACGCGACGCCTTCTTGCGCAAGTTCCGCAAGCACTGGATGGTCTTCTGTGCGCACATATAATTCGGCACTGTTTTTTAATTTTTTATAAACGCCAAGCGGCAATTGGTCCAAATCTCCTGCGCCGAGGCCGATGATGTGAATGGTATTCATGAGTTGCCACCTTTTCTTCTAGAATTTATTGCCAGCTGAAGCCCGGCCATTTTTCGGCCAAACGGAATGATGTACCATTCCCTTTCAGTAATGATGCGGCTTTTGGCGATGATCACCAAAAACAGGCCAGCACCAAGCGGAACAGCGGTCAGCGTCGTTAATAAGGCGCCCAGTCGGCTGGACAATCCGTCTACTGCAAACTGGTCCATTAACAACGCCCAACCGATAACGGCGGCGGCCATTGCCAAGGCGGCGGCAAAAATCCAGCCATAATAGCGGAGCGGGGCAAAACGGATTGGCCACACCGATTTAAAATAAAGGAACAAGCCGGCGACAATCACTATCAAGCCCACATTCCCTGCTATGGCAGCACCAAGCACGCCCCACACGGGAATAAGCAGCCAATTGCCGAGTATTTTAACAATCAAGCCAATCGCCAACAGCTGCGCCGGGACTTTTGTTTTGCCAAGGCCATGGAGGATGCCGTTCATGACCAAAATCAGCGACGTCCAAACGATTTGCCAGCTGAACACAATCAACGCCTCTGATTCATCCCGTGTTTCAAACAATGTTTCATTGACATAAGGCATGACAAGCGTCAACCCAGCCGCAGCCGCAAAGGCAAAAAGGAAAGACGTGCGAAAAGCGAGCTGCGCGTAAAGGTTAGCCGAGCGGCCGCTGCTTTTTTTGACGGTATGGGCAATCAACGGCACAATGGCCAGCGCCAAAGACGTTGCAATCAACAAACCGAATTGGACAAGCGGCTGGCCGCGGTCGTATACGCCTTTTTGCTTCATCGCCGCCAGTTCCCCCAATCCGCTGTCCGTCAGCAAACGGAACACAGTAAACGAATCGACGAGCTGGAAAAACAGCAAAATGAGCGAACTCATGCTGACGCTGAGGCTGACCGCGAGCATATTTTTGACGACCGGCCAAACCTTCACCGATAAACCGGCGGATGGCGCCATGTTTCTTTTTTGGAAAAACCAAAACAACAAAAGAACACCTGCAAGTTCCCCGGCTACGGTGCCAGACAACGCTGTTTGCCCAGCTGCATATAAAGAAGAACCGCTTGAGACAACGAGCCAAGTGCCGAGCAAAATGACCGAGACGCGGACCGCTTGTTCCCATACTTGGGAATAGGCGACCGGTTCCATGCGGTTATGCGATTGGAAAAAGCCTTTGTATACCGCAAGCGGCGGCATGAGCAGAACCGCAAAAGCGCTGACTTTCAACAGACCGCTCAACTTCCCATCACCCATCCATACAGCCAAAACACCCGACCCGAAGAACAGCGCGATAAAAAAGAAGGCCGAAATAGCCGCGATGCAGCCAAACGCAATGCGCAAAAGCGCCGCATGTTCACGCGAATCGTGGTCAGCCAGCACTTTCGAAACCGCCACCGCAAAGCCGTACGACGTCCAGACGCTGAAAATGCCGATAAACGGATAGACTTGCTGGTAAATGTAAAATCCTTGGTCGCCGACGAGGTTTTGAAAAGGCACTCGGTACACCGCACTCAGCCCTTTGACGAGAAAGCCCGCCAGCGTCAACAGCACGGCACCTTTCATAAACGATTTCATTGTGCCTTCATTATTCACCGGATTCACTCTTTCCTATTGAAAATTAACTAAATAAGTTGAACTAAAAAAAGTATTTTTTATAACCCGCTTCGGACGCTTTGGGCATAGCTCCCGCAGGAAAGCGAAGCTGTTTTGCAGAATATAAACAAATTCAACTAATTGATTTTTCTTCACGGCGTGATTCCGGAAGCAGTTTGACCATGCCTTCAAGCACGTCAAACGGATGGTGCTTGGCGGTTTTATTTTCATCGATCGTCATGACCAGCTGCTGGCCGGCCATGCTGAAGCCGACTGCACGGCCGTAAAGGGCAGATTCCTCCACCAATTTGCCGCCATTGACCGCTCTTGTGCCTTTTTCGCTCAGTTTGATCGAAATGATTTTGCCATTTTGCTTTATCGATTCCACGCCAACCAAACGCGCCCATACTTTCATGCGTGCGATGCGCAGCAAGCGGTCGGTTTCAAGCGGCATGTCGCCAAAACGGTCGATCAGCTCGTCTTGCAGTTCTTCCACTTCTTCAACCGAATCGATGCCTTTGACGCGTTTGTACATTTGGATTTTTTGGTAGCCGTCGTTAATATACGAATCCGGGATGTATGCATCGAGGTCCAGCGAAATCTCGATTTCCGGAATGTCTTCTTTCTTAATGCCCGTCTGCCGTTCTTCAATGGCTTCTTGCAGCATTTGCGAATACAAGTCAAAACCGACCGAGTCAATAAAGCCGTGCTGCTGCGATCCGAGAAGATTCCCGGCGCCGCGGATCGTCAAATCGCGCATGGCGATTTTAAAACCGGAACCGAGCTCGGTAAATTCTTTGATGGCCATGAGGCGTTTTTCTGCGACATCCGTCAGCACTTTGTCGCGCTGGTACATGAAATAGGCATACGCCACCCGGCTCGAGCGTCCGACACGTCCGCGCAATTGATACAGCTGCGACAAGCCCATGCGGTCCGCGTTTTCAATAATCAGCGTGTTGACGTTCGGGATGTCAATGCCGGTTTCAATGATTGTCGTTGTGACAAGCACATCGTAGTCGCCTTCTAAGAAGCTGATGATCACCGACTCGAGTTCCCGCTCTGTCATTTGCCCGTGTGCATAGCCAACGCGCGCTTCCGGCACCAATGCTTGAATTTCTTCCACTTTTCGCGACATGTCTTCGACGCGGTTGTACAAATAAAACACTTGGCCGTTTCTGGCCATTTCCCGTTCAATCGCTTCGCGCACTAAGGTGCCATTTTGCTCCATGACGTAGCTCTGCACCGGAAAGCGGTTTTCAGGCGGTGTTTCAATGACCGACAAATCGCGGACGCCGATCATCGACATATGCAAAGTCCGCGGAATTGGGGTAGCCGTCAGCGTCAATACGTCCACGTTGGTTTTCATTTGCTTGATTTTCTCTTTATGGGTTACGCCAAAGCGTTGTTCTTCGTCAATAATAAGCAAGCCAAGATCTTTATACACCAAGTCTTTTGATAAAATCCGGTGCGTGCCGACAACCACATCGACCGAACCGTTTTTCAACCCTTTAACGGTTTCGGTTTGCTGTTTTTTCGAACGGAAGCGGCTCATCAAGCCGACTTCGATCGGATAGTCTTTAAAGCGCTCCGCCATCGTTTCATAATGCTGCTGGGCAAGAATCGTCGTGGGCACCAAAAAAGCCACTTGCTTGCCATCGAGCACCGCTTTGAATACTGCGCGTATCGCCACTTCGGTTTTTCCGTAGCCGACATCGCCGCAGATCAAGCGGTCCATCGGCCGTTCTTTTTCCATATCCCGCTTAACTTCCGCAATTGACCGCAATTGGTCGACCGTTTCTTCATACTGAAACTCCGCTTCAAATTGGCGCTGCATATCCTGCTCTTTTGAAAAAGAAAAACCTTTTTGCGCTTCGCGTTCGGCATACAACTTGATCAAGTCGTCTGCAATGTCCTGCACCGCAGCCGATACTTTCTTTCGCGTTTTCTGCCATTCCGCGCCGCCCATTTTATGCAATTTCGGCTCTTTTTCTTCCGAAGCCACGTATTTTTGAATCAAGTCAATTTGATCGACCGGCACAAACAATTTGTCATCAGCTTTATAAACGATATGCAAATAATCTTTATGGACGCCGCCGATTTCCAAGGTTTCAATGCCGACATAACGGCCAATCCCGTGATGGACATGGACAATATAGTCGCCAGGTTTGATTTCAGAATAGCTTTTGATTCGCTCAGCATTCGTCAGTTTTTGCGGACGCGATTTTTTCTTCGCTTGTTTGGTGAACAATTCCGAATCGGTCAGGATGGCAAAGCGCTGCAGCGGCACTTCAAAGCCGCCTGACAACTCCCCGTCAACCAAATAAATTTTTCCGCTCTGCACTTCACTAGACGATGTCACGATTTCTGATTCCATGCCGTAATCTTCGAGTACGGACCGCACTTTCTTCAACCGCTCCTCGCCGCTCGCCACTACAAACACTCGGTATTTCGCAGTTGCCCAACGCTCCGCTTCCGCTTTCAGCAAATTCATTTGGCCATGGAACGATTGCATTGGCTTGCTGGAAAACGCCACGGATTTCTTCACGGTTACCAATGGGAATGTCCGGACAAACAACGACAAAAACGTCATTTTTTGCGGCAAACGTGTCAATACTTCACGGAATGTATAAGACAAATGAACATTTTGGAGAAACTTGCCTTCTTCTAAAAGTGAAACGATCCAATCCCCTTCTTCGCGCTCCAATGTTTCCGTCATTTCTTGAATGCGGCCCAACTCATCAAAAAAGACAAAGCCGGTTTCTGGGAAATAATCGCCTAAAAATGCCGATTGCTCTTCCACTAGAGCTGCATATTTCGCTATGCCATCTGGAACGTTTCCTTGCCGAAGCATGTCGATGTCATGCTGAATATGCATGAGAAGAGCTTCTTTCGTATCTTCTGCTTTTATTTTTTTCAATGTCCGTGCCAACTGATCCTCTAACTGATCTGCAAGTTTCCGTTGCTGCAGTTTGGAAAGAACCAATTCACTCGCCGGCAAAATGCGCAGCGAACGCATTTTCTCCAATGAGCGTTGATCTTCTGCTGAAAATAAACGGATGGAATCCACTTCTGTATCAAACAGCTCAATGCGTGCCGGATGGTCAAAATTCAACGGATAAATATCTAAAATTCCGCCGCGAAGCGCAAATTCTCCTGGCGTCGTCACCATTGTCGTTCGGGAATAACCCATCGCCACCAGTTTGGCTAACCATTCTTCCGTATCCAGCTCTTCGCCTTCTGAAGCCCGCAACGTGGAATAGTCCCATTGCGCTTTAGATGGCAATCGCTTCCGCATGCCTGCAACCGGTGTGATGTAAATGCCTTTGCCGACATTTTTCATGTGATCGAGCGTATCGACTCGGTGGGCCCGCAGTTCAGGGCCAGAAAACGAAACGTCCGCTGCGATCAATTCGTCTGCTGGATAAAGGTGAACGTTTTCTTCGCCAACCAACTTGATCAAATCGTCGTAAATGCGCTGCGCATTTAATAAATTCGGTGCCACAACCAATAACGGCTCGGCCATTTCACTCCAAACTGCTTGGTAAAACAGCGAGCGGGCGCTTCCCGAAAGTCCCGACAGCAGCTGATGGTCCTGCCCTTTTTTCAAATCTGCGATAAATCGTTGTATATGAGAATCCTCTGAAAACGCTTGTAAAATAGGCTCCATGAAGATTCCTCCTCTCTCAATAAAACTCTCGATAATAAAGCATATACCTCTTGTTGAATGGTTATGAACCTGTATGAAGAAAAAATCTAGCTATATAAGTTGAACTTAATTATTAATAGGGCATGATATTCCGCAAAACAGCTCCGCGAAAACCGTGTGCTCCTGCAGCGTTACACGCTTCGTCGCAAAGCCTTGCCCTCGCAGGCTTCGGTCAAGACTTGGCTATTCGCCCGAGTTAGTTCGGCACTTCGCTATCCCGCGGGAGTCTCCGCTGTTTTGCTCCATATCTTCTAGCTAACTAGCAGTAATAGAACAGCTATCCCAATAATTTCTTATGTAGTAAGAAATTTTTAGCTTCGGCGCGTCCAAGGGCTAGGCGAAGCAATAAGACGAGTGGTTTTCTCGGCTTATTGTGGGAGCCAAAGAGGGACCCAAAGGATTTGGGAACCTCTTTTGCGACGAGCTTGCGCAGGAGCAATCGTCTTTGCCCTTCCCAAAGCGACCGAAGCGGCTTATAAAAAAGCACTTTCTTTAATTCAACTTATATAACCAATCCACCAGCAAACAGAAAAAAGCTCTGAACGCGTTTTGCGCGTCAAAGCGAAATTAAGCTCCATTAAACTTTGTCATAACATCGATAAACGGTTTTGAAAGCCAGAATTCACAGGCATCCGCGCTTTTTTGAACCGCTTCTTCAACTTCTGCACTTTCTTCTTTTGAAAACCGCGACAATACGTAATCCGGAACTATCATGCCAGCAGGCGGACGGCTGATGCCGATGCGCACGCGGTTGAATTGCTGCGTCCCTAAATGATGGATCAGCGACTTGATGCCATTGTGTCCGCCGGCACTGCCTTTTTGCCGCAAACGCAGCTGGCCGGTTGGCAAATCCAAATCGTCGTAAATGACCACGATTTCGTCAATGTCGATTTCGTAATAATCCATCAACGCACTAACGCTTTCGCCTGAAAGGTTCATATACGTCAGCGGCTTTAGCAGCATGACTTTTCCTTCCGGCCGATGGATGATGGAGTACATGCCTTTGAATTTGGATTGTGTCAGCGGCGCATTCCATTTTGATGCCAGAAAATCCACCACTTCAAATCCGATATTATGCCGTGTCCCGGCGTATGTTTTGCCAGGATTCCCTAGCCCAATTATCAATTTCATCCAAACGCTTCCTTTGCTTTTCACTAACCTTTATTTTACCATAATCGCCCGCTAAACGAAAAAATAGGGGCTGTCATTGGACAGCCCCTTATTTCGTTGAATCTTATTATTCGTTGTCTTTCCCAGCAGCGCTATCGCCGATTACTTCCGGTTCAGCTTCTGCTTCTGTTGCCGTATCAAGGCTTTCAAGTTCTTCGTCAGTTCTTGGCGCCGTTACTGACACTAAGATAAAGTCGTCTTCTTCCAAAATTTGATAAGCTACCGTTCCTCGAATATCTCCGACAGTCAACGTATCACCAATTGCAAGGTTTGCAATATCCACTTCAAGGGCATCCGGAATATCCGAAGGCTTCACTTTAATTGTTACTTCACGGTTCGGTTGGTTCAACACGCCGCCTTCTTTTTCGCCAGCAGATTCGCCAGTTGTGTGGACAGCCGCTGAAACTTCCAATTCATCGGACATGTTGATTGCCAAGAAATCTACGTGCTTAAAGCTGCCTTTTAAAGCATCTGTTTGATAGTCGCTCAATACAACATTCAATGTTTTGCCATCGACGTCTAAACTGATGACACCATTGCGCCCTGATTCACGCAAAGTTTTAATCAAATCAATTTCGGAAACCGTTACAGGCATTGTGTCTACTTGATATCCGTAAACCACGCCTGGCACTTCACCTTTTCCACGCAATTGCGTTAATGATGAATGCGGTTGTCCGCCTTCTCTTTTTTGTGCTGTTATTTTTCCAGTCATAATAAGTCACCCTCCAAATTTAAGTACATAATATATAAATACCCTTTATAGGGAATTGCAAACCTAAGTTTGCCGGACTTATAAAGACATTAATCGAAAAGCGTGCTGACAGATTTTTGTTGGTGGACACGAACGATTGTTTCTGCCAATAATTTCGCCACGGACAATTGCTTGATTTTCGGCGACCATTTTTCTTCTGGCAACGCAATCGAGTTGGTGATAACCAATTCTTTGATGACCGAATCATTGATGCGGCCAACAGCAGGTCCGGAAAGAACCGGATGCGTACAGCAGGCATATACTTCTTTTGCGCCGCTTTCAATCAAAGCGCTTGCCGCAAGGGACATCGTGCCGGCTGTATCGATGATGTCATCAATGATAATCGCCGTTTTGCCTTCTACATTCCCGATAATGTTCATCACTTCAGAAACATTCGGGCGAGGGCGGCGTTTGTCGATGATGGCAATCGGTGCTTTCAAACGATCCGCCATTTTGCGAGCGCGCGTTACGCCGCCATGGTCAGGTGAAACGATGATGACGTTTTCCAAATCAATGCTGCTTTCGTTCAAGAAGTACTCTGAAAGAAGAGGCACAGCCAATAAGTGGTCAATCAAAATATCAAAGAATCCTTGAATTTGCGGAGCATGCAAATCGAGTACGATTGCGCGGGTCACTCCGGCAGTTTCCAATAAATTCGCAACCAGTTTTGCTGTAATCGGTTCACGTGAACGGGCTTTTCGGTCTTGGCGTGCATAGCCGTAATACGGAATCACCACGTTCACCGTGCGAGCAGAAGCACGTTTAACAGCATCTACCATAATCAAAAGTTCCATTAAGTTTTCGTTAACCGGCTCAGAAGTGGATTGAACGATAAAAACGTCGCAGCCGCGAATACTTTCTTCAATATTGATTTGGATTTCGCCATCGCTAAAGTGAGTAACAGAACTTTTTCCAAGAGGAATCCCGACATGTTCAGCAATTTCTTCTGCTAGTTTCTGGTTCGAATTCAGTGAAAAGATTTTTAGTTTGTTGTCGATATTTTGATAACTCATCGAGTGTGAACCCTCCTATTTTTTCCCGTTTAATTTGTTGGCGTAGCCTTCTTTATTTTCTTGGCGCGCACGCGCAATCGCTAATGAATCACTTGGCACGTTTTTCGAAATTGTGGATCCTGCTGCTACATACGAACCTTTGCCAATTGTAACCGGCGCAATCAAATTTGAGTTGCATCCAATAAAGGAATCATCTTCAATTTTGGTCAGGTGTTTATTTTTGCCGTCGTAATTGACGGTAATGGTGCCACAGCCAATGTTCACATTTGTTCCAATTTCTGCATCGCCAATATAGCTCAAGTGGGATACTTTGCTGCCATTTCCAAGCGCCGCTTTTTTCACTTCAACAAAATTGCCGATTTTCACGTCGTTTCCTAAATTGCTTTCCGGACGAAGATGAGCGAACGGCCCTACTGCCACATCTTCTCCTACAACACTGTCGTAGACATGAGATGAACGGATCGTCGTGCGATCCCCAATGACGCTGTTTGAAATCGTCGTTCCTGACGAAATAAAGCAATCTTCGCCGATTTTCGTCGCACCTTCAATCATGACGTTTGGCTGCAGAATTGTATCCGCTCCGATTTCTGCTTGCGCACTAATATAAGTAGAAGCAGGATCAATTATGGATACGCCAGCACGCATATGTTTTTCAGCAATGCGCACACGCAAAATGCGTTCCGCTTCGCTCAACGCCACACGGTCGTTCACGCCAAGCGTCTCTTCAAAACTATCCGTTGCAAAAGCAGCAACAACTTCGCCTTGCTTTTGCAGAATTTCAATGACATCCGGCAAATAGTATTCGCCTTGTGCGTTATTATTTGATACTAATTTCAACGCTTCGAAAAGCGCTTCGTTGTCGAAGCAATAAGTGCCGGTGTTGATTTCGTTCACTTGCTGTTCTTCAACCGATGCATCTTTTTGCTCCACAATTTTTTCGACGCTTCCCGATGCATTGCGCAGAATGCGGCCATAGCCGGTCGGATTTTCAGCAATCGCAGTTAAAATCGTCGCTTTGGCAGTGGTTGCTGCATGGTGCGCGAGCAAAGATTCCATTGTTTCCGGACGGATCAACGGCGTATCTCCGCAGACGACCAATGTTGTGCCCGGTTTTCCTTCAATTAACGAAGCAGCTTGCTGCACAGCATGGGCTGTTCCCAATTGTTCTGCTTGAAGCGCGTATTCGCTTTTTGCTCCCAATTGTTCTTTTACTTTTTCAGCGCCGTGGCCAACGATTGTGACAATTTTCTCGACCCCGAGCTGCTCGACATTATTGGCCACATGTTCGACCATGGGCATGCCGCAAACAGGATGAAGCACTTTGTACAATTTCGACTTCATGCGCGTGCCTTGTCCGGCCGCCAGAATAACTGTGTATGTATGTGTCATAAATCGATCCTCCATTACTTTGATCTTTGGTGCAGCTTTTCTTTATATAAGCTGTTACAGCTTTTCCTATTTTTTTGCTTAGAGTTTTCCTTCTTGACTATAGCGGAAAAACCTTGGTTTTTCAAGGTTCCAAGGCATGACAATCCCATGACATTATCAAAATCCAACAAAAAAAGAGCCTATCTTTTAGAGAAGGCTCTTTGGATTTGAAAAATTAAACACTGGCTTCTTCAAAAACCGGATCGTTTTCACTTTGTTCATAAGCGGATAATATCGCCTCTTGCAATTTATTGCGCGTGCCCGAATTGATCGGGTGTGCAATATCCCGGAATTCTCCGTCTGGCGTCCGTTTACTCGGCATTGCCACAAATAATCCCTCATTGCCATCAATCACACGAATATCATGTACCACGAACTCATTGTCTAATGTGATTGAAGCAATCGCTCTCATGCGCCCTTCTGTCTGTACGCGCCGTAATCTCACATCGGTAACTTCCATTGTGTTCTCACCTCTCCCCTAAGATGCCATTTTGTGAAGCTACCTAAAGGTATTCGATAAATAGAACTAAACTCCTTCAATAATTTTGAAATTAATTAGAAAATTTAATCAATAGTCCTGAATAATAAAAAAAACCAGTCTAAAAAGGCTGATTTAATAGTGTTTATTCAATTTATAAAGCTCTATAATTTTTGTGGATTGCCCATCATTTTAGCTGTAAACAAAAAAACCAAAGACCATTTGCCGCGGCCTTTGGGATTTTCGATTAGTTTGCTGTTTTTGCGATGACTTCGATTTCCACTTTTGCGTCTTTTGGCAAACGCGCCACTTCTACAGTTGAACGCGCTGGCTTATGCTCGCTGAAGTAAGAACCGTACACTTCGTTCAATGCGGCAAAGTCGTTCATGTCTTTAATAAACACGGTTGTTTTAATTACATCTTCAAGCGAAGAGCCTGCTTCTTGCAAAACGGCTTTCAAGTTCGCGAAAACTTGATGTGTTTGTTCTTCAATCGACCCTTGGATAAAGTCGCCTGAAGGAGTCAATGGAATTTGGCCTGAGCTGTAAAACAGGCCTCCTGCAATAATGCCTTGCGAATACGGGCCAATTGCCGCTGGTGCTTTGTCAGTTGCTACGTATTTCATATCAAAAACCTCCATGAGTAAAGTAATTGCCTTCTTCTAATGCAATGGTGCGTTCTTTTTCGCTCACTTCATGCAATTTGACGAGCGACAAATATTTCTCGACCAGCCGCTCATCGGCATGCTCCGCTTCCACCAATACCGCCACACCCGCCAACGTGCAGTCGAATTCTTCCAGCAAGTTTTTCATGCCGTTCATCGTGCCGCCGACTTTCATGAAATCATCGGTGATCAGCACGCGCTGGCCGCTTTTCATGCTGCGCTTTGACAACACCATCGTTTGGATGCGGCGTGATGACCCCGACACGTAATTGATGCTGACGGTTGAGCCTTCGGTCACTTTGCTGTCTCTGCGCACAATGACAACCGGCACATTCAAATGGCGGGCGATAGCGTGGGCGATCGGAATGCCTTTCGTCGCCACCGTCATAATGACATCGATTTTTTCCTTAGCAAATGCAGTGGCAAACACTTTGCCGACCCGGTTCATCATGTCCGGATTGCCAAGCACATCAGTCATGTACAAATAGCCGCCTGGCAAAAGCCGGTCGGAATGGCTCAATTCTGCCATCAATTCCTTCATAATGGTTTTAATTTCTTCCGCATGAAGTTTTGGAACGTATTTAACGCCGCCTGCTGCCCCCGGAACGGTGAGCAACAGCCCGATGCCTTTTTCTTCAAACGTTTCCTTGACGATCCCCAAGTCTTCGCTGATCGAAGATTTGGCAGACTGATACAAATCCGAAAAATAAGTAAGCGGGATTAGTTTATGAGGGTGTTCCAATAAATAATGCGTCATATCCACTAATCGTTCGCTGCGCTTCCACTTCATACTGCACTCTCCTAAACACGAATGATTTAATGAAAACTTACCATAAATATCCGTATTTAAGCAAGGATCTCTCGTTCACCAATCAACCGAACTGCATAAACTTCGGAACAGAACCCACGCAAGCCGTTGTAAATCCGTGGAATGCGGGCTTCTTGCTGCACCAAGCCAAACACGGTTGGGCCGCTGCCGCTCATTAAGACGGCATCCGCGCCAAATTTCTTCATTTGGTCTTTGATTTGCGCCACTTCGGGATGCAAATCTAATGTGACGCTTTCCAGGGCATTTCCTAAGTTGGCGCACATCGCTTCATAGTCCTCTGTTTCAAGCGCCCGGATCATTTGCTCAGTATCCGGGTGGTAGGCTTTATTCGCATCAAAAGCACCGTACACGTCAGCGGTCGAAACGCCGATTGTAGGCTTCGCTAAAATGACCCAGCAGTTCGGCGGCGTTGGAAGCTGTTCGATGATTTCGCCGCGGCCTTTTGCTAACGCGGTTCCGCCGTAGACGCAAAACGGCACGTCGGAGCCAATTTTAGCGCCCAGCTCCGCCAACTCGTCCAAGCTTAAATTCAGCTGCCATAACTTGTTCAGCCCTTTCAGCGTTGCCGCCGCGTCACTGCTGCCGCCAGCAAGCCCGGCCGCTACCGGAATCTGTTTGTCCAAATGAATGATTACGCCGGTGGAAATGTTGTATGTATCTTTGATCAGCTGGGCAGCCTGGTAGGCCAAGTTGCGGGAATCATTCGGCACAAAGCGGTCAGCCGATTCGATATGGATTCCTTTCGCCGTTCCCATCAACCCAATGCGATCTGATAAATCGACAGTGGTCATGATCATTTCGATTTCGTGATAGTTGTCGGGGCGTTTATGTAATACGTCTAATGTTAAATTGATTTTGGCAGGTGCTTTTACGTAGAGCATTCCACTGCCTCCTTTTATAGTCTAATGAAAACTATTTTAACACAAGACGACAAATTGGGGAGAATTGGAGAAAAGAAACAAAAAAAGCGCTGTAGTCTGAACACAAAAAAACCCACCTTCTGTTAATAACAGATTGCGAGTCTTCAAAAAAATACTATAGATAATATCGATTATTTAACTACTAATTCTTCTTCTGTTCCTTCATACACAGTAATTTCTACCGCTTCTGTCAGAATGTCTGCGTAGCTGTAAGACACACGTTCAAATGCGTGCTCATCTTGATCTAGTTCAATCACGAACACGGAGTGATATGTCTCGCGCAAAATCCCACTGCGTTCGACCGTTTTTTTGCGACCTCCGTTTGCCTTCAAAAGCAATCGTTTTCCTACATGTAGATCCAACGATTTTTTAATATCCGCCAAAGTTTTGGGCATCTTGTCTACACCTCACTATAGACAAACTCTACCATAAATCAAGTAATAAGTCAAATAAATTTATAATTTTATCAGCGTTGGTCATGTGCTGTCAATATTTTTTTACCCGAAATACATAATTTATTTTGCCCAAAGGCTTGTTGCTTATTCTGCTTTCATGAAATACGGATGCAATTTGTTAGCCAAGTTTCCGAATTCTTCAATCGACAAGGTTTCGCCGCGGCGGGTCGGATCAATTTCTGCTTCTTCTAATGCTTTCAAAATCCATTCTTTGTTTTCTTTTCCGCCTGGAAGGCCGACTTGCAAATTATTGAAGATGGTCTTGCGGCGCTGGACAAACGAACCCCTCGTTACCTTGAAAAAGAAATCTTCATCGATCACTTCTACGATCGGCCGCGGCCGTTTGATCATGCGAATGACTGCGGAATCGACGTTCGGCTGCGGAAGAAACACCGATTTCGGCACCGTCAGCGCCATTTCCGCTTCTGTGTAGTACTGGATCGCTATTGACAACGAGCCGTATGCTTTTGTGCCCGGTTTTGCTGTAATGCGTTCCGCTACTTCTTTTTGCAGCATGACGACTAAGCCGCGTATTGGCAACCGTTCGAGCAACAACTTTAAGATGATCGGCGTCGTTACGTAATATGGCAAATTCGCCACGACCATGATGTCTTCATAGCCGGCTAGTTCTTCTTTTATGGCCGCTTCCACGTCCGCTTTTAAAATATCGGAATGAATGATGGAGATGTTGTCATACGGCGACAACGTGTCTTCAAGCACCGGCAATAAGCGCTGATCAATTTCAAAAGCCAGTACTTTTCCCGCTTCCCGCGCCAAATGCTCGGTCAATGCACCGATTCCCGGACCGACTTCGATGGCAGCAGACTGCTTTGTCAATTTTGCTTGGCCGACGATTTTCCGAAGGATGTTCGGATCGATCAAGAAATTTTGTCCTAAACTTTTTTTCACGGTTAATCCGTGTTTCGCCATAATTTGCTGTGTGCGTATTGGCGTAGCTATATCTTTAGTCATGAAAGTTCCTCCTGATTTAACGCTTGCACAGCTTTAATAAACTGCCCTTTTGAAATGCCAAACATGTGAAGCCTTTTTTGAAGCTGTTTTCCGTTCGTGTAGCCGATTTGCAACAGATTCCCAAGCTCAGTGCGCCGTTTCTTTGCTTGCGGATGTGCCGCTAAACGCGCATCGATCAAGTCCTCCATCGTAATTTCAATGGGGCGCTCTGCTTCTACCGGCGTATAAACAGATGCTAAAGCTTCCCGGATATCGGCGTCGCATGCATGTTCAATTCCAAGGCCTTTGCCGTTTTTTGCAATCGTCTTTTCTTTTGCTAAAAAGGCGTGCTTGACGGCTGGCACGTATTCTTCAATAATAGCACGGATTCGTCTTCCCGGATAATCAGGATCGGTAAATACAATGACGCCGCGCTTTTTTTGGGCATGTGCAATCCGGTCAAGTGTCTCCATGGATATGGCCGACCCATTTGTTTCGATCGTATCGGCCTTGACCGCCCGCTTTACCGCTACAGTATCGTCCTTGCCTTCAACTACTATAATTTCATTTATCTTCATTCGTAATTGTCATCCTCGCTTCCAAACTTCCTGTTTTATTTTACACGCTGCCGGGTAAACCTGTAAAAAGAAAAAGCTTTCCGGGAAATTCCCAAGAAAGCTTTAGATAATATTAATTGAGTATTTTTATTTTGACTTGCTTGCGCCCAAAGGCAAGTGCTGCCGATTGGTCCGCATAAAACAAGTCAATTTTGTTTCCGTTTATCGCTCCGCCAGTGTCTCCTGCAATTGCATAGCCATAGCCTTCCACCCATACTTTAGAGCCGAGAGGAATAACGCTTGGGTCAACTGCAATCAATTTGATGCCTGGGTTTGACTTCAAGTTAATGCCAGTAGCCGTGATGCCTGAACAGCCAGCGCAATTCGCTGTATAAGCGGTAGCTGAAACGATTAATTCTTTCCCGCCTGATTGCGGTTCAGATGATTTTGTTGCTTTTGCCGCTTTTACCACTTTTTTAGCCGGCTCTGTTTTTTTCGCAGGAGCGGATGCTTGCGCTGCTGTCGCTTTTTTCGCAGAAGATGAATCTTTGCCACGCGATACAGAAGCAACCATTACTTTTGTTCCGACTGCCGTAACTTGTTTTTTTGGTTCTTTGACGACTTTTTCTTTCTTAAGGTCGCGTTTTACTTCTTTGCCGTTTTCTTTTACCACTTCATACGTTTTCTTAACAACGCCTTTTTTGCCTTTTTGAACCAGTTTTTCTTCCCCTTTAAGAAGCGAAGAATCTTTCTTTGTTTCAACTGCAAATTTTACAGAATCCTCAACTACATCGGTGACCTTTTCGACGCGAACAACTTGGACTTTTGATTTTGGAAGGACCAATTCGTCCATTCCTTTTTCAACTCGGTCAAGTTCGCTCAAAGAGACTTTTTGCTGTTTTAAAAAGTCAGCGACCGTAGTCGAAGTGGACCATACTTTTTTCTCTTCTAAACCATCCAAAAGTGTTACTTCGAATGCTTTTTCTACAGATATTGCTGTGTCCTCATCTACTTTTGCTTCAAGTGCAGGTGAAACTTTATCGTGCTCGGTTACTTCAATGTTCGCTTTCGCTAAAATATCAGCAACGGTATTTTGCGTCGTCCATGCGGAAGTGGTTTTTCCATCTACGGTAACGGCATACTGTTCAGCTTCGTCCCATTCGATGCTAAGATCGCCTTCGATTGGCGCACTTGCCGACTGGCTCAAGTAATCGTCTTCACCGACTTTGATTTCCTGTTCTTTCAAAAAATCCCCTACGGTTTTTGCATGGGTCTTCACTTCTTCTTTTTGGCCATTGGCCGTCATTGTGACTGTATTTTTCGTTCCTTCATATATGGCGAAAGTTAAAACAGCTGCAAACATCAATACTGTGGCAATTGTAATTGCTAAAGATTTTCTCTTTAAAGATTTTGCAGCTTTACTATTATTTGCTTCTTTTGACAAAAAGAACTCCTCCTTATTCACCTGGGTGATTATATAATCCTGATTTCAAGGCGTCAACTCATACGGGTTCTTCCAATTTTTCCGTACTTTACGATAACTTGAAAAATTTCTCTGCATTTCGTGTCGTGGCCGTGGCTACTTCTTCTACTGAAATTCCTTTTAAACGGGCAATTTCTTCCGCTACAAGCGGGACATACGAAGGCTCATTGCGTTTTCCTCGGTACGGATGCGGAGCTAGATAAGGAGCATCTGTCTCAATCATTAAATGGTCAAGCGAAATCAATTCTGCGACTTTTTTCGGCTGCTTGGCATTTTTGAATGTTACCGGCCCGCCGAGGGATATCATAAAATTCATCTCTATGCTTTCGCGCGCCGTTTCTACACTGCCGCTAAAGCAATGCATCACGCCGCCCGTTGTTTTCGCATCTTCTTCTTTTAAAATGCGCAAAACATCTTCTGTTGCATCTCGGTTGTGGATGATGATCGGCAAGTTTACTCGTTTTGCGAGGTGGATCTGTTTGCGGAACACTTCTTGTTGTATGTCTTTCGGGGATTTGTCCCAATAATAATCCAATCCGGTTTCTCCGATTCCCACCACTTTCGGATGGGCCGACAATTCCTCAATCCACTGCAAATCTTCTTCTGTGCAATCGATGGCGTCTACTGGATGCCACCCGACCACTGCATATAAAAAATCATATGTTTCTACAAGTTCCATGGCACGTTCAATTGTTTTCCGGTCAAAGCCGATGACAATCATTTTTGTGACATTGTTTTGTATTGCCCGTTCAATGACTTCTGTTAAATCCTCATCATACTGATCTGCATTCAAATGTACATGGGTATCAATAAACATCATCATTCTCCTCACACTACTAGTTATTTTAATCGTTTAGCTTGTTTCTTTCTTCACATAAACATTACATTTGTATAACAAAAGATGTTATTTACATGTCACATTCCTTTTTTCCAATTATTTCACCCGCCAAAATACCTACAACGCAAAAGGACCTGCTCGGAAAAGCAGGCCCTTTTTCTATAGAATTTTCATTTGGGTTATTACAAAAAGATTTCTAATTTTTAGCAGGACACACGATTTGCCCAATTGTTTATTTGATTTGAGCTCCGTTCGGCAATTTAGCATCTACTTCGGTCAAGGTTAAATAGCCGTCTTTTTGTCCAGCTAAAATCATGCCTTGCGACCATTCGCCGCGCAATTTCACCGGTTTCAAGTTGGTGACTACGACGACGCGTTTGCCAACCAGTTCTTCCGGCTTGTAATGTTCCGCAATGCCCGACACCACTTGGCGCTGCTCGTAGCCTAAATCCACTTGCAGCTTCAACAGCTTCGTCGTTTTCGGAACTGGCTCGCATGCGGTGACGGTTGCCGCGCGAAGGTCGATTTTCATAAAGTCGTCGATCGTAATTTCCGGAACGTCCGGCGCTTCGACCACTTCTTCCACTTTCTCTTCTTCAACAGGAGCGGAACCGCCGCGCATTTGCTCGCGGATGTACGCCACTTCGGGCTCTACTTCCAAGCGAGGGAAAATCGGCGTTCCTTTGCCGACGACTTTTGTGCTGGCCGGGATGTTGCCAAACTGTTCGAGCGTTTCCCACGCAAGCGTGTCTTCTGACAAGCCGAGCTGTTCGACGATTTGTTTTGGTGCGTTCGGCAAGAACGGCTGCAACATAACCGCTGTCATGCGCAAGCTTTCCGCCAAGTGGCCCATAACCGAAGCCAGTTGCGGCTGCAGCGCTTCGTCTTTTGCCAATACCCATGGCTGTGTTTCATCGATGTATTTGTTCGTTCTGGAAATCAATGTCCATACTTCGCTCAGCACCAGGCTAAACTGCATTTTTTCCATGTACTGTTCGTAATTTGCTACCGTTTGTTTCGCGATTTGCTGAAGCGTTTCGTCGAATTCGGTTTTGTAGCCCTCTACTTGCGGAACTGTTCCCTCAAAATACTTGTTGATCATCGACACTGTCCGGTTCAATAAATTCCCCAGATCGTTCGCCAAATCGAAATTGGTGCGCTCAATAAATGATTCCGGTGAAAAGACGCCATCTGAACCGAATGGCAGTTCACGCAATAAGAAATAACGCGTCGCATCTAGTCCATAGCGCTCTACGAGCATTTCTGGATACACGACATTGCCTTTTGATTTCGACATTTTGCCGTCTTTCATCATGATAAATCCATGTGCAAAGATTTTTTTGGGCAAAGGCAAATCAAGCGCCATCAGGAAAATCGGCCAATAAATTGTGTGGAAGCGGACAATGTCTTTTCCGACTACATGGACATCAGCCGGCCAATATTTATTGAACAGCGAATCGTCTTCCGAGCCATAGCCAAGTGATGTGATGTAATTCGACAACGCATCCACCCAAACGTAAATGACGTGCTTCGGATCGCCAGGAACCGGAATTCCCCAGTCAAACGATGTGCGGGAAACCGACAAATCTTCCAAGCCCGGTTTGATGAAATTGTTGATCATTTCATTTTTACGCGATTCCGGCTCGATAAATTCGACGTTGTTCTCGTAATAGTCGAGCAGCCGGTCCGCGTATTTTTTCATATTGAAGAAATACGATTCTTCTTTTACTTTGTGGACCGGACGGCCGCAGTCCGGGCAATTGCCATCGACAAGCTGCGCTTCCGTGTAAAACGATTCACACGGGGTGCAGTACCAGCCTTCGTACTCGCCTTTGTAGATGTCGCCATTGTCCAAGAACGTTTGAAAAATCTTCTCCACGCCTTCTTTATGGCGTGTTTCGGTTGTGCGGATAAAATCATCGTATGTGATGTCCATTGTTTCCCAAACTTTTTTAGCTGCCGCAGCCATTTCGTCCACGTATTCTTGCGGAGCCTTTCCTGCTTCTTGGGCTTTTTCTTCAATTTTTTGGCCGTGTTCGTCCATGCCGGTCAAAAAACGGACATCAAACCCTCTTAATCGTTTGTAACGGACGATTGCATCAGATGCAACTGTCGTATAGGCCGTTCCAATATGGAATTTTCCGCTTGGATAATAAATCGGAGTCGTCAAATAAAAAGTATTGTTTTTAGCAGTCACGAAAAATTCCTCCAGTTTTTTTGTATAGTTCTTATTTTAACGAAGTCGCCAATTTTGTACAATCTTTCAATTCCAAACCACTTTTTTCGACATTCTCTTGACTGTCTTTTACAGCTGTCTTGTTGCCTGTATTGACAAATCGGAAAGAACTTTGCTAAAAAATGCGATTAGCCACAGATTCTCGTCAAAGAAAATGAAAATTTGTTATGGATTTGATAGTTTTTTATTGACCTAATTGCCAGTACTTGGTATGATTTATGACAGGAAGTGGTAAATGTCGAATTTTGACGATTGGATCCAAAACAAATTAAAGGGGGATTTTTATTATGAAATCAACAGGAATTGTTCGGAAAGTTGATGAACTAGGCCGAGTAGTTATTCCAATTGAATTGCGCCGTACGTTAGGGATCGCAGAAAAAGATGCGTTGGAAATCTATGTCGATGATGATAAAATTATATTGAAAAAGTATATGCCGAATATGACATGCGCCGTAACTGGCGAAGTTTCGGATGAGAATATGCAACTTGTAGGCGGGAAATTGATTTTAAGCCCAGAAGGCGCAGAAATGCTCATGAAAGAAATTCAAAACAACTTGAAAAAATAAGGCAAGAAAAAACCGGAGGCTCTCGAGCTTCCGGTTTTTTTATATGTGATACGCTTGATAAATGTCACGTTTCGACATTTGACGTTCGGCTGCGACCTCTTTGATGGCTTCTTTTGACGACAGTTTTTTCTTTTCCATTACCTCGTTGACGTGTTCTTCGACGGTCAGGCCTTCCCACCACTTTTCATTTTCAACCACATCGGGTGAATCGTTTCCTTCTATAATAATGCAGAACTCTCCCCGTATTTCGTTTTCATCCGTCCACATTACCGCTTCTTCCACAGTGCCTCTTAAAAACTCCTCAAACTTTTTCGTCACTTCACGGGCAAGGACGATTTTCCGGTCGTTCCCAAACGTCTTTTGTACGCTTTTCAAACTTTCTTTCAGCCTGTGCGGCGCTTCGTAAAAAATAAGCGTTTCTTCTTTCTGGCTTAATTTCTCGAGTTCAGCTTGGCGTTCTTTTTTATTGCGCGACACAAAGCCGTAGAACAAAAACGGCTGCGGCGCAATGCCTGACGCGATCAAGGCGCTAAGCGCGGCATTGGCCCCTGGCACCGGCACAACTGGATAATCTTCGGCAATGGCGCGTTTGACAATGTCTTCGCCAGGATCCGAAATACACGGCATGCCGGCATCACTGACCAGTGCGACTGACTTTCCTTCTGCCAGATAAGAAAGAATTTTAAAGCCCCCGCTTTCTTGGTTGTGTTCGTGGTAACTCACCAATTTAGTTTGTATATCAAAATAATTGCATAGTTTTTTCGTGTTTCGGGTGTCTTCTGCCGCAATGACGTCCACTTCTTTCAAGATCCGGAGCGCACGGACGGTCATGTCTTCGAGGTTGCCGATTGGCGTGGCAACCAAGTACAGCGTCGGCCGATTTTCTTGAAAACTTTTTTGCGATTTCATTGAGCGCCCTTCTTTCCTTCCGCAATATAACGGATTTTTTGTGGTTTGGATAATTGCTTGAAAGCGTATTCCGCTTTCATGGCCAGTGGTTTTGACTCGAAGGTTTCCTGGTGGATTACATGGACTGGCCCTTTTGCCCGCGTATACTTGGCTCCTTTGCCAGCGTTATGGGCAGCCAGCCGTTTGGCCATATCGTTTGTATACCCTGCATAATAAGAACCGTCTGCGCATTCCAGTACGTAGAAATAATGCTCATTTGTCTCCATAAAGCAGTTCTCTCACTTCTTCGGTATATTCCCCGTCTTTACCGTAAACAATTAACGGCGGCAGGACCTTCAAATCTGGTTTGCCGTCTTTAATCCCTTCGATCAATAACGTATTCGCTTCTTTTCCTGCTTTCGGATAAACAAGGCGAATGCGTTTGGGTTCCAGCCGGTTGGCCCGCATGGCGGCAATCAAATCGATCAAGCGCCCCGACCGGTGGACAAATGCTGCTTTACCGCCTTGCTTCAATAACTGGCTAGCAGCCAGGACCGCTTCGTCCAGCGTTAAATGCAGTTCGTGGCGCGCAATGGCCATGTGCTCACTGATGTTCTTGTCGCTCATTTCATGGGCTGGAAAATAAGGCGGGTTGCAGGTTACGGCATCGTATTTCTCAAATCCAAGCCGGGAAGAGATGGTTTTAACATCCCCTTCCATAATTTCGATTTGATCGGACAAGCCGTTATAGTCAACGCTCCTCCGAGCCATGTTAGCGAGCCGCTCCTGCAGTTCCACGCCGATGATACGGGATTCGGTCCGTGCACTTAAAAACAGCGGTATGGCACCATTGCCGGTACACAAATCGACAACCGTTCCGCGCTTTAGCGGCACATAGGCAAAACGCGCCAATAACACCGCATCCAACGAAAAGGAAAAAACCGACGGGCTTTGGATGATCCGCAAATCTTCCGCCAGCAAATAATCAAGCCGTTCATCATCCATTAACATAACGTCACTCCTCATACATAGCAAAAGGCTGCCGCCACACGCAGTGTCGGAAGCCTTTCGTTTTTTATTCAGTTTTGTTTATTCAAAAACGACAAACAAAACAAGCAGTCATCGCCTTTTCTGGAACTGCCGAAATGCACATGGCAGACATGGTAGCCTTCATGATACAAACGCGCCAAGTTATCATAGCCTTCGCCGATGTCCATCGCCGTTTTTTTCAACTTCACGGCATCCACAGCCACCGTTTCAGGTACGGCTTTGTGGAGTTCATCCAAACGCGCACGCAAATGATGATTCTCCAGCTGCAGCGCATGGTGTTCTTCCATCGTATGCGCTACGACCGCTTTTAATTCACGGAATTGCTCTTGCATCGATTCAAGCTGCTGCTCAAAATCCATGACAGTATCCAAAAAGTTTTTCTCTTTCACTTGCACCACCTCACGCTCTCGTTCCTTGGTTCATGATTTCTTCTAATGTATATTCCAACGTTTGTTCTTGCTCAGCCAAACGAATTTTCAACACACGCTCCAAAATGTTCATGCCCACTACGCGGCCTGCACCATCTGGAGTTGTTACGTGCGTGCCGACATCCGGCATTTCTTTTTTCGCGGTTTCGTATTCATCGTTTTCGTATTTCAAGCAGCACATCAACCGCCCGCAAAGGCCGGAGATTTTTGATGGGTTCAACGACAAGTTCTGGTCTTTCGCCATCTTGATCGATACCGGCTCAAAATCCCCTAAAAACGTTGAACAGCAAAGCATTCTGCCGCAAGGGCCGATGCCGCCGAGCATTTTTGCTTCATCGCGTACGCCAATTTGGCGAAGTTCAATGCGCGTCCGGAAAATTGACGCCAAGTCTTTCACCAAATTGCGGAAATCCACTCGGCCTTCCGCGGTAAAATAGAAAATGACTTTATTGCGGTCAAACGTATATTCCACGTCAACCAGTTTCATATCCAACCGATGCTCTTCGATTTTCTCGGTTCCTTGTTCAAAAGCCCGAGCCGCTTCGAGGCGGTTTTCTTCCACTTGCTGGCGATCGCGCTCGCTTGCCACGCGGACCACTTGTTTTAATGGCAACACGACATCGTTTTCTCCAACCGCTTTCGTTGGAACGACCACTTTGCCGTATTCTACGCCACGCGTCGTTTCCACAATCACGTAATCATCTTTTTCAATCACGAATTCGCCTGGATCGAAATAATATATTTTACCCGCTTTTTTAAAACGGACTCCTATGACATTATACACTTGCTACCCCTCCTGCAGATTCAGCATTAATTGCTCCATCAGCAGCGTCCGGTTCATATTGCGCTGCAATTGCTGCTTTGCTTGTAAAATGGCCTGCAATTGTTTGGACAACACGCTAAATGAACGCTGAAGCGCTATCTGCTTCCAAATTTCCTTCATATCGGGATACGTGCATACAGCGTCGAGACTTGCTTTTACTGTCGCGATGTCCCGATATGCAAATAATAACATGTCCAGCCCTCTTTCGGCATCTTCTTTTTCTTTAAAAAATGGAAGCCATTCTGCTTGGACCAGCAATAACGCCTCGTGGACGTTTTTTCCGGCAACATCGACCATTTTTAAAACCAGTTTCCGGGCTTGTGCAAACTGCTCGTCTTCGCTTAGCGCAACTGCTTCTTCTACACTTTGCGTCAACATGCTGACGGTTGCAGCCATCGAAGCGGTCATGCCTTCTGCCATCAGTTTTTCCATCAGTTTCGGCCGTGACAGCGGCTGAAAACTAACAAGCTGGCAGCGGGAGCGGATTGTGCTCATGATGGCGTTCAACCGGTCAGTCAAAAGAATCGCTGTGACGTTCACTTCTGGTTCTTCTAAAAATTTCAACAATGCATTGGCAGAAGAATTGTTCATTCGGTCTGCATGTTCGATCACATATATCTTACGGCCTGAAGCCAAGCCTGTTTTATTCATCGTTAAAATCAAATCACGAATTTGATCGATTTTTATATTTTGCCCGTCTGGTTCAATGAATACAATGCTTGGGTGGTTCCCAGAATTGTACGTTTTGCAACTATGACATGTTTCACATGGAACATTTTGAATAGGGGTTTCGCATAATAAAAGCTTTGCAAAAAAATGAGTGATTTCTTTTTTTCCTGAGCCTTCGGGGCCTTCAAAAAGAAAGGCATGTGCCAGCCGATCTTTTTCAAAAGCTCCTTGCAGCCTCTTCATGACCACTGGCTGCGTTTCTTGGATTTCTTCAACCGTCTTCTGCACATTTTCACCTTCAGCCTTTGTAAAAAATCCCGTGTTCCAAGCGGAGCACGGGGGTTGCTGGCCGGAAAGAAGCTTTCAGCCAGCGATTGTTGCGTTGATCTATAGCAGTTCTTAAAAATGATGGAACTGTTCGATGGGAAGAACAAAAATGGTCGCGCCGCCTACTTCTACTTCCACTGGGTAAGGGATGTAAGAATCAGCATTGCCTCCCATTGGCGATACAGGTGCCACCATTTGTTCACGGGCACGGCAGTTTTCACGGATTAAATCCATCAGTTTCGGCACAAGGCCGTCTTCGACACCGATTAAAAAAGTCGTGTTCCCTGAGCGCAAAAACCCTCCTGTACTGGCAAGCTTGGTAGCCCGGAAATCATTTTTTGTTAAGGCATTGGATAAACGGTTACTGTCTTGATCCTGTACAACTGCTACGACGAGTTTCATCAGCACTCACTCCTTTTATATTTTTCTTCTATATAAGTATAACATGAAGAAAGAATCACACCCTATAACTTTCCAACCGTTTTTCAATAATTGCTAAGGCATCCGCCAACACACGGTCGACCGTTTGGGAAGCATCCACTTTGACGATGCGATCTGGGTAGCGCTTCGCTACTTCTTCGTAGCCTTCGTAGACCTTTTGATGAAACGACAACTTCTCCATATCCAAGCGGTTTTGTTCTCTCCCGCTATTGGCTGAAATGCGCTGAAGACCGATTTCCGGCTCGATATCAAAAAGCAAGGTCAAATCCGGCATGGTATCTTGAATGGCAAATTGATTGATTGCCAGAACTTCATCAACGCCCAAGCCGCGCGCAAAACCTTGATAAGCAAGCGAACTGTCGATAAATCGGTCGCACAGCACCACTTTACCTTGCAAGAGTGCCGGTTCGACTTTCTCCACTAAATGCTGCCGACGCGCCGCTGCATACAATAACGCTTCCGTACGGGCATCCATTGCCGTATGCGCTTTATCCAAAATCACTTCGCGGATTTTCTCGGCAATTTCAATGCCGCCTGGCTCTCTCGTCAACACCGCTTCTATTTGTTTTTCGGTTAATTTTTTCATGACTTCTTCGATGACTGTCGACTTTCCAGCCCCTTCTGGCCCTTCAATCGAAATAAAATACCCTGACTTTTTCATTCGTCCTGCCTCCCTGCTTGTATGACCGACAATTGCTTGAGATGTAAACGATGCTCTCCTTGAATGGCAGCGCCTGCCGCCAAATAATCCAGCAGGCTTTCCAGTTTGGCGGTTGTCCAAATTTCACCGGCTACCACAAGCGGCACTCCCGGCGGATATGGCACAACCATTGTTGCTGAAATACGGCCAATCACTTGAGTATAGGAAATCCATTCCTGTTCGGCCGCATTCATTTCTTCAAACGACAATTCCGGAACGCTTATTTTTTCTTGTTCCAACGCCTTTATTGTCACAGGCGAGGGCACTTCTTTTTTCAACGCTAGGACCGCTTCTTTTAGCCGGCTGCGAATTTCCGCAAATGGATAGACATGCTGCTGCTTTAACAGCGGCAAAATCAACAGCACTTGATAAGGGTCTGCCAGTTCGGCATAAATGCCGTTTTGTTCTAGCTGGTCTTGTAACTGATAGCCGCTGTAATTTTCAACCCGCAACAGCAATTTTAGCGGATCATCCGTTTCAATTACGGCAAGGCTCGGTATCGTCTTAGCGCTGTCAATAAAACGTTGGCGCTTTTCTTGAAACGTCCGAATGTCGGGTTGCGAATAAGTTTGCAAAAAGGCACGCGCATCGTCCAAAGAAGCCATGATGGGATAGGACGGGCTGCTCGATTGGAACATATGTAAATACTTGCTGATGAGATTCGAATCAATGCGGGTTCCTTGCAAATGGAGGAAAGAACCCATCGTCATCGCAGGCAAGGTTTTGTGCGCAGAATGCACCACCGCATCGGCGCCAAGCGCTAAAGAAGAATGCGGAAAAGGCATACCGGCTTGAAAATGGGCGCCATGGGCTTCATCCACCAATACGACCAAGCCATGCTGATGGCACAAATAGATGATCTGTTTGAGCTCTGTGATAGCCATGCCGTAATAATTGGGATAGGTCAGCACCACGGCTTTTGCTTTCGGAAAAGCATCAATCGCTCGTTTCATCGTATCGAAGGATACGCCCACGGCCGTTAAGGAAGACGCATCCCATTCAGGGGCTAAGTAGATCGGCCGCACTTTGGCCAGCTCGAGCGCATGGAAAATCGACTTGTGGGCATTGCGCTGGACAATCACTTCATCTCCTTCTTGGCACACCGCTTGCACCATTGCCAAGTTCCCAACCGTCGAGCCATTCACAAGAAAGAAACTCTGGTCTGAACCATACGTTTCCGCCAGCAATTGCTGGGCCTCTTCAATGGCCTCTTCTGCATAGTGCAAATCATCGAGCCCAGTTAATTCAGTTAAATCATATAAAAGAGCCGAACGCATTTCTTCAGGTAAATTTGATAAGCGTCCATGTTTATGTCCCGGCACATGAAATGAAATCGGCCGTTGTTTTTGAAATGCCAGTAATGCCTCTACTAAAGGGCGACGCTGTGTCATAATCCACATCCTCGCGTATTAATTATGTGCTTTCGTTTCATTATACCGGAGTTTGGTTTGATGAGGTTGTGCGAAGAGCTGAAAGAACGGTTTGATTGAAAACAATAAAAAAGCCGCTACCGGGAACCGGTAACGGCTTTTCTTTTAATGCCCAGCGACGTCCTACTCTCACAGGGGGAAACCCCCAACTACCATCGGCGCAAAAGAGCTTAACTGCCGTGTTCGGGATGGGAACGGGTGTGGCCTCTTTGCCATCATCACTGGACT
>NZ_JBOZWR010000011.1:0-46215 GCF_050864155.1 Planococcus sp. YIM B11945 | reverse complement strand
AAGAACGTAAAAAACCAGGTCTTCGTTCAGCTCGTCGCGCACCTCAGTTCTCAAAACGCTAATACAGCAATGTTTAAAGCCCTTTTCTCATTACGAGAAGAGGGCTTTTTTTGTGTGCAAAATAGGCTTGTGACCACCGTTTGACCACTGAATTTTCAAAGGGTCATATAGTCGACGAATTTCTTCGTGGTTTCTTGCTTCCGTTCCTTTGTAATATGGGTGTATAAATTCATGGTCGTGTCGAGACGCGCATGTCCCAATCGCTCTTGGACGTCCTTCATGGAGGCGCCAGAGGCAAAGAGCATAGAAGCATGCGTATGACGCAATCCATGGACGCCGATATCCTCTACGCCAATTCTTTTACATAACCGGGCAAGAACATCGTTTGGATAAGCAGATCGCAGGGGCTTAAGGTCCTGACGTGGAAATAAAAACTTATCAACTTTTGGATTCCCATTTACCATCCTTAATTCCTTGTTCATTTTAACCAGCTGTTTCAATAGTTTAAACGTCTGTTCGTCTACTTCCACATCTCGCAAAGAATTTTTGGTTTTCGGCGTCATAAGGAAAAATTCTTTGCTCCGCCAAAAGACCGTACGAGCTACCCGCACGCTATTGGTTTCCTCAATCAAACTAGTCTCTAATAATCCCGATAACTCGCCTTTACGAAGGCCTGAGACGAGAAACAGACGAATCATGAGGTAATCTCTAAAAGGTAGCTCTTGTTCTCCTTTGCTGATCACTTTCTGAAACACGTCCTTTTCCCAGAATTTCATTTCTTTTTCATTGTCGGCTAAGAATTGTTCTTCCTCCATTGGATATTCAATCTGTCCCATTGGATTTTTGAAGAGGTAATCATTTCTCATGGCGTACTTGAATACCAGATTTGCTTGAATTACATAGTCCTTATAAGAAGTCATATGATCAGCCAAATCATTTACGTATTTTTGGCAGTAGGCGCGGGTAATATCTTTCATTTTCAACTTAGCGAAATGCGGCAAGATGTGTTTCCGGAACTTGGATTCCTTCGTATATCGGGTGGATGGCTTGATTTTGCGCTTGTGCTTCTCATACCACTCATTGAATACTTCTTCGAAGGTTATATCCTCTTTTTTCTCCTCGCCTGTCATAAGTTCTCTCAATAGCTTTGCGGCTGCCTTTTCTGCATCGGATTTTCGCTTGAACCCTCTTCTTGTTGTTGATTTTCTATCGCCGGTGGCTGGATCCTTGCCGATATCCATCTTAAATAACCAACGCTCGCCGGATTTCGTCGTATATTTTTGGAATGATGCCACTGTTAAACCTCCTCTTTTCCATCCTTCTTCAAATCGTTGAATAGTAAAAGGTGGTTAGTTATTCAATTTGCCAAGTTCCTGTACGTCGATAGGATTGCCATAAGCATCGCTATACCCCTTAATTTCTCCACATAGCACGCCCTGACGCTTCACAATCCTTTTGAATACCAGAAATACTTCAGTTTCTCCGATACGTCCTGCGCCATTCTGCATAGCTTCTTTAATGTCCATATAGATTTGCTCGCCATTCATCGGAATCCCTCATTTCATTTTTTAAAAAGCCATATTGCGCAAATATTGTTCCAAGCGTTTCTCGGCAAAAACTCGCTCCACTCCAAATTTCTCCATGATCACCCAAACTGCTTCTCGTTCGTATGCCGGCAAGTCCATGCCCTCTAACATAAAAGAGGGGACACAGAGATTGTACGCGAAGTTAATGGCCTTCCATTCCTGCCATTCTCGCATCATAACTGACATTAAGGCTTGGTCTCCTTCGTGCCAAAGATGATGGCACAACTCATGTCCGAACTCCTGCCAGCGTTGATTATCTGGCTTTCGGCTATCCAAAAATATATGACCAGCAATGTACATAGCGTCATACGGCAAATAGTGGAGGACTAAGCCCAATCTGGAGGAAACGGTCTCTGTATTTAATTGATGAGGATGATAAATACTGAGGCGATGTAAGAGCTGCCGTATGTATTCTTCAAGATTGTTATAAGTTCTGCTCATACCACCACTCCTTTTAGAACAAATGTTCCCCTTTATTGTAAATTAAAACCCTACTTTTGAAAAGTAGGGAATAATTTCAAATTTTATTGAGTTAATATCTTAAATTTATTCATTAGAAACTTTTAGTTTAACTCGTTGTTCTTCGCCCATTTGTCCGGTTTCGGTATTCACGGCTCCATTTTCCACTTTCCATGGCGGATCCATGATAAGCGTCAGTTCTTTTGGTTCTGAACCATCTTCTAATGGAATGATAGAATATCCTTCGGCTTCTACTGGACCATAATAAGTTTGGTGGATAGGGTTACCTGTAAGAATACCTGACTCTGGAGATACTTGTTCTTTCGTATCCGTCACGATTGTCATGCCGCCAGAATAGTCTACATCGAACTCGTTGATGTTTTCGGCTTGAGTTGTGATAAGCAAAGCCCGTACTGTTTCTTTTTCTTCAAAGTCATATAGAAATTCTTCAGATGGTTTGAAATCGACTAGGAACGCAGTGAATTCTAAATTGAATCCTTCAAATTCAACGCGAATCATGCCTTCTTCGGTTTCTTGCTTAGGATCTTCTGCTTCATAAAATTGAATAGGATGAGCACTGCCTTCTGCTAATTCAGCAGCGTCCGCATACTCGAGGGAGGCTTCATCTGATTCAGTTTCGGGTTCTTCAACTTCGGTACTTTCCTCAGCTTCTTTTGCAGGCTCAGGTGTCGCTGGTTCAGTTGGTGCCGTCTCTTTTGGTTGATCAACTGGCTGACTCGCTTCTTCTGAACCGCAAGCGCCAAGCAAAAGCATACTGCCTAATCCGAAAAGGAATAATTGCTTTTTCACATGATAGCCTCCTAATAAAGAATGGTTTAATTTATTTAGTATTTGATTCAATAGGGGTTTTATAAATTACTTTTCATCAAGTGTTTTAATTATTTCCCAAGCAGCAAATAGAGCTTCACGTCTTTTTTCAGGACTGTCTTTGTACTCGCTGTATAGCTTGGATATTCGCGGGTCGTTTAGGAATTTTTCGAATTCTTCTTCATCGCTGCGCGGAGATTGTTTCTTTTCGTCACGGCCGAGGAGGTAATCGGTAGAAACATTAAAATAGTCAGCAATTTTTTGTAAAGTTTCATAATCAGGACGTCTTTTTCCTGTTTCGTATTTAGACATCGCATCATACGTGACTCCAAGAGCCTTAGCGAAATCTTCCCTAGAAAGGTTTTCTTTATCCCTCAATTTTCTAATGCGATCATGGACTTCCATTCGTTACACCTCCAACTATTCACTTTGTTTAATTTTATACTATTTGTCCAATGAAAAAATAAAATTGGACAAAATGTATAATTATTGTTGACTTTGGACAAATCGTCCTTTATAGTAAAAACAGATAGACAAAACGTCCAAAAAAAGAGAGGTGAAAAAAATGAGAAAAAAACTTAAGGAATTGAGAGAAGAAAGAAATCTTTCGGTTAAAGAGGCAGCAGAATTCCTTGGTATATCTGAATCCCACTATTACAAAATTGAAAGCGGACTTAGAAGTCCTAATTTCAAGTTAGCTGGTGAATTTGCTAAATTCTTTGGAACTAATGTTGATGAGCTTTTTTTTGGAAACGAATTAGACGAATCGTCTAAAAAGCGAGTAGCCATCTAAGGAAGGGGAGGATTAGCCGAAAGGAATGCTCTTACCAGGGCATCCTAAACCCTTGCTAGGAAATATTATGAAAAGAAAGGGGGCAGGGAGATGGATAAAATGAATATTCTTTCCTTCTTAGAAAAGCTAGATGAACTGGAAGCCCTTATTAAATACTCTTATAAAAATCCAAGAGCATTAGGCGATTCTCTCGATAACCTAAAACAACTGGAATCTTTGCTTTCCGCTTATCCATTTTTAGAAACTGCAGTTCAAATGGCGATTATAAATAATTTCATGTCTACAAGAGAAACAGAATTCGATAAGCATGCTTGGTTTTCTAAAAATTATAAGCATTTGTTGCCAGAGAGTTACGAGCTAACTTACCGTTCGAACGATCCTAAACATATTCCAGACTTTTGGTTGAAAAAATCAGAAACTTTCATTCCGGTAGAAATTAAACTTAAAGCCTTTACGGCCAGCAGCTTAAAGCAACTACAAAGATATATGGATTTTTATAAGTGTGATGAAGGTATTGCTGTCGGTGAAAAAGTAACATGCGATTTACCTGAAAACATTCTTTTCATATCATTCAACAATTCGGAGGTTGAAGCAAATGAACTTATCAGTAATTGAAAAAAGCGGGCAACGCGTTCTGACAACTATGCAACTGGCTGAATCTTTCGGAACTGATAGTAAAACAATCAATCGAAACTTCCAGCGTAATTCAGAAAGGTTCATTGAATCCAAACATTATTTCGCATTGACTGGCAATGACCTTCGGGAGTTTAAAGGGTCACGTCAAATTGACCCCACCCTTAAATATGCTTCTGTGCTTTATTTATGGACTGAAAAAGGCGCTTGGCTATTAGCGAAATCTATTAACTCTGACCAAGCTTGGGATGCTTACGAAATGCTAGTTGATGAATACTATAGAATGCAAAGTCAACTTAAACCTCTCTCAGAAAAAGAGCAGCTGTTGGCCTCGATGAGATTAACGATTGAAATGGCTAATGAAGTTGAGGATGTCAAAAAAGAAGTCACGGAGATTCGCTCGATGGTAGAAAACCAAATCACTTTGGACCACGGGGAGCAGCGGAGATTACAAATAGCGGTTTCAACAAAAGTTTATGAACTGGAGAGCAATCCAAGACTTCGGCCGAAATTGTTCCAGGAGTTATATCGAGAAATCAAGAATCGATTTGGGGTCGCTTCTTATAAAGATGTAAAACGCCAGGAACTACAAACTGCTATCAAATACGTTGATGCTTGGCTGCCTAGGAAGGTTTCCTGAAAGTTGAATGAAAAGGAGAGTGAAAATGGTGAAAACATTTATGACGCGATTAATCTATATCAGCCAAAAAGAGGATGAAAGAGTGAACTCAAAGGATGAAAAAGATAAAAGAAAACAACGCATTGAAAATTACGCACGTTCATTAGGCGACAGAGTGAAGAATGGACAAATCTAACTGTACAAACAAACTGTGAGCCGCATGAGACACAAAGTTAAAAGAAACGGAGGGGAAATCTTATGGAAAAATTTCTAGAAAATTTGAAAGAAGAATTGAACGAAATCAGCGACATTCAACCAATGATAACGGTGAAACGTTCAGATTTAGAAAACTTGATTAAGGCATACGAAAAACCATTATTTTCGAATCGCGAAGAAATTGAAGCAATTATAACGGCGCTTAAATATTACGAGAGTGAATTTGGATCAAATTCTGCTGAACGCCAAGCGCTCTTGACAATGCAGAAATTATAAAAAAGAAGGGACGTGAGGAGCGCCCCTTGAGGAGGGAAGAAACGTGGCAAGACAAATGGTAACCATTGAAAGTCTGGAGGATCAGCTCTTTCAGTTGAAGCTGGAGAAGGCCATTCAAAAAGCTTATGAAAAAGGGATTGAGGATGGGAGGAGCAAGTACTATTACCCGCCAGTTTTAAAAAAGGCGGATCTAGTAACCATCCTGCAGGTTGAAATGCCAACCGTAACGAAGCTCGTCGCGAATCCGACGTTTCCTCGGTTAAAAGATGTAAAAGCTCGGTATCCGCGGGATGAAGTGTTCAAGTGGATCGAGGAAAACACTGACTGTCTCGCTTAACCTTAACTTTATTTTACGAGACAAACATGAATAGAAAAAGATACCTAAACATTCAAAAGGAAGGTGAGGAAATGATAAAAAAATCAGCATTTACAGGGGACGCTGTTGAGAGGTTACTGGCCGCCAATGATATGAGCGGCGAGCAGTTAGCCGGGGATCTTAACATTTCCCCTCAGCACAGCAGCAACATCAAAAACAATCGCCGCACCATGCAGGCGGATATTGCTCGGGAGTCCATTGATATTTATGACCACCCAGCTTATAGCATGGATATTCTCTACGAGTTTTCAGGAGGGTTAACATCACCGGTTTTGCGCGGCAAAAACATTGAGCAGCACCGGCTGGCATTCAGCGCTAACGCTCAACGTGAAATTGAAGAGGGCCTTGAAAAGATTAAGGAAGTCTGTCTTGCAAAACCGCCAAGTTCATTGGATCGAGACGAAAAAGAATCGGTGAAGTCACTGATGGATGAATTACTAGATGCCCGCATTCATACTGACAACCTGCTTATGCAGCTGCAATTGGAATACAAAATATCGATTAAAGACAGAATCAAAGTGCTAGGACCTCAATGGAAAGCGAAAGGATGGTTGCAATAATGTTCATCGAAGCAGGCGAACCACTTTACTTACTTGGATCCATGTTCTTCATCTTTTTCATCGGATTGATGCTTGGGATGTTCTTCGGAAGCTACGAAGAAGACAACAAAAAAACCAATTGACGGCTAGGTCAATCGGCTTTTGATAGAAACTCTGTAATTCAAGTATAGCGAGAGCTTTGGCTCTCGTCAATAAGCCCGGGAACACCACTTCCTGCTTCATCCTTCCGGGCTTATTGATGGGATTCAACCATCAGGAAGAGGTGAAGAAATGAAAGAAGTTAGTGATACGGTTATTGATTTACAAGCTGGAAGCACGGAAATTATTGTTGGCAAAAAGTTTGTTGATATTGGTGACTTGAGTTGGAAATCAGAGCCGAATGGTTCCGAGTGTCTAACATTAAATGAGATTTTTGAACAATTGAAAACACAAAATGTCATTTATGTATGGGTTGAAATGGGATTAAGCGGTGTTATTTACCAGTGTAATAACTACGGTGATGGCAAATGGTATGTGCACGGAACGACAAAGGGCTATGCCTAATTTTTTAGAAAGCAGGGGAACAAATGCCAGCAACAGGTCAAGCAGCAATAGATTTAAAAACATTCGACGCATCCGAAAAGATGGCGGAGATCCGGAACATCATTCAGGTATCGGAGGAAGTCGGAAATATTGCAACCATCTTCGCTTATGAAAGCCTCGGTGACTCGCGTGAAACTCTCTTTATTTGCACGTTACTGAGAAACGATGGGCATCGGGTCGAATATCGCAAAGACATGATTATTGTGAAATCACGAAAGGAGAATGAACATGCGGAAAATTGAAGATTTGCAGGAATACCGCGACAACAAGGATTTGGACCATCGCCTCAGCAAGCTCTCCAGTCACGGGGAGACGCGCATCATTCGAAACATCATCAGCCAGGTTTGCTGGCATGGCCCGATCACACGGGAGTGGTTGGAAAAAGAAATCGAAGACCAAGAAAAGTTGGAAGCTGGAAAGCCTTACACCGCTGAGGATCATCCGATTGAAGATATGTTCGGCTCTGAAATTCAACCCGGCGACAAATGGTTCCAGGATTCAGCTGGCCGGATCGTGCTGGAAGACAACGCTGAGGATTACTTGATTGAAGTAGCGAAGGTTGAATTTTTCCGGGAAATAAAATGAGCCCGCTGTTGGAGCAGCGAGCTCGGTACCTTGAGGCAAGGAATAAAGATTATGTCCTCATTGTAACACAAAACTAGGAGGAATAAAGATGAAACAAGTCCGCATCAACCGCCTGACGCTTTCGAATTTTAAAGGAGTAAAAGCCTTTTCGTTCGATGCAAACGGCTCAGATATTCAAATATACGGCGATAACGCCACTGGAAAAACGACATTATTCGACAGCTTCTTATGGCTTCTCTTCGATAAAGACAGCCAAAACAAAAAAGACTTTTCCATCAAGACATTGGAAAACGGCAAAGCTAAACCAATGCTTGATCACGAAGTCGAATGCGAGCTGCTGGTTGATGGCCAAGCCATTACGCTGCGGAAAGTTTATCGCGAAAAATGGACGAAGACACGCGGATCTGCCGCCAAAGAATTTTCCGGCCATGAAACGGATTACTTCATCGATGGTACGCCCTTGAAAAAGGCGGAGTACAGCAAACGGATTGAAAGCATCATGCCGGAAGAGTTATTTAAGCTTCTGACATCACCATCTTATTTTAACGAACAGGTGAAATGGCAGGACCGCCGGAAGATTTTGCTCCGGGTCTGCGGTGAAGTCTCCAATGATGAAATCTTCAAATCCAATAACGAGCTGAAAGGCTTGGAACTGATTCTGAAAGGAAAGTCGATGGAAGACTTCCAAAAGACCGTGAACGCCCGCAGAAAAGCGATAAACGATGAATTGGACCGGCTACCGATCCGCATCGATGAAATCACTAAATCGATTCCAGCAGGCGACGGAAATCTTCCAGAATTGAAAGCCGAAGTTGCCAAGGTTGATACCGAAATCGAAGAGCTGCAGGCACAAGTCAGCGCCATTAAAAACGGCAACGCTATTTTGATGAAAGAAGGGGAGCTGCAGAAAGTCGAAATGGATATCACAAACTTCCGTCGCGACTTTGAAAGTGACTCGAAAGAAAAAGTGTATCAGTTGCGCGCTAAGCTCCAAGAGGAACAATCGAACCAGCAGACTTTCGTTTCCCGCAAAAAAGAAAAGGAACGCAATATTGCTTACAACAATGAAAATATCAACCGTATTGAACAGAATCTAGCGGCTTTGCGGTCGAAGTGGAAAGAAGTAAACGCCAAACTGCCTGCACATAACACGGAATGCGCTTGTCCGACATGTGGCCAGGAACTTCCGGAAGAGCAAGTGAAAGCGGCAGAAGAAAAAGCACTGGCTGCATTTAATCTTCAAAAATCAAATGAACTTCAAAAAATCAAAGACGAAGGGAACCGCGGCGCTTCGGATAAAAAACTATTCGAAGACGAAAACCAACGTTTCTTAGCTGAAATCGAAGAAATCAACGGTCCTATCGCTTCCAAAGAAAAAGCCATAGCCAAACTCACCGAAGAGCTGAAAGCTGTTGAAGGCAACGTGCAGGACGTATCAGAGAGCCAAAATTATCAAAAACTCTTGAACCGTAAAGAAGATATTCAAATCGCTATTTCAGAATTAAAGGAACGAGCAGAAGATGCTGCGGGCGACATCGGCGATGAGATCGAGGAGCTGAAAGCGAAACGCTCTGCTCTCAATGCAGAAATTGCTGTCTATGCGAATGTCGGCAACTTGCAAGCTCGCATTCAGGATCTGAAGGATCAAGAAGAATTACTCGCTGCTGAATTCGAAAAGCTGGAGCATCACCTATTCCTGACGGAAGAATTTATCCGGGCGAAAGTCAAAATCATGGAAGAGAAAATCAATGCCAAGTTTAAATTCGCTCGTTTCAAGCTGTTTGAAGAGCAAATCAACGGCGGTCTACAGGAAGTCTGCGAAACGTTGTACGATGGCGTCCCATACGGCTCTGGCTTGAATAACGCGGCGAAGATCAACGTCGGGCTAGACATCATCAATACGTTATCTGCGTTCCACGGCATTGAGGCTCCAATCTTCATCGATAACGCCGAAGCGGTCACCAAACTCATTGAAACGGATGCACAGCTTATCAGCTTGATCGTCTCGGAGCCGGACAAAGTATTGCGCATCGAAACACCAAAATTAGAGGAGGCTGTCTAATGCCATTAAAAACCTTTTATGAAATCAATGTAAGTGGACTACCGGTGTATGAAAAATTTGCTTCTTATCCATCTGAAGAAGAGATAGAAAAGGAAATCTATAAGCGCTTTCCCGACGGTTTCATTTACGACCAATATGCGAGACAGAACATCTATCCAAAAGTTCAAGTGAACAAGTTCTACAAACTAGATCAGGAAGAGGAGATTTAATATGACAACGCAACCACAGGAAAACCAAGTCAATCTGCCTGCTGAAAAACAAAATGCTATGGTGACGAGGGTCGCAGAAAAGGTTCAAAGCATGGTGGAAAACAATCAGATCAATATCCCAGAAAACTACTCCATCGTTAACGCAGTTCAAGCGGCGTACTTTAAATTAACAGAAGTCGATTTCAAAAAGAAAACGTCATTAATCGACACTGCAACAAAAGAGAGTGTCGCATTCTCCCTGCAGGATATGGCAATTCAAGCACTGAGCGTTGCGAAGAATCAGGGATACTTCATTGTCTACGGCGATAAGATGCAGTTCATCCGGTCCTATCACGGCACCCAGGCGGTCATTAAACGCATGAGGGGTGTGAAAGATATTTGGGCAAACGTCATCTGGAAAGGTGAGAAGTTCGAAGTTGAATACAACGATCGAGGGCAACTGGCTTTTAAATCCCACGAAGTAGATTGGAAAGCTGCATCCGGAAATAAAGATGACATTGAAGGGGCTTATTGCATTATCGAGCGTGATGATGGGGTTCAGTTTTTGACAGTCATGACCATGGCTGAAATTCAAACATCTTGGTCGCAATCAAGTATGGCAGCCGTACAAAATAAATACCCGCAGGAAATGGCAAAGCGGACCGTTATCAATCGCGCGGCCAAGGCATTTATCAACACTTCAGATGACAGCGATTTGTTCATCGGCGCCATTAATCGCACCACTGAAAACGAGTTTGACAATGAGCGGAAAGAAATCAATCCGGAATATGAAATCAAGCAAAAGGCAAATACTGAATCACTGGATATCAAACCGGAAATTATCGATATGCCAAAAGCTGAGAAACCGGCAGTCGAAGCCCAAACAGAAAAGAAAGCGGAGCCTGTCAAAACTGCAACTGCAGAAGACGATGCTCCACCGTTCTGATGATTGAAATCACGACACTTGCAACTGGTTCGAAGGGGAACTGCTACTACATTACCGATGGCACGACGCCCCTTCTGCTGGAAGCAGGCATCCGGTTTAAAGATATTCAACGGAAACTGAACTTCCAGACCAGACAAATAAAAGGCTGCCTTATCACTCACGAGCACAAGGATCATTGCAGTGGCTTACAGGATGTCCTAAAAGCCGGAATTGATGTCTATCTATCGCCAGGCACAAAAGAGGCCGTAAACATCCAGCATCACCGCTTAAAAGCGATTGAAAATAAAAAGCAATTCACTATCGGCACTTGGACCATTTTACCGTTCGATGTGCAGCACGATGTTTCAGAGCCATTCGGATTTCTATTGGTGAATACGGCAGGAGACAAATTGCTTTTCGCCACTGACACGTATTACATCAAATACCGGTTCGCCGGCCTAACGCACTTGATGGTGGAGTGCAATTACTCGCAGAAGCTATTGGACGAAAATATTTTATCCGGGAGAACACCGAAAGTCTTAAGAAAACGATTGATGCGATCCCACTTCTCTTTGGAGAACGTGAAGGAATTTCTAAAGGCAAATGACTTATCCAAATTAGAGGAAATTTGGCTGCTTCATTTATCGGATTCAAACAGCAACGAAGAGCAGTTTCGTCAAGAGGTAGCGGAGCTTACCGGCAAGATGATTTATATACCTTAAATAGATTTCGATAGGAAGGAGGTACGAGAATGCAAGGCTGGATAAAGATGCACCGCAGAATCACGGATCACGAAATATGGAACGACGTTACCACTTTCCGGCTCTTTACTTTACTTATGTTAAAAGCCTCTCACAAAGACGGAATAAAAATAAGAGGCATTGAAATCAACCGAGGGCAGTACCTCCGTTCCTATTCGAAATTAGCGGAAGACTTGGAATACAAAGAAGGTCGAGGCTATAAAAAAGTAGCGAAAAGCACGATTTTGAGATCTGTTAAGAAATTAGTTGATGAAGGCATGGTGTCGGTTCGCGAAACGGAACACGGAACGGTCTTCACAGTCTGTAAATACCATGAGTACCAAGGGTTTGATGGTGATAGCGAAACGACTAACGAAACGGATAACGAACCTTTAACAGAACGAACCCAGAACGAAGACGCAACGAAGACGCAACAAGAACAAGAACTTAAGAACTTAAGCACTAAAGAACCTTTATCTACTACATCTACAACTACATCTACAACTAGACCAGCAGCTGTTCCGGAAAATGGATTTGCAAAAGCGCTTCAAACATTTGAAGCAAACCTTTGTCGACTGTCTCCACTTCAAATTGAGAGCCTGGGCAAGTGGTTCGACGACTTTAACGAATCATACGAAATTATTGAAGAAGCTATCAAGATAGCGGCCGACCGAAATAAAAAAAATTATGGCTTTGTTGAGTACCTGTTCAAGGAATGGGCGGACAACAAACTCATGACGATCGAGCAGGTCCAATCGCATGAGCGGAACAAATTCAATAAACCAGTTATTCAACAAAGCCCAAGCAATTATCAACCGCGCTCAAATTACCGAAACGGTCCTATGCGTGAAGAGAAACTTCCTGAATGGTTCAACAAGCCAGAGGAAGAACAAGCGTCACAACCAGCTCAGAAAAGCACATACAACATTGAAGCGGAAAAACAAAAGCTGCTTGATAAATTAGCGGCAAGGAAGGGGTCAGGATAGCCGTTAGGTAGGTTCTGACCTCCTAACTAAGCAACATCAAAATTTTTTAACCCTCTACTTCCAATATTTTACCGAAAAAGGTGCAACCCTATCCGGGCCAAAAGTAAGTATAGGGAATTTTCTAACTATTAATAAAGCAATAATTGGCAACTGCATTTCAGCTTTGAAAACTGAGGGAACATGCAAGAGGAAGCACGGCTCGCTTTTGAATTGTTCCACTACTACAAACAGAAAAGAGGACTAAATCATGGCAACAAAAATTATTAATATTGAAACTTTTGCAGATGGCGCAGTAAACGAACGACTAAACTTGGAAATTCAAAAGGTTCTTGAAAATATCAACGACCTTAATACGGATCCGAAGAAGGCACGTACCGTTCAATTAAACATCAAAATTACACCTACTGAAAACCGGCAAACCGCGAGCGTTGACGTTAGCGCAAAAACGACTCTGGCACCAGCCGTCGCAATTCCAGCGACAATCATTCTGGACAAAGATTCTAACGGCAAGGCGACTGCGAAGGAACTAAAAAGTGGCGCAAAAGGACAAATGTACATTGACAAAGATGGCGACGCTGCAACCGATACGGGTGAAAAAGTCGAGGTCAAAAAACCATCTAATGTTGTCGGATTCAAATAAACACCACATATAAAACCAAAAACAGAAAAGAGGAAATTACATGTTAAAAGATTTATTCAACTATTTTAAAGAACACAACCGCCCAGAAATCGTCGAGACAAACGGCCATATTTATTCAACGCGCAGCTTGGAACGTCTGGACATTGAAAAAACCGTCCGTAGCTTGGAAGTTCGCAGCCTATCGGGTTTGATTGATTACATCAAGAGCGATTTCGATACAGAGTGCCCCTTCATGGTTCATGTTGTTAACCCTACAACGGTTCGACTATTTGATGCTTTGAACATCGACAACGACCGCCGAACGTACGTAGAAGCAAATGCCATGCTCCCATCCATTACGTTTGGGCGGTTCATGGACTTGGAATCATTCAATATCCAACTACAGGCAAAATTCGTTTCATCGGAAGACTCGAAGGCGCTGCTGCATATGACTGGATCCATTGTTGAAGACGAAGGGGTCACCACGGAAGATAACGGTGTCAGTCAAAAGGTCATTGCAAAAACAGGTGTTGCTACGCGCGGCGAAGTCGAAGTTCCAAATCCGTGTATCTTACGTCCCATCCGAACATTCGTAGAAATCGCGCAGCCAGAATCATCATTCGTATTGCGGCTGCAAAAAGGACCACAAGCAGCACTATTTGAGGCAGACGGTGGCGCTTGGGAAATATCAGCCATGCATTCAATCAAAGAATATTTGAGCAAGGAATTAGCGGAATTAATCGAAAGCGAAAAAGTTATTGTCATTGCATAAGTTATTAAGGGCCTGTGTAAATGGCCCTCTTTTTTCTAAAAATTCAATTCTCACTTAAAAGAAATGGGGAACGTGCATGAGGAAGCACAAGAATCTTTTAACGGCTGATGAAATCAAGCGCAAAAACTGGATTTATGAACTGGAAGCAATGGGTATCACTTCCGGGCCAAATAACGAACCGCTGCAAGAGTTAGGCTATTACGCCATTCGGGATCTGATGGTTCTTGAAAAAATTCGTCGGGAAGATTGAGGGGGAAAAGAAAATGACTTTTAAAATGACTATTGTAAACACTCGTCACGATTCACATGGAAAACAAGAAGATCGCGTTGTCGTTGAGAATGCACAGCCGGTATCTGGCGGAGCTGAATTATTGAAGTTAATACAAGCGGCTCTTCAAACCAAAGTTGATAAGTCGATCACCATCGAACCATTTGCTTTGGATGGCGAATCACTTGCTGACTTCGCTTTGAATAGGTACAAACCAATTCACGCAAAGACATTTAAATCTCCTGAAGCATCGCCGAAAGTAAGTATCACAGTTGATGCAGAGCAATTAAGAAAAGATGGGAAGCCTTCCATCCCGGCAGAAAAAGTAAAAGAGGCAATAGAAATTGCAGAAGGCCTCCCCAAAACAGTCGAGTTACTCGGTGCAAAAGATAACGGTTTTACAGTTGCCGAGAAGCTTGGATTGGTTATTGATAATCCGCCTGCAGAAATAATCAAAAAGAAGAATGAACAGGAAATTGTTCAAGTTCTGATTCGCTGTTTAGAATGCGGCTATAACGGTACCCATACCACATTCCGCCAAAATAAATTTATTAAATGCAAGTCATGTGGCGAAAAGTTGTTCTTAGATCGCGCTGCTGATGAATGGGGAGAAGAAGACTTCGACGGCAACGTTTATGTCGCGCAGGATCGTTATAAAACCGTTCGGGAACGCTGGGAAGAAAAGAATCTAGCGAAGGAGGAGTCCGAATGAAAAAGACCACACTAATCATCGGAACCCTTTTAGCTGCTGTACTGCTCGCAGGTTGCACGGAAGGAACGGTCATCTACCAGGACAAGGAAATGCCGATCAGCGAAGCACAGGAGCGCATAGCGGACCAACTGGAAGTCGAAAACCCGGACCGCGATTTGGAAGTGACCATTTATGACGAATCCGACGATTGAAATCCCGGAAAACCAAATGGACATCTTCGACATCTTGGATGCTCCAGCGGAAGAGACTGGTCCCGTTTATTTTCAAAAAGAATCAGCGAACTGGCAGCCGGCTAAAAACTTCCCTGCAGAAACAAATTGCCGAGTCGTTGGGATCATCCCAGAAAACGTCTGGGCGCCGAGTGAACGGAAATGGGTTGGCTCTTATCAAGGCCCGGACTGGGGAGAGCAGCAAGATACCTGGAGCGCTTATGTTTGGGCAATCGCCTTGCTGATTCCATATAAGGACCGAGCTGCAGACGATGCAAATGGTTGGGTGGCCGCGGCGGAGATTTTAAAAAAAGCTCGTGATCATAAGACGCTGATCACGTTGGAAGTTTGGGAGCACAATGCGGAGCTCTTCAAGGAGCTGGTAGTCATTGAATATCTTTAAAAAGCTGAAGGACATGTATGGCCGATGGGTGAATAAGCGCCGGCGGCCATCCGGTCCCAACCTTTATTTCTACTTGAACGGCCGGCAGTACCTAATAAAGCGGCGTTGAGTTATCGCGCCTAAAAATGAAAAGGAGAATGAAATATGAAAAAAGTAAAGTATATCGCAACAATGGTCGTGGAATTTGAAGTACAGGAAAACGAAGAAAAGGTTTATTATCCAGAAGGGTTGAATGAGCAGGCGTTGATTGCTGAAATGAAGTCAGATACTTTCTCCGAACTATTCGAAAATGACGTTAAATCTTTTCATGCGGAAGGCTTCCTTATTGAAGATGATGCAGTAATTGCTACTCATAAAGAGAAAATTTTCGAAGATTGTTAATCATAATCCGAACAAATAGCGCGATAAAGGAGGAAATTGGATGAATGCAATTGGCACTCGGATTTCTGTCGCTTGGAACAATCAGTGTGAAGCAATGAAGATTTCGCTTATCGCTGCAGGAAATATTGCTTTTGGGTTGGTGTGGATCCCGTGGATCTAAGAAAGCTGGACCACGAAAAGGAATTTTTGAATCCTGCGACTTGGGCTGAAATGAAACGTCGGAACATGACCGATAGACAAATTATGCAGGCATTTGGCATTCGACAATATTCGGTTTATCAATTCAAAAAGCAACACGGTTTAACGCGAAAATACATGAAAAATAGGTGAACCAATGAAAACCATCTTATTTGAAATCCTGGGCGAACCAGTTGCCCAAGGGAGACCGAGAGCCGGCAAGACATTTGCCGGTAAAACGGTTCTCATTGATCCAGCGAAGTCGAGAGACTTTAAGCAGTACGTTCGGTTGGTGGCAGCAGAACACGCTCCAAAAAAGCTTATAACAGGCCCTATTCACTTAAGTGTCGACATTTACAGACAAGCACCGAAAAAGTACCAGACAAAGCCGAAATTGGACTTAATTGAAAAGGGATTGCTGCGGCCCACAACTAAACCCGATTGCTCCAATTATTTAAAGGGCATCGAAGACGGTTTAAACGGGGTTATGTGGCAAGACGATTCGCAGATCATACAGGTCATTGTTCGGAAGTTCTATAGCCTGACGCCGAAAGTGGTCGTGCATATCTCGTATTTTGAGGAGGAATGAAAGTGATTTATAAAGAAATTTCTTTTCCAGCAGCATTGCAAATGATCGCTGAGGATAATTTAAAAAATTTGTTTTTTGAAAGTGATACGGGTCTGCGCAAAGCGACAGAATCCATGTTCTCTCTACAGACTTTGAAAAAATATAAATGGTTTAAGAAAATTCCGAAAGAAACTGAATTGGCGAAGGAGGAATGAGCATGACCTTAACTATGGTTCTTTGGGCAATCGGTGCAGCAGTCATCTTCGGACTAACCAACGCTTTCGCTTTCAACAGCGGCTTCCGTAAAGGCACAGACAAGGGCTACGAAGCAGGCGTTTCATCAAAAATTCATGAAATGCGCCCCGGCGTTTATCGGGTTGAGTATAAGGAGGACGCGAAATGACTTTGGTATTGAAAATCATCTTAATCATTATCATGTGCATCAGCTTCATGGGAGCCATTGCTGATAAAGAAGTTCGTCAATCGATGACGGCCATCTGCATCGCTTCAATTCTGGCGACGGTTACTGCGTTTATCTGGTTGTAGAGAAAGAGAGGGATGATTTTATGTACGGAATCAAGAACCGGGAACAGGCGCTAGAAATGTTGAGGGATTTAATGGACCACGGTTATCAGTACGTGGTAAGGGACGCAGGGTCAGAATATTTGTCATGCTTTTCCCTACGACCAAAGAAATACAAGGACACAGGATGGGGTTATGTGAACGCAGATGAACCCGGTGCGAAAATGGCTTATCCAGTACGCAATATCGACATAACAGAAATTAACCATACAAACCGTTCTGCGGTGTTAATTTCGGATTTACTTGAATTGTAGTCCAACCATCAGGCGAAGGAGGATCGCCATGAACTACTATCTTTTTGAAGCAAACGATTTCGAATTGAACCTGGTATTTGTGGAAGAGGAACTGCAAACCTTCCGGGAACTTTGGGAGAATGACATCAGCTTGAAAAAGATTGCGAAACAGATGCGGCGTCATCCGTCGGAGATTGCGCTGCTGGTGTTTGATCATGCAGAACGGGAGTTAATCAGGGAACGGCAACAAGGGTTACACGGACATGAAGGAGGAGCTTTTATGCGTATGGAACCGGTAATAATTTCCGAGACAGGGGAACTAAAGTTGGATATAATGGAGTTACCAGAGTCTTGCGTGCTTATCATTTCTCACGGCAAGGCTAAAATTGCTCCACTTCCGAAACATGCTGAAACAAGTATTGTGACGCATGATGGAAAGGTAAGTCGTGTCAGGTTTGATGAGGGGGAAGTATTTTGAATTGGCTTGAAAAATCAATAAATCTTACAGTATTAGATTTGACTATAATAGCGGTGGTTGGGGGATTTGTGGTATATGTACTAAGCAAAATATTCGATTACCTTTTCAACATCATTAGCACAAAATATTCAAAGTCGCTAAGAAAAGTTAGAAGATCTTTAAAGTATAAAAATATAAAAGAGTCGTTTGTAAGAAGAAAAATCCTAAAGTTAGGTTACGATCAAGCTTTATATGTTTTAGTTTCTAACGATGAATTTATGAGAATTCTTTACCCTAACGAACGTAAATATCTCAAAAAACACAAGGCGGAACACGAAGAACAGAGAAATAAAAGCAAAAAAGTCTTTGAGAGTGTTTATGGAAGTAATTCTACTCCCTGGAAATAAATAACTCCCACCAGTCAAACGGAGGACATCATTACAGTTAATTTCGACAAGGGGGAATTATTTTGAACGGCACAAACCTTAAAATATATGCGAATGAAAATGGAGAAATTCAAAAAATAAAAGTACAAAGATTTAAAAAGGAAGAAAAAGTATCGGATTATACAATGAAAGTTGGAAGTAAGCTCATTGTGAATCAATTGAATAAGCAAGCGAAGAAAAACCGTGGAAGAGAAGTAGAAGTTACGGGCTTTAAACGGGACGAAGAACGAAAAGGCCCGCTTAAAGCAAAAGTTAAATACTTAGACAACAATCGGGCGGGGTCTGTTGAAATAGGCGATTTGGATGTTATACAGAATTAAATCCCCTCTAAGTGGGATGAGGGGGAAGAGTATTGTCAAAGCAAGAGTGGATAGATTTAATTGTGGTTATTGCATCTATACTTTCGCCAATTGTGGCACTGGCAACAGCTGTCTATGCTGCAAAGTCTTCTAAAGCTGCACGTATAGCTGCTGATTTAAGTTTGAAAATGTATGAGGAACAAATTCAGGAAAAAGAAAATCAAAAAAAACAACTTTTTCACGTTGAATATCATAAATTATTAAATAGTCTTTACACGATACCGGAATTTGTAAGAAACCATCAAGAAAATAATTTTATTGATGTGCATTACTATAGGTATGAGTTAAAAGAGGCTTATCAAAGTTTTGATAAGGTGAACATTGAGGTTTTTCAATCAGAAGATATCGAATTCATTTTACATGTGAAAAAGAATTTAAAATTTCGGATTGATGAAATCGAAGAGCAAAAAGTGGAGGAATATAAACAATTACTTAGTTTGGCTGGCTTCGTCGAAGAGTTGTTTAGAGTTCTTAAACAAAATAATAAATAGTCCCACCAGTCAACTGGAGGACACTAATTGAGCTTAACAGCTCTTTTGGTGTCCTCTTTTTTATTTCCCAAAAAGGAGAGACAGCGAGATGAGAACAATGCAGCAGCAACTTATAGAAAAAGGGCTCTCAGAAGCTCGTATGCAAGAGAAAGACAATCAGAAGGCGCAGACAAGAAAGCATCCGAAAGAACGCCTCTCCGCATGGGAATGGGCAGAAATTATGGGCAGCAATCGAGATACTTTCAGACGTGTAAAAGGCGGAGCCATACGGCGGAATCGATAGGAGGGAATCGGAATGACGATCTGGGCAGATGAAATGATTTTGCAGTACAAAAAGCACCTTTCGGAATTGAAAAAGAAAGTGGCGAAACTGGATAAAAAGAACCCGCTGCATAAATTGGATTTGACGCAATACAACAGCATGATTGAGGAAATGGAATTTATTTTAAAGTGGCTGGAAACCGGCAGAGATCCAAACAATTACCGCGGCGCAGATAAAAGGGGCATCTACCAGCATCGATCATTCCAAAGCATGGATTTCATTCCGGACATTACCGAGCAGCTTGAAGAAGGGCCGAAGCATCTTTATATGTCGCCGGAAGAGAAAATCATTATGGCGGATATTTTTGCTGCTCTTTCATTTAGGGAACGGCATTGCTACATCCTTCATGTCGGCCGACAGATTAGTGTTGGAAAGATTGCAGAGGGTCTTGGAGTCGGTAAATCAACGGCTCAGAGCTATATTGAACGCGCTAAAAAGAAGATAGCGCAAAGAGTCTCATAATGTTCTTTGCCGTACGCTTGCCGTACGAAGTCGCTATATATGAAGGGGAGAAAAAAGAGGGGATGCGTTCGTGTGAATAGTCCCTCCCACAGCCCCGCAAAATTCGGGTGGTTAATTCATCCTCAAAGGAGTGTTTTGAATGGACAACAAACAGATTCTGGATATGGGAATTGATGTATTGAAATCTATTGATGCTAAGAATATTGAAAATGTGGATATTGATCGTACCGAATATGAAGATGGTTCTGCTACGATTTCCATTAGTGTAACGGCGCCAGCAAAAATTAGAGAATAATGGTTAAAAAGGATTTTATTCCTTCTCTGTAGAATAATTTGTAGAGGGGGTGAAAAAACATGGCAACCAACATATTTTCAAGATTAACTGATCACATGTATAAAAAATGGGGATTGACGACTGATACAGAAGATCAAATTTATTCTTTAGCTGTAATTGAAGGAGATGTGAAGTTCCTTTATGCTAAAAACTTCTTTAAGTCAGAAGCTTCACGAGAGGATGCAATTCTATTTTTATTCGAAGAGAATAGAGTTCGTACTGTTAAATTTTTAGATGATGGATCTATTGCTATAGAGACTTATCCTTTGTCTAGCATTAGAAAGGTTTCTTTGAATCATAAGGACAGAGGGTTTTCTATACTGAAAATTGACTTTGACAAGGATGTTTCCATCACCTTAGACAGTCATTCCGATAGTGACCATAAAAGCGGGGAACTACAAAAGATGATACTAGAAATTTATAAAACTTTATAAAATTTTTTCTAAGCATCTCTCTGGAGGTGCTTTTTATTATGTCTAAAAAAGCGAATAGCGCGAGAGTGGGTGGTAGAAAGATGGCTAAAGGCAAGTATGAAGAATGGTTGTCTGAAGAGGGATTGTTGAGGTTAGAAGGATGGGCGAGAGATGGACTGACGGACGATCAGATTGCTCAGAATATTGGCATCACAAGAAAGACACTGTTCAATTGGCGAGAGAAACACTTACCCATTTTACACGCCCTAAAAAGGGGCAAGGAAGTCGTGGACAGAGAGGTCGAGAACGCGCTGCTTAAACGGGCTCTGGGTTATGACTTTGAGGAAGTAACCATTGTAGCAGTGGAAGTTGGACAAGAAGAATATGATGAGCGGGTCCAAGCGGAAGTGGATGTTTGGAAACAGCAGAATCCTAAATGGACTCAAGAAGAATTGTATCGGTTCATTGGCACCATTCCTCGCTCGAAAGAAGTGGTCAGCAAACGAGTCGTGAAGCAAGTGGCTCCTGATGTGACCGCTCAAATCTTCTGGCTGAAAAACCGCAAGCCTGGACAATGGCGTGACAAGCAAGAAATCGAGCATAGTGGCGGATTGGAAAACAAGCTGGATCTCTCCGGCCTGTCTGTCGAGGAGTTGAGGAAACTTGCTCAAACTGACGGATAAGCAGCGGGAAGAGATTGCTAGACAAGCACAGGCAGAACTGGCTCGCCGCTCCTATCGGGATTATGTGGTCCATGTTCATCGCGGTAATTATAAGCACTTCCGCCATACTGAATATATTGCCGAACGGTTGGAACCGATTGCTCAAGGCAAACAGAAATATATGTTTATCGAAATGCCGCCGCGGCATGGTAAATCAATGACCGTTACCGAAAGCTTTCCGAGCTATTACCTTTCCAAGCGTCCGGAGAAGCGGGTTATTGCTGCTTCTTATTCGGATACATTGGCCAAGAAGTTTGGTCGTTTGAATCGAGCAAAGCTTGAAGAATATGGACCAGAGTTATTTGATGTGGGACTGTCGCAAATCAATGCTTCGCAAAGTAACTGGGATGTCGCAGGCTTTGGCGGCGGGATGATTTCAACTGGTATCGGCGGCTCCATTACAGGGCAAGGGGCGGACCTCTTAATCATCGATGACCCGTTTAAAAACTCGGAAGCGGCAAACTCTCAAACCATTCGAGACAAGGTATGGGATGAGTGGGAATCCACATTATCCACACGTTTACACAAAAACGCATCAGTCATCGTCATTATGACGCGCTGGCATGAAGATGATTTAATCGGTCGCTTGCTCGAACGTTCTCCATACGATTGGGAGCGGATTCGCATGCCGGCCATTGCAGAAGATGAAGATGATTTGCTCGGCCGGAAGGTTGGCGAGGCACTTTGCGCAGAGCTCGGCTATGACGAGAAATGGGCAAAAGATAAGATGACTGAAGTTGGTACCCGGACTTGGAACGCGCTATATCAGCAGCGTCCCGCTCCGGCAGGCGGTACTATCTTCAAGCGGGGTTGGTGGAAGTTCTATAAAGTTCCTCCTGCTCGTTTTGATGAAATCATTCAATCTTGGGATTGCACATTCAAGGATGCTGAAACTTCCGACTTTGTTTCTGGCCAAGTATGGGGACGAATTGGAGCGGATAAGTATCTGCTAGATCGAGTGAAAGAGAGAATGGGACTCAAAGCTACAATGCAGGCGATTCGCACAATGTCAGCCAAATGGCCGCAAGCCAGAGCTAAGTTGGTGGAGGACAAGGCAAACGGCACCGCAGTTATTGAAATGCTGAAAAGTGAAATACCTGGACTCATTCCAGTAGAACCAAAAGGCGGGAAAGTAGTCCGGGCTCAAGCAGTTGCACCAGAGGTGGAGGCAGGCAATGTGTACCTTCCTGATGGTTCTATTGCTCCTTGGATACATGACTATATTGGGGAATTCAGTACTTTTCCGTTCGGCAAGAACGATGATGATGTCGATAGCATGACGCAAGCATTATCGCGTTGGCATGAACCGCCAGAAGAAAGAAAATATGTGCTGCCGCCAATGATTCGCGGCATTAAGAGGGGAGGCAACTAATTGGGATTCCTAGATTGGATTAGACCACAAAGAAAACAAGGGCTTCGAAATAGAGTAAGAGCTGCTGTGGGCGATGCGAAACGGTCAAAACAAACCGAATACAAATGGGAGCAACAGTGGGGCCTTTACGAAAAGGTATTGAGCCGGAAATCGTACAGCTCAAAGGAAATCATCGATAGTTTACGCGTTATCCGGGATTTGAACCCGGATGCCAGCATGGCTATGTGGAACTTGCAGCGGTTGGTGAATAGCGGCTTTGAAGTGGAAGCGCTACGCCCCGATGGAACGGTTGATGATGCCATGACGGAAGAGCTCGAAGCTTTGGCTAAGCGTGTCGGTTCTCTTTATGGCGGCGGCATGGATCAGCTTGTAGGCGTTTGGACGATGGCCGGCTATACGAGCGGCGGCTTTGCTGCAGAAGTGGAATTGACGGAGAACCTGGATGATGTAGCGGAAATTCATGTTGTCGAAGCAACCTCTATTGATTTCATGCGGAACAAAGAAGGTAAAGTTGAAATGGTACAGCGGCAGTCTGACGGATCACTCAAAGTGTTGAATCCGGAGACTGTTTTTTATTATCCGCTGGATCCGGATGTCGGAGATCCATACGGCCGGTCGCCGCTCCTGCCGATTTTGCAGATTGTCTTTTTCCAGGTGCAGGTGCTTCGCGATCTCCAAAAGGTGATACATCATCAAGGGTATGAACGTTTTGATATTTCCATTGTTGAAGAGTCCGTAATGAAGGCAATTCCTGCCGAAATGCAACACGATGATAAATTAGTTGCGGAGTTCGTGTCAGAGTTTGTCGCAAGTGTCGATGAGAGTTTTTCTAAGCTCGAGCCGGATGCGGATTTCATTCATACCGATTCTGTAAAGGTCACGACTGCAGGCGGAGCGGGTGGCAAGTCGATGGACGCGACTCGAGTAATCGAAGTGATCAATCAGCAAATCGTTTCCGCTCTGAAGATGCTGCCGATTCTCTTAGGGCGCAATGAAGGCACAACTGAAACACATGGGACCGTCCAATGGCAAATATTCGTAGCGGGTGTGAAAAGCATTCAGCGAACGATTAAGCGCCTGCAGGAGCGGTCTTTTAACGTTTACCTACAAATCAAAGGGTTTCAAGGTCGAGCCCGCGTCACATTCAATGATATTCCGGTACGTAATGAACAGCAGGAAGCAGAAGCAGAGCAAACCCGCACGAATACGAAAATCATTCAAGTGCAGCAGGGCTGGATTGATAACGATGAAGCAGCTAATGCCATTGTTGGCCATGATGCAGTGGGAGCGGTGCAATCTACCAGTAATCCTGTTCTTGATCAGTTCCGGCCGCCAACCAATAGTGCTCGAATGATGGGAAAGACCAGAGCCGATGAAGATGCAGGCGACGACAGCAATTTAGCCTTCTTCGGCGGGACGGAAGAACCGTGGGCGGAGTCGGTCGCCGCGCTCACAGACCAAGCAGAGGACGCATTCAGCCGCTTCTTGGCATTTCAAGCAGAAACATATGTGGAGCGATTAAAGAAAGCGGGAACGCCGCCTACTCGAATCTTAGTTGAAGCTAGTCGAGGAGTAGCAGCGGGAGCGGGTTCGAAAGCTTTTAGGGAATGGGTTGAGAACAACATTCTTTTCGGCCGCTCCGAGCAATTAGGATTGTGGGATGAATTGGGGCGGGATTGGATGCAGCTGGCCGCGCTTGAAGCAGGGGAATTTAACGTCCTGTCATTTGATGCCGATGTTAATTTCAATCCTTATGACGAGAATCTTATGCGATCTCTTAGTGACCGCTCCCGCCGTACTGCCGAACTGATCCAGGATGTCACCGACGAGGACGTCATCATGGAATTATGGGACGTTGTAGCCGATGGTAAGTACAGCATCAATAAAGGGGCTGCCGCTATTCGTGAATCACATGGATTCAGCAAGAATAGAGCCAAGGTGATTGCCCGTACCGAAATGATTGGAGCGGCCCGAACCGGTCAGTTCCATTCCGACAAACAAAGCGGCATGGTTATTGGCAAGACGTGGAAAGCCGCGCTTCAGGACCGTACAAGACCCGGCCATCAAAAAGCGAATGAACAGACGGTTCCTTTCGAGGAGCCTTTTGTCGTTGAGAATAGAAAAGGTGAAGAGGAGCAGCTGCTTCATCCGGGGGATTCTTCTCTCGGGGCTACTGCTTCCAATCTGATTCAATGTCGCTGTTGGTATAAGCGGATTCTTGAAGGCGAAGAAGATAAATTGAAGGGAGGTGAATAAATTTGGGGGAAGAAAGCACAGTCTTGCATTTACCAGCACGCATTATTCTGTCGCCTGATGCTGCTCCAAGTACCGATTTGGATTTGGAGAAGATTAATCGGCACACATTGGAACTGGTGGCTGCATCAGAAATTTTTACATTCAGCGGCCATTGCTCGAACGATCGCATGGATTCGCATTTTACCCGCATGGATCCAATGACAACACTTCGGAATTACGCTGAGGATTTATCAGGCGGTGTGAGCTTGCAAGAAGGCCATAACATCTATGTGAATCCATACGGCCGCTCCTATGACGGCGAAGTGATTACACAAGGCGATGAGAACGGCGTATCGAATGCAGTTCGCGGCAGCTGGTACATCATGCGCGGCATTTCGGTGAATGGCAATAAGACAGACGACACAATTCGACAAATCAAAGCGGGCATTGTCCGGGACATGTCGGTAGGATTCGCGGGCGGTTCTTATCGCTGCGGCAGTTGCGGCAAAGACCTATGGAATTCAGATTGTCCGCACATTCCGGGACTTGAAGATGAACACGGCCGCATGTCATTTGCTTGGATTGTAGATGCTCGTTTACGCGAAGTATCGACGGTCTATAAGGGCTCAACGCCTGATGCCTATATCGATAAAGCGCGGGAGTATGTGAAGCAAGGGCAAATGGAATTGGATAAAGTGCATCAATTGGAGCAGCGATTCAACGTCCGTTTGGATGATGGAAGCCGCTCCTTTTATATTGCAAATAAACAGAAGGAGGCAGGAGCCAATATGACTTTATTGGAACAACTGAGAAGTGAATTGAAAGAAAACAAAATTGAAAAGCGGGCCGTATTAGAGGTGCTGGAAACGGAGGGGGAGAAATTCCGTCAGCCAGATGACATTGCCATTCGAAATGAGTTAGGCGATGCCGCTACACCAGAAGGCGTGAAGCAGCTGAAATCAGAAGCGGAGCAAGGGCGCCAGTATTTGGCTGATTTAGTAGACAGCGCTGTTAAAGCCCGTGTACGTGCTCAAGGCGAAGGGTTTAAAGAGGAATCATACAAAAACTTGTTGGTTCGCTCTGCAGATATCGAATACATCAAGGATGAAATCAAATCTTATGACGAAATAGCGAATCAACGCTTCACTGGTGGTCGTCAGACAGAAGGCGATAACTTAGGTGGTCGTCATATCGAAGAAAATGGAGAAAAAATCTACGTATCGGAAGCATACAAAGGAGGCAATGAATAATGGATCAAATCGGCGGAATCGTACCAGATAGCTATGGACTATCATTAACTGTTTATGCCACGGATGCAACACCAGAAAATCCAATCATGCCAGGAGAAGTCTTGGTATTAGCTAATACAGGAGCATATCAAGCACGCCGGGCAGCGGCAGGAGAACCGGTTCAATTAATTTCTAAAGACACTGCACGCGATGTGGATACTCCACTTGGCGTTCATGCTGCAGGGTTCTCTCGCAATAACTCTTTCAAGTACACAGGGGAAATTGCTGTAGGAAATTCAGTGGAAGCAGATGGAGCGGGCGGCGTACGCGCAGCAGCAACGGCTAACGGAACTTATGTGGCCAAAGTAGATACAGTACGTAAAAAAGTAGAAGTATTAATTCCGTAAAGGGGGAAAAGACGAATGAATTTTACAGGTAAATTTAAAAACAGTCGCGGCGAAATCGTCGAATTTAAAAATGGCGGTGATCTTCGCTCCGCTATGAAAGCATCGGTCAAAAAAGACCGAGTTATTGCTCCATTAGCAGACGATATGATGGCCAAGAACGATTCGGCAGCATTTCGCTCTTATCTAGCAAGCGAAGGGCTAACAGTAAAAGACGCCGTTCGTGCATTAGGAATTGAAAATATTGATGCCCACCAAGTTCGTGAATTATATGCGAACGACAACACGAAGCCGCTCTTTAACGCCGTCTTAGAAGATGGATTCCGTCAAGGATATGAAGCCGCTGGGCGTGCAAACGAATTAGTCGCTAAAACAATCACGATGGATCAAATGAGCTACCAGTATTACTACCGTGAAACTGGAGAGAACGATGAACTCGACATGAAGAACGTTGGGCAAGGCGCTCCTATCCCGGTTGCAACGATCAAGCTGAACCAAGATAAAACCATCTTCGTTCACAAACGTGGAGCGGGTATTGAAATCACGGATGAAGCACGCTCGATGCGTTTTGATTTGCTTGCTTTGCATTTGTTGGAACGTGGTCGCCAGATTGGTCGTACAGACGAGAAGGTAGCAATCCACCGTTTGTTGAACGGCTACTTTAAAGATGGCTTTGACGCTCCGAAAACAATGGGCGTGAAAACAGCAAATGACTGGAAGCTTTCGGATATTTGGTATGCACAGCAAGCCCATAACCAGAAATACGGGCTTTCATTCAACCGCACCGTCATGAACTTGAAAACTGCAGAAGCCTGGGCGACTCAGAAAGAAGCGAATGGCACACTGATTTTCATGAATGAATTGAAACAAGGCGATATGCCGAATGTCTTGAACACAGTGCCGTTCATCTCGGATCAGATTCCAGATAACCGCATCATGTTGGTTGATACAACTTCTGCGCTTGCTGAGTATTCATTCAAGCCATTCTCTGTAGAGAACGAACGCAATGTGAAAACGCAGGTTGAAGGATCATACGCTACAAAAACATCAGATTACGTGCCATTCAATCCGGATGCTCGTCTTGTCCTGACATTGGATGCAGCACGATAAGGAGGCAGTCTTAATGGCTAAAATCGATACAGCTAACGAAATCATCGCTGAGTTTCCGGACAAAGGCTATGACGTGGAAAAATTAAAAGAAGAGCATACGCAGGAAGAGTTGGACCAGCTGCAGGCAGAATTGAGAGCGGCACAGCCCGCTCTACCTGTAGAACCGCCTCCTGAGGCAGAACCGGCCGAGGCTAAACAGTCGACTGAAGAGCCGGCTAAGAAGAAATATAAGCTCGCGGATCCGGAAACATCCTACCAAGAAGTCGAATTTACTTTAGCTGGAGACCAAGAGAAGGAGCTGCCAGAGAATCCATCGCCATTCCTGGCAGGCTATATCCGCTCCGGATTTATTGTTGAGGTGAAGTGATATGGCATTTGCAACGGTCGTTGAAGTAAAAGACGAAGCGGCGTTCGATGAAATCAACGAAATGGAAGATTCGAAGGTCCAGAAACTGATTGAGCGAGCTGAAGCGTGGATCCGTCGATTCACTGGCCGAAGCTTTGCAGAAGAAACACGCAGTGAGAAACTGGCTGATTTGAAAACAGCTACCATCTTACTGGTCGAGTTTCTATGGTTCCAAGATCAACCGGATATGAAGGAAGAAGCCTTTGATACCGTGCAGTCTGAAAAAATCGGCTCGTACTCGTATACGAAAAAGAATGCAGCGTCAGGAGAAACGACGGGTGTGGCCGAACTGGACCACATCCTTTTGTCGTTGCGTATTCCACCTGCAGCCAAACCGCTAGTCTTTTTTGCTACTCGGCCGAGCGGAGGGATTCGATGAGCCTGAGACGCTTACTGATTCACCTATGCACAATCGTTACGCCAGGGCAAAAGGTTGGGGAAAACGCCTACGGAAAGCCGATTTATAAAGACGTGATAACGAATGACGTCCCGTGCCGAGTAGACCAGATTAAACAAGCTGTCACATCGGATCCTTACGGGACGGATTTCATCACCAAAAATTTATTGGTCCTAGGGCCGGAGCAAACCTTTTTGGAGACTTCGCGTTTTTCGGATATCCGAGATAAAAAAGGAAATCCTGTCCTCGAAGGAAGTTTCGGGATTGAGAGCAGTAAGCCGGCTTATGGCCGCCGAAGCTTGCATCATCACGAAATCACTTTGAAAAAGGAGAGTGGTGCCAATGCCTAAAAGCGGAATGAACTTCAAAGTTAATCTTGATCCGTCTTTGAAGGAGCGGTTTTCTGATGCGCAGCTGAAAGAAGCCCGAAAACGAGCCGTGGAAGCGGCTGGTATGGTTTGGGCCGATGAAACAAAAGAGGTTACGCGCGAAGATGATCACATTGACACCTCTCTCTATATCAATTCAATCGGGTATGTTACCAACTTCGCTGCAGATCCGAACAGCGAAAAGGGCAGCAAACAAGCGACAGAATCTGATGTAATTCATGAATTGATTGAAGAAGAGGACCGGACGACTTTGCAAATTGGTTCGGCTGTCAGCTATGCGGAATTTCTGGAAAAGCGCTACAACCTCATGGCTCGTGGCTTAGATCGAGCGGAACCACGAATGAAGTTAGTAGCCGATGCACAAATTAAACGGACATTAGGTTTGTAAGGGGGGATTCGATGATTGATTATGTAGATCCGATTCCACCTGTTTATGCCTTTTTCGAAACGAATACGGACCATCATATCGATGCCAATACATTTCAATCAAATATCACCGAAGGATTACTCGTTCGCTCTGCAGGCGGACGAGCTTTTTCGCGTATTCAAATGATTTACCGCTCTAAGGACGAGGTAGGCGCGATGGCCAGTTTAATCGAATGCATGAACCTGCTTGAGCGAAATGCTTCAGACATAACCGCCTTGCGCGGATCTTGGTGTGAGCGGGAAGGGAATCCGATTCCCTCTTTTGATGACGATACCGATTCATATGAAGCATGGGTGTACATGAGATTCGAACACATAGAAGCATAAGGAGGAATCAGCATGGCTGAAAAAAATGAAATCAAAACTGAAAAGAAAGTACCTGAGCAACGCAAAATCGTTTGCAAAGGGCCAAAAGATAAAAATAGCGGGGCAGCTGCTCTTCGCTTGCCAAAACTAAGCAAAAAGAAAAAGCCTTTTGATATTCACGAAGGGCAAACGCTGGTCGTTGGCCGTGACATTCCCGAAGAAACAGCAAATCAATTATTGCAGATGGAAGCATGGAAATTTGAGGAGGTTAATTAATTATGGCAGATATTTATAACGTTAATTCAAAGAACTTTGTTGGTGGCCCTGGTCGTTTGGTCGTAGCAGATATGAGCATCGATGCTCCTGAAACGATTGCCGATGTCATGGACACAACCGCTCCACATAATTTAAAAGCCGGCTGGCGTGATCTAGGAGCTACGAACGATGGTATTGCTATTTCTCGTGGTTTTGATACAGAAGATTTTGAAGTGGATCAAGTGATGGGAGCGGCGGATACAGACGTCACCGGCTTCACTCATTCGCTGTCTACGAACCTTGCAGAAAACACGGTCATTAACCGTCAGTTAGCTTTAGTCGGTGGGACTATTATCGAAACAGCAGCGGCTACTGGTGATACGCAATTGCTTGCTGGTGCATTAGCGGCTGGCGCGAAAATCGTAACGCTCACAGCAGCAGATGTCGCGTTTAAAGCAGGCGGGTGGTTGGAATTATCCGGTGGCGAGTTAAAGAAAATCGCTTCTGTAAATGGTGCAACTATCGTCTTGGAAAAAGGCGTAGAAAAAACCTATGCTACAACTGATAGCGTAGCACCGGTCACAGCACTTCCGACAAAACGAATCGGTTACGGTACCGACGGAAATGTTCCGTTTAACCGATACGCATTAATCAGCCAGAAGAAAGATGGCACGCTTTACATGGCCGTTATCCGAAAAGCAAAAGTAACAGGCGATGATAAAGAGCAAAGCTTCAGCAAAGAAAAACGTCTATTGCCGCTTGCCCTTGCTGCCTTCCCGGAAGATGGCGTACCGCAAAGCGAAAACGTATTTTACGAAATCGAAGAATCTATCTAAAAAATATTAGGGGGGCTTTTTGCAAATGGCTAACAAATTAAAATCATTGGATATTAACGAAACACTAGGTTCAATCACACTTTCCGATGGGGTAACGTCAATCGACGTTCCTCGTTTGGATATGAGCAAAATTCTCCGCATCGTGAAATTTATCGGTGTAGATGGATTGAAAATTTATAATGGCGCACGCGAAGTGTTGTTGAATGAAGAACTTACAAGATTTGAACAATTAGCGACAGTCATTGAAGATCTATCGGAAGAACAATTGATTCGAGTTGTCGCCATTATTTTAGAAGTCGACGACAAAGAAGCGCTGAAGCTTGATTTGAACGAAGTGTTGGATGTCTTGATCGTGCTCGCTGACAATACCAACCTCGATAAAACTTTTACTCAAGTCCGGGCGTTGGCCAAGAAGATGTTCAACGTGGAACTTCCGGACTTCAAGGCGAAAATGCAGGAAATGTTCGAAGTAGCGGACGAGGAACTGAAGGCGGAAATGAGCGCCTAACTCTCGATGGCTTCATCAATCGTATCATTAAGCAGATTGAATTCGTTTCCTCTTATTACCGGTATACGGAAGAGTATGTGCTCAGCCATACACCGGAATGGATTAAGCGGAAATATGAGCAAGCGGTCGAAGAGAAGTACAACGACAGCCGGACACGGACTTTTGAGAACTTCAGAGGACTGATGCTGCTTGCTGATACGCTATTCAATAAAGGTGAGGGCGCGAAAGAAATTGCTCCATCATTTGAAGAAATAACTAAAGAAAAAGCCGAATCAGCACAGGAAGAATTTGTTGGTGGAAGCTGGTGGAAGCCGGAGTAATTTATCCGGCTTTTTTATTTTGCCAAAGAAAGGAGGAAACTTATGGCAACAACTGGTGGAAGCAATATTGAAATCACAGCGGATTCCAGACAAGCGAACCGTTCACTGGGTACATTTTTCCGGAACTTAGAAAATTCGGGACGCCGCGTGAATCGTGTCATGAACAACCTGAATCCATTTGATCGAATGGAGCGTGAAGCCAATCGGTTGAATCGTAGTATCGGGCGCCCGATTGCCAATCTACCGAGTCATTTACAGCCGTTCCGGGAACAAATTACGGAAGTCCGAACTGAATTAAGGGACTTGGGCCGGCAAGGTGGAGAAAGCCTCGACAAGTTAGCTAGAGCTGCAGTAAAAAGCAGCATCGGCGCAGAAAAATTAACCAGTGTAACGGACTCAGGAAAAAAAGCGGCAAAAGTGATTCAAGATTTGACCGAAGAAACCCGGAAAGCTCAACTGGCCGTCATGGGGTTAAATGAAGATGGCACCATTGCGATTGATACCGACGAATCTCAGCGTCGCTTAGCATCTTTTCGCGACGGCTTAGATGACACCCGGCGAAAACTGGAAACCTTGCGCGATGCTGGAGATATGGGAAGCTATGTTTCCGGTATGCGGAATGTAGAACTTGCGTTAGCGGACGTTGATCGTGCCATGCAGGCGGCTGCTCGGGGTGGCCAAGGCTATCAAAGAATGCTGCGGGAAATGGGCATTTACACGAGCGACACAGCTAATCAAATGGCCATCGACATGGAGCGGTTCCGCGGGCGGTTCTTAAGAAATATCGACATCATGAATTCTCGTTCGACTTTATCGAAGAAGATGATGGACTTTTTGCCCGAGACCAGTCGCATTCAAGCGATTGATCGATTCTTCTTAAACGTTAGCAATCGTTTGGAGAATGTCGCGAAAAAGGGGACCGCGGCCAATCTGGCGATCGAAATCCTCGGTCGCGATGCTCCGATGAAAAAGATTATGGATTTAACGAATATGATCAATCAAGGCGTCATGGGCGTTCAGCAGCTCGCTATTACGGCAGGGGTTGTCTTTGGCATTTTTACAGGAATCATGGCGAAGGCCGCTACGGGTCCGTCCCCCTCTGAAGTGGCGGCGGATGCCGGAAAGGCTTTGGCTGAATACCAAAAAGAAGTACAAGACCGTGCTGACGAAATCATGAATACTTGGAGTGCTTTTGAAGACATTCAGTTAAAAGCTTTGTCGCCAAGACCACTCCGCAAAAATCTGCGTGAACAAATAGACGTCTTGAAAGATTGGGAAGCCGATCTAAATGAGCTGGAATCCCGGACGAAGAATAAAGACCTGATGCAATATTTGCGCGGTTTAGGTCCGGAAGCCGCTATGGAGATACAGGCGTTGAATGACCATACCGATGAAGGCCTTTCCGAATGGGTGGCTCTGTGGGAAGAAAAGAGCAAAATCGCTACACGAGCCGCCATGACAGAACTGGAATGGATGAAGGAACAAACTGACGCGACCATTAAAGCTATGCAAGATTCGATTACACCTTTAGCGATTGCATGGGAGGACTTCCAGCAAACGTGGGCGAAAGCAATGACGCCATTTGTGAAAACGTGGGGCATCGTGGCTGCAGTGGTGGTTGATGGCGCAACAGCAATCGGGAATTTCATTAATAAATTAAATGAGTTGACGCCTCAAATCACAGCGGCGGGCGGGATGTTCCTTTACTTGTTTACCGGTCTCACGTTAATTCTAGCCCCATTAGGAGTTGGTATCGGACTGATAAAAGGGATGCGCGCAAACTTCTCAGCCTTGTTCTTAATGATTAAGCCGGGTGTTGTGGCATTCTTCAGAGTAGCGGGAGCGGCAACCGTCATTTCAGGCGCATTGGTTGCTTTAGGCCTTGTCTTTTATAATTTGTGGACGAATTCGGAGCGGCTGCGCGATGTCTTGACCACGGCCTTTATCATCATCCGCGGTGAAATTATGGGCGCGATCAGTCAGATTAAACCCCAATTCTCAGCATTGCGGGATGCCTTCAACGAGATGGTCGAGCAATTCCTGGGTAAAGGAAATTCACTGAAAGATATTTGGCGTTTAATCGGCGATACTGTAGCTGAAATCATTTCAAACATCATGACCAAATACTTGCCGGCATTTAAAGCGGGTCTTGCGAATATGGTGGACGGAGCAAAAGGGATTATCGGTTCCTTAATTGCAATGTTTGGAATGCTGCATAGTTGGTGGACCGATAACGGACCAACAATTATTGCGATTGTTACCGCTACGTTCTCAGGTATAAAAACAGTGCTTTCAGAAGTGATTCAGTTCCTTGGAAAGATCCTAGGGCAAATTGTCGGGTTCTTCAAATCGGATGGCGCTCAAATTCTGGCAGCTGTTCAAAACATTTTCGGTTTTATTCTTAAGGTCATCCAATTTATTATGCCTGCAGTCCTTTGGTTGGTTAAATCCGTATGGAAAAACATTCAAGGGGTAATCAATGGGGCACTAAATGTCATAATGGGCGTCGTTAAAATCTTCTCAGGTTTATTTACAGGCGACTTCAAGAAAATGTGGGAAGGGGTTAAACAGCTCTTCTTTGGTGCGATTGAATTTATTATCAACTTTGTTTCGCTAACATTTTACGGAAAGATTCTTGGAGGCGTGCGAATCTTCATCACGGCGTTCAAAAGCGGATTAGGAGCCATGTGGGAAGCCATCAAGATGCTGTTTAAAGGCGGCGGAACCGTAGCTTTTTCTTATGTTAAGCGAGCATGGGACGATATGCTGGTTGCAACAAAAACGATTGTCGGGAATGTAGTTACCTATTTCAAAAACACGTGGGATTCCATTAAGTCCATTAGTATGGGATTATTTACAGCTGTAAAAACGATTTTTACGACTGGTTGGAATTCTGTTGCCAATGCCACTTCGTTTGCTTTATTCAAAGTCGGCGAGTTTATTGTGAAAGCATTCAATGCCATCAAGACATTCTTGGGGAATATCGTTGTAGGCTATTACAATCTCGTGAGCAAAATTTGGAATGGCATCTGGACATTGACTAAAACAGTCTTTGGTGGCATATTCCGGACAACTAAAGAAATCTTTACTGGAATCTATAATTTTTACAAATCAATTTTTACAACAATCTTCAATTTCTTGCTGAAAATAATTGATCGAATTTACATTACCTTCTCGGCAGGTTGGAGAAATATCAAGGTTTCAACCCAAGATAATTTCCGAGCAATCTCTACGTTTTTCAAAGATATCTTCGGAACCATCCGTAGTTTCATTGGAGGAGCGGTAGATGGAATTTCAAGTAGAATTTACGGAGTTTGGAGCGGGATTAAACGATTCACCGGAACCGCATTTAGAGATGTATTTACATCCGTAAAAAATAGATTCAATGATATTATCGCATCTGCGAAAGCCTTGCCAGGAAAAATTGGTGAGGGAATTAAATCGATGGCTGGGAAAGTGAAAGGCGGCATCACGGCAGTCATTAATACCATGTCCAAGACATTAGGCAAAGGTATGAACGGAGTCATCAAAGGGATTAACTGGGTTCTAAATAAACTCGGTGTAAATATCGAAATTGCAGAATGGGATGTTCCGCAATATGCACAAGGCACAGGCTCCCACCCAGGTGGCCCGATGATTGTCGGGGATGGAAAAGGAACCAACGCCGGTCCAGAACTCATTCGCAAACGTAATGGAGATATGATGTTGTCCCCTGATAAACCTACGCTTGTGAACGGAGAGAAAGGGACGCAAGTCCTCTCTGCTAAAAAGACAAGACAATTTTTAGAATCGATTCCTGCCTATAGCAAAGGGACAGACCTTTGGAACAAAACCAAAAAAATTGGTGGGAAGGTTAAAGAGGGAGCCACTCATGCTTGGGATAAAATCAAAGATGGTGGTAAGAAAGTAATTGATACCGCTTTTGATGTATTTGATTATCTTAAAAATCCTAGTAAATTGTTAGATGTTGCACTTGAGACTTTAGGAATTATGAAACCGAGTGGCGCTGATTTCGCGGCTAATATGGCCAAAGGAGCTTGGAATAAAGTCAAAAGCGGAGCAGTGAGTTTCGTTAAAGGGAAATTGAAAGATTATGACGGCGGAGATGGCAGCGGAAAAGGACCGGGCTTCGGCCCTGCTTTCGGGAATTCTTCTGGCTATGGCTGGAGGAATCACCCGATTACCGGAGATCGCAGATTTCACGCCGGCGCCGATTATCCGGCTCCTTTAGGAACATTGATTAAAGCTCAAGCAGCCGGCCGAGTCATTAAAGCGGCTTATCACAATTTGCGAGGGAACTTCGTCCAGATCAAGAGCGGTATTATGGAACGGATCTATCAGCATAACTCACGAAATCTTGTGGGCGTAGGCGATATGGTTCGCAAAGGACAAGGGGTAGGGACAGTCGGCAGCACGGGAGCATCAACTGGACCCCACTTGCATTACGAAGTCCTGAAGAACGGAAAACACATCAATCCAGCGGGATACTTCAAGGGCGGCATCGTGAAAGCGAAGCAGCTGGCGTGGGTAGCTGAAAAAGGGATGGAAGCCATCATTCCGCTTGTTACAAATCGGGCAGAAGGATTAAACATCTGGAAGCAGGTTGGCGAGTATTTCGGCTTTAACATGGATGCCTTTATGAATCAGGGCACACAGGAAATGAGCTTTGCGGGCGGTGGTGCAGCTGCACTTCCAGACATGTCCTCAACCGGACAGCGTTTGGGTCAAATGTTTACGCCTTCTAGCGCGCAGGCGCCTACTATTTCCGTAGTTGTTACGCCGGCGCCAGTCAATATTGACGGTGAGCATTTAACAGACATTATGTTTGATCATGTCGATTCAAAATTCGTCGGACAAGCTGAAAGAGAAGATTACTTTAAGGGGAGAACAAAATGAACTTGATCAGCCTTTTTGATGCAGCTGGAAACAAGATAGATGTGGCAAAATACGGTCTGACCGGTTCGGGATTGGTCATCCCTTCTCCTTCCTACCGAGAAGAAAGGGATACGATTCCTGGACGTGATGGGGAAATCTCTCTCGGTCGCGATTTGGAGCCTCGGCAGTTAAGGGCTCCATTTCGTATGAAAGCGGCTGATTATGAGGATGCATTGCTGCTGCGGGACGAGCTGTATGCGCTCTTCTCCAAGGCAATGTATATTGGTGAGACCAAACAACCCGGCAAGTGGTGGCGTATCCGAATGGTCGAAGGGTGGACGCCGGTTCGAGTTAATCCCTGGACTTATAAGATGGATATTCCTTTTTATTGCGAAAGTGGAAAAGCGGAATCATATGGATCCACTGCCGATGCGCTCAATTGGGACGCAGACAAATGGCAGTGGGGCATGGGTTTGTCGCCAGATGAATTTGGCTATGAAAAAACGACAACTCGATTCATCATTCATAATGCGGGTCATGTGTCCGTAGATCCGCGGCAAATGCCTTTGGTCATTACTTTGAAAGGAACGGCAGCCAGTTTCGTCGAAATCATCAACCATACGACCGGGGAGACTTTCCGATACGATGGGAAGCTGAACGCTTCCAATACGCTAACGATAAACGGCATTCGCTTTTTAATCGATGGTCTTTCTATCTTACGACAAACCAATAAAAAACTGATTACGCTCGCTCCGGGCGCCAATGACATCGAGGTCAAAGGCGTGACGGTGGAGCGTATTTTCTTTGATTTCAAATTTTATTATTTATAAAGGCGGGTGGTGAATGAATGAAAAAATTAAATGAGACTTCGAACGAGTTATCGAGGGCGGAACTCGTTAAGTTGAAAGAAAACTGGACTATTATTGACGGAAATTTTGAAGAGGTCGGCAAAGCAGGACCAGCTGCGGAAGCTGCAAAAAAGGTAGCGGAAGCCGCAAGAGCAACTGCGGATTCTGTTAAAGGGACTGCGGATGGAGCAAAGAAAGTTGCGGAAACAGCTAATAGTATCGCAGAGGATGCAATGGGAATAGCCAATACCGCAAAGAATGCTTCAGAGAATGTTCAAGTTCAATTAAGCAACCTTGTAGTAAAAGGTGATTCTAGTCCACAAGCAGTTCAGGCAAGCATTGGATTTGATGGGACCGATTATGGAGGAGTTTTAAAGGCTCGTTTAGATGCCGAGCAGCAGAAGGTTAATCAAAAGCTGGTGAATATAGGAAATGGCATAACTACAATAAGCCGTGGGGACTTAACTCCTTTTATTCTTCAAAATGGTAGAAAGGTTTTAATTTCAGGTGATAGCCTTGCAACAAACAGGCATCCTTTTGCACCGTTTACCGGCAATAATAATGCATACGATTATAAACCGGGTATGTTGTCTTGGTCTCATATGGTAAGAGACGCGATTCATAGGGCAGACGAGTATTTTATTTCCGTCAAAGACTTGCTTATGCGGACTAAAACGACGGCGGCCAAGTTCAACTATTTTCCGAACGCCAGTGCATACACGCTCGCCTTTAACGGCATTGTGGCGGAGCTTCAAACGACCAGTAACACGGAAGAATTCATTCTCTTGTATCGCCATGCCAACAAACAAACCAATAAAGCTTACGTTCATATGGCACACAATCCCTTAAACAATGCCTGCAGTTTCGATGTCTATGTGGACAATGTTTTCGTAAAGAATGTGAATAATAATGGTGTAGGAAAAGCATACCAGGGACTTGATTCCTTGGTAATTGAACTGACTGTTCCCGGCGACAACCAGTACCACGAAATCAAACTGACCAACTTTGTTCAAACAGCTGCCACTCCGGACAGTGCAGGCAATCGAGTTGTATTCCTATATGGGATTGGCAGTAAACACACGAACGTTTACCTAACCGGTCAAGGAGGAACCACTTCTCAATGGATGCGGGATAATTTGCAGGAACGCATTTTGCAATACAGTCCAGACGTCGTTTTTTTGGTAGAAGGAGCAAATAACCTATTTCAAAATATTCCGGTTGAAACATTCCGCACTGACATGCAAACCATCATTACTGCGATTCGAGCCAACAACCCACGGACGGAAATTGTCTTGTTATCCACTACGCAAATGAGCGACTATCCGTTAAGTCAGATACTGCCTTTTGCAGATGCGACAAGGGAATTGGCACAGTTGAATAATTGCTATTTCATCGACTTGGTTCGTTTATTTGCGAACTTGGATCCGACTCTATGGAGAATTGATAATGTCCACATGTCGATTTTCGGAAACGACATATTAGCGAATACAGCTATGGATCTTGTATTCAAAGGGGCTAACTATTCGAAAGAATTGATGAGTGGGAACGAAGCGATTTATATTCAAAACAAAAAGTATCCGGTGCCCTATGAGCCAGCCGGTTACGGACGCATTCAATATTCATCGACTACCGGCGCCTTCACAATCCCTTTCCAATCTTCTGAAGGGTTGATTGTATCAGCAGCCCGTGTGGGAAATAATCAAATCAAGTTGGTGTTCAAAGCGAATACGGTTATGACGATTGATGGCGTGATTAGAAATGGCTTTTTATATGACATTTCTATTAAGCCATTTGCGACTGCCGGAAATGTTCCTGGATTAACTTTCGACATCGTTGTCGGTGGTTGGGATAAAAACGAAGCGATCATTAACTTGAAAAAGGCTGGCGGAACGGCTTTGACGGATGTGGATTGGACAACTTTCGCTGCGGACTTCAAGTTTATCGTGTCATATTAAGCATACGCAAAACTATTGACCAACTTCGCTGTTTATGGTTACAACTAAAACAGAAAAACAAGGAGGTACGTCAATGGGAAAAATTATTTTGAAGGTAAAGAAAAAACATCGACGAGAAGGAGATCATATCGCCTACTTCGTATACGAGATGTATGACGAGTCGATATACGCAGGTGGAACAACGGTTAATTGTCGGCATGTGGAGAATTACGAGCGACTGATGTTTACAGATGAAAAAGCCCAGGGTCAAACAAATCTCTTTTATCTTGAAGAAAACGAAAACGAAGTGTTCTTCGAGATTAAGGAAGCTCAAATTCCAATGATTAAAACAACCGCAATTGAACTTACTGGAGAGTTCCCGGGAAATTATTCGTTGCAATATGCTGAATTCCTTCGACGATTATCGGCGCAAGGAATCATCGGGCGATAACTTGATATTGGAACCTATTGTTGATTAACTGAATTCGAGATATTAAGGCGAAGAGTGTCCATCCGGGCGCTCTTTTTTCTATGCATAAAAAGGTGGTGAGATTTTGTTATTAGTCCGTAATATGGCTGGAGAAGAAGAATACTTGGCTGATTTCAAAGCCCTGAGTCGAAATCGGAAAGTTAATGGGGAGAAGACGCTTTCCTTGACCGTTTTTCCGACTGAAAAGAACGAACATGCATATCCTTTGGTCGAAGAAGAATCGATCATTACCTTCAAAGACGAAGAATACGTGATTAAGAAGTTCGGCGGACGGAGCATCGGCAATAAATTCTTGAAGCAAGTTGAGGGCATTCATAAGTTCTTCCCGGACATGATCGATCTTCGGCAGCGCAAAATTCATAACGGATCCATGACGTTTGCAGCGGCTTGTCAGTTCGTCTTTGAGAATTCGGGATACACCTATGCAATTATAGACAGCTTCGACGCTAAGGAATTTGAAAACTTTGGTGGAAAAAATCGGTTGGAATTACTGCAGATACTGCTAGACCGGTTCCAGGCTGAGATGGAGATTGTCGGCAAGCAGGTGCGGTTCAAAAAGAAAATCGGCAATGACACCGACTTTCAGTTCCGTTACGGCTTTAATGTTAAAACGTTCAGCAGAGACGTAGATACGTCCAACTTATCAACCTATATCAAAGGGTACGGTAAGAAAAAAGAAGAGACCGATGTCCTTAGCGGTATTGGCATTCCTTATGCAAGCCGAGCTGGAACCTATTTCACAGAACCAGGCTTAAATGTCCTGGCAACTGATAAAGTAGGCGCATCCTTTAAATTCTCTTTCACCGGTACCGGATTCGACTTTGAAGTCATTCTTAACTTTCTCGGAGGGGTTTGGGAGTTCTCTATTGATGGTTCTCAAACTCAACGAATTTCTACGTTTAAAGATGTGACGCGAGAAGACAAGATAGTTCCGGTCATTCGGGGACTGGAACACAAGCTTCATAACGTGGTTGCTACGTTTGTCGGGGCAGATACGAAGAACCCTTATACGAAAGGAAAAGGAGCGCCGGCGCCAATTGCTTACCTAAAAAGCGGTAACATCATTAAGCTGTATCGGGAACTTGTCGGTGATGAACAATATGTGGCCATTGCTGAATACACAAGTCCCAATGCGGAAATCTATGGGATTCGAGATGCCGGCGACTTCGAGGACGAACGTTTCACGTCAAATGCTACGTTGCTGGCAGAGATTAAAAAACTGTTGCAGGATACGCCAGAAGTTTCGCTTACAATCGATTTTGTGGATTTAAGGGCTGCGGGTTATCCATATACGGTTCCAAATGAAGGAGACCGAGTATTTATCATTTATGAGCCGGCGGACGACTTGGAAGTAGAGACACGGCTGATGGAAGTAAATGAAGAATATGATGTAAACCTCAACCCAATCCGGACCAAAACGACATTAGCGAACTACAGCAAGACGTTTTCGGGCACCATGTTTGGCAATGTACAAAAGACGCTGAAAGGCATCATCAATGACGATGGCATCATCAAATACAATGTCTTGGATGAAGCTGTAAAGCTGGCTACCGAGGCGATTAAATCAGCACAGACCGAACTGGACTTCACGAATGGGATTACGGGCCGTGATAAAGAAGATCCGAATCTACTTACGCGATTCACGAGCCGCGGAATTGGTGTCTCGAGTGATGGGGGCAATACGTTCCCTGAAGCGATTACCGGCCATGGCGTTACGACATCGCTTTTAACTGCAGGAGCGATTCACACCAATAATATCGCCATCATCGGTGACAGTTTGTTCTTCTGGGATGGCAGTGGATTCCACAGCATTGATCCAAATGACTTGGAGCGTTTTGTGAAGATTACCGGTGGCTTTTTGGATATTTCAAAAGGCGCCATTTCTATCACCCGGCCAGATGGTTATGTCGTCATGAATAACGGGCTTCTGCAAAATGATTTTTCGATACAACCTCCGAACCCGACATTTCGTAATAAGGACACGGTATCTGAGCAAGGGGTTTATTGGTCAACGACTGAGGTAGAACCTCAGAACTGTGAATCCTATTCTTATTCCCACAAGAGCCGTTTACTGCGAATCCATGCGGTTATTCATGATGTGGGCAGTGGCAAGGGCGCTCGTATAGCAGTTGTGGATATAACAACCGGCGAAACGCTTGCCCAAGCAACGCGCTACAATCTCACACATGATGAAGCGACAGCGAATCCAGTTATTCTTACTGTAGATTTAGGTACACCGACTGGTAACTTCCGCAGTATTTATATCCGATTGAATACCACTGTGGGCGGGACAGCTCGAGGGCGAATCGTCCGCATATGGCTCGAACAATAAGGAGGCAGTAAGATGAATGAAAAAGTTCAATTATTTGTGAAAGTTGACAGTCAAGGGAATATCAAAGAGGAATACAGCGGTCGAAATATTGTAATGACGGAACCGCAGCATTATTGTTTTATCGTGGATGAGGCCGTTGCAAATAACGTCGTGCAATATAAGGTTTTGATCGATGAAGAAATGGTACCGCAGTTGGTATTGAAAGAGAGCGCTGAATAGGCGCTCTTTTTGTTTTGCTCAAATATAGGGGGTGATTCCAAATAGATAAATTAAGCACAAAAGATGAGAGAAAAAAGGGGGATGGGGATGAATGGAGGAACGAAAAATGAAACCAGTAACGGTTGTTGAAATTATGTTGTCCTACATCTCACTCGGTTGGGCTTACGTCTTATTCAGCTCACCTCAATTATTTGAGAGTTCGCAAAGTTGGAATGAAGTCGAAGCAATTGCTTCCTATGAATGGGTGGTAGCCAGCTGCGCATTTATTTGCGCCATTACCAAGGTGATCGGTATGGCGCTCGGCAATGCTCGGCTGCGGCGCATCGGTTTGCTGATGTCTGCAGTATTTTGGGTGATTATCGCTGCAGGCATGTTGATCTCCACAGGTGGGTTAAATATGAATACAGGTTTTATAGCTTATTCCGGAATTGCCGTCATGAGCTTGTGGACCAGTAAGGAAGTGGGAGTGAATGGCAGAGTCCAATAGCTATATAGAGCAACAGCTTGCAGACTTGAAATCGCAATTTAATGATTACAAGAAGGACATGAAAGAAGAAATGCGTGAGTTAGAAAAGAAAGCAGATGCGGCACTACGTAGCTCAAATAACCTGGACATTTCAATGAACTATGTAAAAGATGCCGTTAAGGATATGAAGGAGCTCTTAGCGGGCTTTGTCACCGTACAGAATACGCAAAACGACAAGATTGACGATTTCATCAACTCGGACAGCCGGCGCAACTCAAAAAATACGTTTGTTGTTTCGATTCTGCAGGTTGCTGCCGGAATCGTCGTAGCGGCTCTTGGATTTTGGGCAAAAGGCAACTTATAAAAGGAGGCAACACTTATGAAACCAACAGTACCTTTCGACAGAGGAATGATTATTCGCACAGCCGTCTTGATCATCGCATTAATCAACCAATTTTTAGTGAATGCAGGCTATTCGCCGCTGCCGTTTGACGACGCTTGGGTAGAAACGGCTGTCACGACCGTTCTCACCATTGCCGCAGCTATATGGGTCTGGTGGAAGGATAACCGCGTCAGCTACCAAGCTCGGCGTAATGAGAAGTATTTGAAGGATAAGGGGTTGAAATAAGATGGCAAAAGCAGAAGATTATACCGTCGCAATTGATGATGGCCACGGCCCACAGACAGCTGGTAAGCGGACTCCGTATATTGCTGCCCTTGGTCGCCAGATCCGGGAGAATGAGTTTAACAAAGCCGTGGTCAACTTGCTCGATAAAGAGTTGAAACGCATTGGATTCAAAACGGTCCAGACAGCGCCAACGGATATCGATACGCCGTTGAAAGAACGGACCAATAAAGCGAATGCTGCAAAAGCGAATTTGCTGATTTCCATTCATTTCAACGCGATGGGCAACACGTTCGCTTATTCATCAGCCAAAGGATTCTCCGTCCATATTCAGCCAGCGGATAAAGCGAACCCGAACAGCGGATCCCTCAAATTTGCTAAACTCGCTGTGGAAGAATTGGCAAAAGGAACTGCGCAAGTAAATCGGGGCGTTGTCGGCCAGGATCTTCACATGACACGCGAGACGAAGATGCCGGCAGTTTTGGTCGAGTGCGGATTCATGGATGATTTAGACGAAGCAATGCTGATGATCAACCCGTCATTCCAAAGAGAAGTGGCCCAAGAACTGGCCCGAGCAGTTTGCCGGTATTTCGGTGTGAAGTATATAGAAGAAAAACCGCAATCATCAAAACCCGCAGCACCGGTTAAACCAAAGCCTGTTGAGAAACCAGTCACCAAACCAAAGGAGGAAGACGACATGTTAAAACAAGCCATTGTCATCGGTTCGTTAAACGATTACGCAGCAGCTGAAATTCTATCGATTCGAAAAGGGATTCCGATTTTCCCTCGCAACGCCATTAAGGGCGAAGTGGCCAAAGAGTTAATCGTAGTTGGTGGGGATAAAAAAGGGTTGAAGGCCGATAAGGTGACGAACCTTTCGGGTGCAACTCGATTTGAAACTGCTGAAAACGTTAAAAAATATCTGAAGTAACGTATAATTTATTTAGTGTATTGCTATACAAGCCTTCTAGCGGAAACTAGGGGGCTTTTTTATTTGCCAACTTCCATTGCTTTCCTCTATTCCTTCAGATAAAACGAGAACAAATGTTCTTATATAAGGAGTGGTATTCATGGGAAAAATAAACAAACAAATGAAACAGGTCGGCGATATCAAAGACCGGGGCAATATCAAATGGCAAGGCTTGTTCTTATCTGAACACGTTCAGATGCTCCGTGATCTGCGCAAAGAAAAAAGTAAGATGCCCAAGCCGAATCTCGACGAATACGACATGCAGCTGATCTCCGAAGAAATGGACTTAGCGTTGAAGCGCCAATGTGATGTGGTCATCCATACTTGGAAAGACGGGGAAGTAACGCGGCACCATGGGACGATTGCGAATATTGATATACAAAGACGAGAGTTCTTTATGGAAGATCCATTCAAGAGCCATCGACTAAATTTAGACGAAGTTGTCTCGGTAAATATGGTGGATTAAAAGTAAAACCTCTACCTTTATTAGTGAGAACTCTTGTGACTTAAAGTGAATTAAAGAGATTCAAAGGAAAACAGCGGAATTTGACGCATTTTAGAACAATATAGAACAAAATAGAACAAAATAGAACAAAATGAGAGAATCTGGGTTGACGCAGTAAACTATAGGGTATATTATAATAAGACCAAAGCCACTTCGCAGTATGCAAAGTGCATGGTCCTATAAAAATATTTAATAGTAGTACTTTCTTCGGAGAATACCGCAGTTACCTTAAGTGGGCTGCGGTTTTTATTGTATAGAGGTGATTTTATGGCAAGGATAAACCATCAGCATAAACCTTTTAAGAAACGGAAAAGCTTAGTAAAGCTACTTGCGGGTAGAAATCTTCAGATTAATAGAAGAGATAAAACCTTTAAAAAGTATAGTTACTATTATTTGATCAATGGATATTCTAGCGTTTTCATACATAACGTCAACAATACCATTCCTGATTATACTGGTGCTTCAATTGATTACTTTGTAAGAATGGAAGAATTTGATTTCGAAATAAGAACAAGAGTACTTAAAGAGATATTGAGAATTGAAAATAGGGTTAAGAACCATGTGTTTTATGTTTTCGCAAGTTATCATGGTGATCAGGATTACTTAATTCCAAGTAATTTTGATACCTTTGGCAAAATTAATAAAAAGAAAAATGTATATGCCCTCTTATCAAAACTGAACAATAAGATTGCTCAAAACTGTAACACGGACAGTTCTAGAAATCACGCTGCGTTCAATCACTATATAACTCAGCATAACAATATACCGCCTTGGGTTTTGAAACTGGAATTGACTCTGGGAGAACTCAGTAAGTTTTATTCTAATTTACAAAGTCCAGTTAGGCAAACGATTGCCAAGGAGTATAAAGTGCAGGAAAATGTTTTGGGCACGTTGTTGTATTTTCTGTCTCAAGTTCGAAACAAATGCGCACATAATGAAAGGATTTATGATGCTAAGCTAATCACTAAGCTACCTATAAATCCTTATCATACACATTTCAACATTCAAAAAAGAAACAATTTCTTTGCGGTATTAATTGCGCTAAAGTTTTTAATGACCGCTGAAGAATATAAGAAGTTTATTGAATACATTGATACTCAGTTAACTGAGCTCAAGCAGGGCATCCCCACTGCTTACGTCAATTCGATATTGACTATAATGGGGATACCTTCGAATTGGAAAGATGTATGCACCATTTAGAATTCTGAGGCGGTCAACGTTATTGACCACCACTTGACCACGAATACAATATTATTGAGTATTATTATATAGAAGAAACTCGATTTTTAATTTTTGCTTTTAGTGCTTTGAAACACCCTATATCACTCAATATTATTGGGTATTTCGGCAGCATATAAGAACGTAAAAAACCAGGTCTTCGTTCAGCTCGTCGCGCACCTCAGTTCTCAAAACG
>NZ_JBOZWR010000010.1:0-53115 GCF_050864155.1 Planococcus sp. YIM B11945 | reverse complement strand
TGCACACAAAAAAAGCCCTCTTCTCGTAATGAGAAAAGGGCTTTAAACATTGCTGTATTAGCGTTTTGAGAACTGAGGTGCGCGACGAGCTGAACGAAGACCTGGTTTTTTACGTTCTTTCATTCGTGGGTCACGTGTTAACAATCCTGCAGATTTCAATGCTGGACGGAAAGCAGGGTCTACTGTAAGTAGAGCGCGCGCGATTCCGTGGCGAACTGCTCCAGCTTGTCCTGTGAATCCACCACCGCGTACGTTTACTAGGACATCATAGCTTCCTAGAGTTTCAGTAGCAACTAGTGGTTGTTTGATGATTTGTTCAAGCGTTTCGTAAGGAACATAATCCGATACGTCACGGTTGTTAATTGTAATTGTGCCATCGCCAGGTACTAACCGTACGCGAGCTGTTGAGTTTTTACGGCGACCTGTACCTAAATATTGAACTTGTGCCAAAGGTGTATCCTCCTCTTATTTACTAATGATTATCCGCGAAGTGTGTATGCTTCCGGTTGTTGTGCTTGGTGGTTGTGTTCTGGTCCAGCGTAAACGTGAAGTTTTCTGAACGTTTGGCGGCCTAAAGAGTTTTTAGGAAGCATGCCTTTGATAGCCAATTCAAGCATTTTCGTCGGGTATTTTGTGCGCATTTCAAGTGCAGTACGCTGTTTCAATCCGCCGCTGAACTGAGTGTGGCGGTAGTAGATTTTGTCTGTAAGCTTTTTGCCTGTAAGGTGAATCTTGTCAGCGTTGATGATGATCACGTGATCTCCAGTGTCAACGTTTGGTGTGAATGTTGGTTTGTATTTCCCGCGTAAGATTGAAGCGACTTCAGAAGCTAAACGTCCAAGAGTTTGCCCTTCTGCATCGACAACTAACCATTTACGCTCTACTTCGTGACCTTTAGCCATGAATGTTGTACGCATGTATATTGTCCTCCTAATAAATCGTCTCTTTTTTTAAATCAAATCTCTTCGTTCCGTTGTTCCGTTTTTTCGTTATCCCTAGCACTAATAACCTTCCGGGGCATATCGTGGGGGTAATGAAAATACCATACATCATGTTATAACGCCAGCGCTAGAAAGTCAAGCGTTTTTCTTAAAACACCTGGAAAAGTTGTTTCAGTGGCTATAGGTCACTTTTTCCAAGTACAGGCCATGTGCAGCCGCCGTTTTTCCAGCAGTGCTCCGGTCAGCAGCTGCCACAATAGAAGCAAGCTCATCGGCCGTTCTTCTGCCAAGCCCAACTTCCATTAATGTGCCCGCGATGATTCGGACCATATTGTATAAAAACCCCGATCCTTCGATCACCATGTGCAGTTCTTCCCCGTGCTCTTCGAAATCCAATCGCCGAACCGTCCGGACTTTATCAACGACGCCTGTATTCGCTGCACAAAAACTGGAAAAATCATGCGTCCCTAAAACGGATGCTGCCGCTTTTTTCATTGCTATTACATCCACTTGCTGTTTCACATGCACCATGTAATTACGCGTGAACGGCGAAATGATTTTGCTTCGGTCCCATTTATAGCGGTAGGTTTTCCCGCTCGTATGGTAGCGCGCGTGAAAAGTGGCATCCGTTTCTCCAATCTCCAAAACGCGGATATCCTCCGGCAGCAAAACATTCAATGCCTTTAGCCATCCCTGCATCGGAATCGACAGCGGCGTGTCAAAATGGATCACTTGCCCTGTCGCATGGACTTTGGCATCTGTGCGCCCGCTTGCCACTACTTGAACCACTTGCCCTTTATGAATGGTCGCTAAGACTTTCATCAGCTCCTGTTGCACTGTGCGGGAGTCTGGCTGCACTTGGTAGCCTGCAAAGCCAGATCCGTCGTAGGCAATTGTCGCTTTCATTCGTTTCATACATTCTCTCCTTAAATCCGTAAATACCACAACAAAACAGCAAGTCCGCCGAGCAGCACCAAACTCAGCGTGTCAACAAACCGCCAGTTCAGCTGCCGGTAGCGCGTTCTTCCTTCGCCGCCTCGGTAGCCCCGGACTTCCATTGCCGTCGCCAAGTCTTCCGCACGTTTAAAGGCGCTGACAAACAGTGGAATCAATAAAGGCACAACTGCCTTCACCCGCTCTTTTACCGGGCCTGAGCTGATGTCCGACCCTCTAGCCATTTGCGCTTTCATGATTTTGCCCGTTTCATCCATCAAGGTAGGGATAAAGCGCAGCGAAATCGACATCATCAACGCTAATTCATGAACGGGCAGCTTCACTCGTTTGAATGGCCCAAGCAGCACTTCAATGCCATCCGTTATCGAGATGGGAGAAGTCGTCAGCGTCAAAATGCTTGTGATGAACACCAGCACCAAAAAGCGGATCGAAATGAAAATCCCTTGGCGCAGCCCTTCTTCATAAATTTCAATAAACCCAAAATTGAGGAGCAGATCCCCTTCTTTTGTAAAGAAAATATGCAATAAAAACGTAAAAACCACTAAAATAATGACGGGTTTTAAACCGGTAATCAAAAAATACAGCCGGATTCTCGATAAAAACACTACCATCAACGTAAAAGCCAATAAAATTCCGTATGTCACTGCGCTATTCGCGATAAAGACAATCGCAATAAACAAGAAGACAAACAAAATCTTCGTTCGCGGATCCATTCGATGAACAAAGGAATTTCCTGGAATAAATCGGCCGAATATCATTTTTTCCATCATTGAGAGCCACGCTCCTTCAAAAGCGCGAGCGCAATGTTTTTGGCCAAGGTTTCTTCGGTCAATGAAATTCCATCTAGTAGAAGACCGGTTTTTTCCTCGAATTTGCGTTGAAGCTGGATTGTGCGCGGTGGTTCCAGCCGATAATCCGCCAGCTGCTCATCGTTAGTAAAAATGTCTCTTGGTTCGCCTGCAGCTACACAGCGTCCGTTATGCATAATGGCGACTCGATCCGCATATCGCGCAGCATCTTCCATGCTATGTGTCACGAGAACAGTCGTCAATCCTTTTTGAATATGAAGCTGATGAAAGAGATCCATAATTTCCCGGCGCCCTTTTGGATCGAGTCCAGCAGTTGGCTCATCAAGCACCAACACATCCGGGTCCATGGCAAGCACTCCGGCAATTGCCACTCTTCGCATTTGCCCGCCCGACAAGTCGAACGGAGACTTGTCCAAGACATCCGCCGGCAAGCCCAATTGCTCCACGAGCTCATGCGCACGCCGGCTTGCTTCTTCCTCAGGGACCCCAAAGTTCAAGGGGCCGAACATGATATCTTTTAACACCGTCTCATCAAACAGCTGCTGCTCCGGGAATTGGAACACGATGCCGACTTGGCGGCGTACATCCCGCAGATTCTTCGCTTTCGTGCCTGACTGGATTTTGCGGTCGCCAATGACAACCGATCCTTCTGTCGGCTGCAGCAATGCGTTTAAATGCTGCAGCACAGTGGATTTGCCTGATCCGGTATGGCCGATAATCGCCGTGTACGATCCAGATGGAATATGCAGCGAAACATCATGCAGCGCTCTTTTTTCAAAAGGCGTATCTTGCGCATAGCTGTACCCTACTTCTTGAAGTAAGATGTCCATAACTCTTCCACCAACTCATCTTCTGACATATGTTCCTTGTGGATTTCCACTCCAGCCTCCTGCAGCAAATGCGTCATACGCATCGCAAAAGGCAAGTCGAGTCCAAGATCTGCTAAGGCATTGCTTGAGACAAATACCGCTTCCGGCGTGCCTTCTGCGTGCTTATGCCCGGTATTCATCACAATGATGCGATCTGCGAGTGCCGCTTCTTCCAAATCATGCGTAATCGAAATGACCGTCAGGCCCGTTTCTTTTCGCAGTTCCCGGATCGTTTCAATCACTTCCACTCGCCCTTGGGGATCGAGCATGGACGTTGCTTCATCCAAGATCAATAATCGCGGGCGCAAAGCCAAGGCGCCGGCAATCGCCACCCGCTGTTTTTGGCCGCCCGATAAATGATGAGGTTCCTGATCCAAAAACTCTTCCATCTTAACTTGGCGCAGCGACTCTTTGACACGCACTACCATGTCAGCGTGGGGCACGCCGTTATTCTCGAGCGCGAATGCCACGTCATCTTGTACGGTAGCTCCAACAAACTGGTTGTCTGGATTTTGGAACACCATCCCCATTTGAGAACGGATGTCCCATAAACTTTCTTCAGACATCGTCAAGCCCATCGCGTTTACGCTCCCGCTTTGCGGAAACAACAAGCCGTTCATCAATTTGGCTATGGTCGACTTGCCAGATCCATTATGGCCAACCAGCGCGATCCACTCTCCCGCATTGATTTCAAACGACAAGTTCTCCACGGCGGGCCGTACAGTTTCGTTATCTGGTGCATATGTAAATGTCACATTTTTAAATGACAATATGGTCGAATTCATCTCAACTAACCTCCTCTAACTCCTGCTAGCTCTACTCTACTCGGTACCCTGTAGGTATGTAAATATAACAAATTTCCAATCGGGAAATTTTTACGATTTCTCAAAAGCTCTGTAAATAAAAAAAGCGCGCACCTCATTCAGAGAAATGCGCTTTTCTGTCTCTATGGCTTCCCCGGTTGCTTAAGCCGGGGTTGAATGAGGTGCGTAGAGCTAGACAAGACGCCGCCTTTCGGCTCGCTCATCATAACACTCAGCTTTTCATATTGTCGTATAAATCATGATGCTAAAAGAAGAGGGCGCAAACCCTCTTCCACTGGATTAAACTAATTCAATAATTACGATTGGTGCGCCGTCTCCGCGACGAGGCCCCATTTTCATGATGCGAGTATATCCGCCTTGGCGTTCTGCGTAACGTGGTGCAACGTCATCAAATAGTTTTTGCAAAGCAAAAATTGTTGATTCGTTACCTTCCTCATCCGTAGATGTTACCAATTCACGACGCATCCATTCTGCTGCTTTACGGCGAGCATGAACGTCTCCGCGTTTCCCAAGAGTAATCATTTTTTCTACAGTTGAACGCACTTCTTTCGCACGAGCTTCAGTCGTTTGAATGCGCTCATGTACGATTAAGTCTGTTGTAAGGTCACGTAATAGTGCTTTACGTTGAGAACTTGTACGTTGAAGCTTTCTCATTGAAGTTTCCCTCCTTTGGTAAATAGTTCAGAACCTTAAGGCAATCAGTCTTCTTTACGAAGTCCTAGTCCTAAATCTTCCAACTTCACTTTTACTTCTTCAAGTGATTTGCGTCCAAGGTTGCGGACTTTCATCATATCGTCTTCCGACTTGCTTGCCAACTCGTGCACCGTGTTGATGCCCGCGCGTTTTAAGCAGTTGTAAGAACGGACCGAAAGATCTAATTCTTCGATAGTCATCTCAAGAACTTTTTCTTTTTGGTCTTCTTCTTTTTCAACCATGATTTCAGCCGTTTGTGCCTCGTCTGTCAATCCTACGAAGATGTTCAAGTGCTCAGTAAAAATTCTTGCGCCAAGCGCGATCGCCTCTTTTGGACCAATGCTGCCATCTGTCCATACATCAAGAGAGAGTTTATCAAAATGAGCCAGTTGACCCACCCGAGTATTTTCCACTTGGAAATTAACGCGTGAAACTGGAGTGTAAATAGAGTCAATCGGAATAACGCCGATCGGAAGATCTTCACGTTTGTTTTGATCTGCCCGGGCATATCCACGGCCTCTGTTCGCATACATGCGCATACGGAGATGGCCATTTTTTGCGATTGTTGCAATATAAAGATCCGGATTCAGAATTTCAACGTCACTATCGTGCGTGATATCTGCAGCCGTAACCGTTCCGTCACCTTTCACATCAATTTCAATGACTTTTTCTTCGTCAGAGTAAATTTTCAGCGCAAGTTTCTTAATGTTCAAAATGATGGATGCCACGTCTTCTTCAACACCTTCAACAGTGGAGAATTCGTGTAAAACACCGTCAATTTGAATCGAAGTAACTGCAGCGCCTGGTAAAGATGAAAGTAAGATTCGACGTAAGGAGTTTCCTAAAGTGGTTCCATATCCACGCTCAAGAGGTTCAATAACAAATTTTCCATATTTGGAACTGCTATCGATCTCAATCGTTTCAATCTTTGGTTTTTCTATTTCGAGCATTCATTTACCCTCCTTCAAAACGTCGGTGTTTATTTTCGCTTCATCAAGAACTCGAGAGTCTAAGACTTTCGCTACGATTCAGAACACATTCAGTAAGTCGTGATGTTCAAAAATCCGATTCAGATTAACGATTATACGCGACGGCGTTTTGGCGGACGGCAACCGTTATGAGGTACTGGAGTTACATCTTTGATAGCTGTAACTTCTAGTCCGGCAGCTTGAAGTGCACGGATAGCAGCCTCACGACCTGAACCAGGACCTTTAACTGTAACTTCTAAAGTTTTAAGGCCGTGTTCGATTGATGTTTTAGCAGCGGTTTCTGCAGCCATTTGAGCAGCGAAAGGTGTAGATTTACGTGAACCTCTAAATCCTAGAGCACCTGCGCTTGACCATGATACTGCATTTCCTTGCATATCTGTAATTGTAACAATTGTGTTGTTAAATGTTGAGCGGATGTGAGCAATACCAGATTCGATATTCTTTTTCACACGACGCTTACGAGTTTGTTGTTTACGTGCCATGTTAAGAAGAAACCTCCTTTACTGATTATTTTTTCTTGTTAGCTACAGTTTTACGAGGACCTTTACGCGTACGCGCATTGTTCTTCGTATTTTGACCGCGAACCGGTAGTCCACGACGATGGCGGATTCCTCGGAAGCTAGCAATTTCCATCAAGCGTTTGATGTTCATTGAAACTTCACGGCGAAGGTCACCTTCGATTTTGTATTGATCTAATTGTTCACGGATATTGTTCAACTCATCTTCTGTAAGATCACGAACTCGTGTTTCTTCAGAAATGCCAGCAGCAGAAAGAACTTTCTGTGCAGTTGTTTTACCAACACCGAAAATGTATGTTAATGAAATAACAACGCGTTTGTCGCGCGGAATGTCAACACCAGCAATACGTGCCATGTGTGCGATGCACCTCCTTCATTATTAGCCTTGTCTTTGTTTGTGTTTCGGATTTTCACAGATTACCATTACTTTACCGCTTCTGCGAATAACTTTACATTTTTCACAGATCGGTTTCACAGATGGTCTCACTTTCATCTAACCTAACCTCCTTAGTAGTCCGGAGTGCAAAAGATTATTTAAAACGGTATGTGATACGACCGCGAGTTAAATCGTAAGGAGAAAGTTCCACTGTTACTTTATCTCCTGGCAGAATGCGGATAAAGTGCATGCGGATCTTGCCAGATACATGCGCAAGAATCGTATGGCCATTTTCCAATTCTACTTTAAACATCGCGTTAGGCAAAGTCTCAACGACTGTTCCTTCGATTTCAATTACATCGTCTTTCGCCATCGACCCAGTCTCCCTTCTGTATACAAATCAGGTTCTCATCTTCAAACAGTATTTGCTGATTGAATAGTACTGCTACATTCATTCACCAGGATCGCATGAGTGACAGTTGAAGACAACTCCGAGTTCCGCTACCCGCGCTTTGTGCGGGTCGGGGGTAATCCGGTAAAGCCAGTCTGCCTCATGTATCCTCGGCCGCCCGGACTGCCTTGGATGAGTTCCAAACCCGTTACACAGATGCTTCCACGAAACCCATTATACAACGTCCGATGTTGAATTGCACGGCACAAAGACCAGAGACAATCTGCACCGAATGAAGTATAACCAGGCATTTTATGCTTTTGCAGCTCTCGAGAATTCATTTCTCCTGTGCCCCTTAAAGCCACATGGAGGCAACTAACTGCGCCCGGCGCCGAGTATTACCCTCGGTCGCCCTTTAGAAGAGCATCAATGTCAGCAAATACTTGTTGAATGTCCTGCTGTCCATTTATATTCCCCAGCACGCCTTTGCTTTCGTAGAAATCAAGAAGCGGCTGTGTTTGTTGCATGTTTACTTCTAAGCGTTTTATCACAGTTTCAGGTTTGTCGTCTTCGCGTTGGTAAAGCTCTCCGCCATCTTTGTCGCACACGCCTGCTGTTGCCGGCGGGTTAAACACAGTATGGTAAGCAGTTCCACAAACTTTGCAAATCCAACGGCCAGTCAACCGTGCAATCAACTCATTTTGTTCAACTTGAATATTTACGACATGCTCGATTCTTTTGCCGAGATCAGCAAGAAGAGATTCTAGCGCTTCAGCTTGAGGAACTGTACGTGGAAAGCCATCTAATAGAAAGCCTTCTTCACAATCTACTTTGCTAAGACGCTCACGGACGATACCGATAGTCACTTCATCAGGTACTAATGCACCTTGATCCATGAACGATTTTGCTTTCAAGCCTAGTTCCGTTCCACCTTTGATAGCGGCGCGAAACATATCACCTGTAGAAATATGAGGGATGTCGTACTTCTCAACAATTTTGTCTGCTTGAGTGCCTTTGCCGGCACCAGGAAGACCCATTAATACGATATTCATACGGTTTTGCCCCCTCAGACAAGTGGACAAGGAAACGCGCCAACGTTCCCCGGTTCGTCCATTGATTATTTCATAAAGCCTTTATAATGACGTTTTACAAGTTGTGATTCCAGTTGTTTCATCGTTTCAAGCGCTACCCCTACTACAATCAAAAGGCTTGTTCCGCCGATTTGTGCCGATTGAGGCAAACCTGCTAGGTTGATAAAGAAAATCGGCATAATAGCTACGATTGCAAGGAATAGTGCACCAACGATGGTCAATCGGTATAACACTCGCGTTAAGTAATCTTGTGTATTTTTACCCGGACGGATTCCTGGAATATAGGCGCCTTGCTTTTTCAAGTTATCCGACACGTTTTCAGGGTTTACCTGAATGAATGCGTAGAAATACGTGAATGCGACGATCAAAGCAACATAAATAATCATGCCGACAGGTTTCGTGTAATCAAACGTATTCTGGATCGCATCTGTAAACGCGTTGGCTCCAAAGAATGAAGCAATGGTTTGCGGCGTAATAAGGAACGCCACTGCAAAGATTACAGGAATAACTCCGGCCGCGTTCACTTTCAACGGTAAATGCGTTTGTTGCCCAGCGGTTGTTTGGCCACGGCCAGCAACACGCTTAGCATACTGAATTGGAATTTTACGCAGCGCTTGCTGAACATAAATAACCAAAACCGTAATCGCTAGAACTGCTAATGCAATCAACGCCAAGATGGCGATGTTGATTGGAAGCTGATCTCCAGCTCCTTCAATCTGTTGTGCATAAAGTTGGTTAATAGAACCAGGTATTGCAGCGACAATCCCTGCGAAGATGATAATCGAAATACCGTTCCCCACACCTTTTGCCGTAATCTGCTCACCAAGCCACAGTAAAAATGCTGTACCTCCGGTTAAAACGATGGCAATCACAACATACGTTGAGATTGTGTCATTCAGGATTAACGTTCCACCATACATTTGGTTGAACCCATAAGACATGCCGATCGCTTGAATGAAGGCAAGTACTATTGTGAAGTAGCGAGTGAATTGAGCAAGTTTCCGTCTTCCGACTTCGCCTTGTTTCGCCCACTCTGCAAATTTCGGTACAACATCCATCTGCAATAATTGCACGATGATTGATGCTGTAATGTAAGGCATGATTCCCATTGCTAGAATCGAGAAGTTAGCTAGGGCGCCTCCACCGAAAGTATTTAAGAATCCAATCAAACCCATTTGATCAGTAGCTTGCAATACTGATGCGTCAACGTTTGGTACTGGAATGAAAGTTCCGATACGGAAAACGACGAGCATCAATAGTGTAAAGATGATTTTATTTCGAATATCAGTCACGCGCATAAAATTGGAGATTGTCTGAAACATTATACCACCTCGGTTTGTCCACCGGCAGCTTCAATCGCTTCTTTAGCTGATCCAGAGAATTTGTGAGCTTTGACAGTAAGTTTTTTTTCTAAACTACCATTGCCAAGAATTTTAATTCCAGAACGTTCATTGCTCACAACACCTGTTTCAAGTAACAATGCAGGTGTGATTTCTGTGCCTTCTTCGAAACGGTTTAATACGTCTAAGTTAACTACTGCGTAGTCTTTACGGTTAATGTTCGTAAATCCACGTTTTGGCAAACGACGGAACAAAGGGTTTTGTCCACCTTCAAATCCAGGGCGAACACCGCCGCCTGAACGTGCGTTTTGACCTTTATGACCTTTACCTGATGTTTTACCAGTACCTGAACCGATACCGCGTCCGATACGCTTTCTTGAGCTGCGTGATCCTTCTGCTGGTTTTAATTCATGAAGTTTCATTTGGTTGGCACCTCCTTCTATAGAAATCAGAAATTAAACTTCTTTAATAGTAACTAAGTGAGCGACTTTATCAAGCATTCCGCGAACGGCTGCATTGTCTTGCTGCTCAACTGTTTGATGCATTTTGCGAAGGCCCAGAGCCTGAACAACTTTACGTTGGTTCGGTTTTGCGCCAATCACAGATTTTGTGAGGGTAATTTCTAGTTTAGTAGCCATGTAATTTTCCCTCCTTATCCTAATAGCTCTGCTGTAGTTTTACCGCGAAGTTTAGCCACTTCGTCAGCACTCTTCAGTTGAGTCAAGCCATCAATTGTTGCACGAACCATGTTGATTGGTGTGTTTGAACCTAGAGATTTAGACAAGATGTCTTGTACTCCTGCAAGTTCAAGTACCGCACGGACAGGTCCGCCAGCGATTACTCCAGTACCTGGAGAAGCAGGTTTGATGAGGATTTGACCTGCACCAAAACGGCCGATTACTAGGTGTGGAGTTGTACCTTTAACCATTGGCACTGCAATAAGGTTTTTCTTAGCATCTTCGATACCTTTACGGATCGCATCAGGAACTTCCTGTGCTTTACCAGTACCAAAGCCGACATTACCGTTTTTGTCTCCTACTACAACTAAAGCGGAGAAACGGAAACGACGTCCACCTTTTACAACTTTCGCTACGCGGTTAATCGTAACTACGCGTTCTTCAAGTTCAAGTTTGTTTGGATCAATACGACGCATGAAATGTGTCCCTCCTTCTTTTAAAATTGTAATCCATTCTCACGTGCAGCTTCAGCTAAAGCTTTAACACGTCCGTGATATAAATAACCACCGCGGTCAAAAACAATCGATGTCAATCCTTGTTCTACAGCGCGTTTAGCGATAGTTTCGCCAATTTTAGCTGCAGCTTCAAGATTTCCTGTCGAGCCTTCGAAATCTTTTTCCATTGATGATGCGCTAACAAGTGTTACACCGTTAGTATCGTCGATCAATTGAGCGTAAATGTATTTGTTAGAACGGAATACGTTTAAACGTGGGCGCATTGCTGTACCCGAAATTTTAGAACGTACACGTGCATGACGTTTTTTACGAGATGCGTTTTTATCGAGTTTCGTAATCACTGAGGTCACTCCTTTCAGCCTGCCTAAGCAGCATTATTTACCTGTTTTACCTTCTTTGCGGCGAACTGCTTCTCCCTCATAGCGAATCCCTTTGCCTTTATATGGCTCTGGTGGACGCACTTGGCGGATGTTAGAAGCAAGAGCTCCAACACGTTCTTTATCAATGCCTCTGATGATAACTCGTGTGTTTGCTGGCACTTCAACTTGAAGACCTTCTTCCGGAGTAAATTCTACCGGGTGAGAGTATCCAACGTTTAGAACCAATTTAGTTCCTTGTAATTGCGCACGGTAACCTACACCGACTAATTCAAGTGCACGTTCAAATCCTGCTGAAACTCCAGTAACCATGTTCGCAAGCAACGCACGGGTTGTACCGTGGATTGTGCGGTGTTCTTTCGAGTCAGTAGGGCGTGTCAATGTTAGAACGTTTTCTTCTAGAGCAATAACGATATCTTTGTTAAATGCGCGAGATAATTCGCCTTTAGGTCCTTTTACTGTAACGACGTTGTTTTCGCCGACAGTAACTGTAACTCCAGCGGGTACCTCGATTGGTTTTTTACCTACTCGTGACATTCTGTTGCACCTCCATTCGTTTGTGGTTTATTACCAAACGTATGCTATGATTTCTCCGCCGATTTGTTTCGCGCGGGCTTCTTTATCAGTAATTAGACCTTGTGATGTCGATACTAGAGCAATCCCTAGACCGTTCAGTACACGAGGTACCTCATTTGTTTTAGCGTATACACGCAATCCTGGTTTTGAAATACGTTTCAAGCCAGTAATAACGCGCTCGTTGTTAGCTCCGTATTTTAAGAAAATGCGGATCATACCTTGTTTGTCATCTTCAACATATTCAACGTCACGAACGAAACCTTCACGCTTTAAAATTTCAGCGATGTCTTTTTTCACGTTAGAAGCCGGAAGCTCTAATTTCTCGTGACGAACCATATTTGCATTACGAATGCGTGTCAGCATATCTGCAATCGGATCTGTCATTGTCATTACATTTACCTCCTTCCCAAATTAGGGGATTACCAGCTGGCTTTTTTGACACCAGGAATTTGTCCCACATATGCAAGTTCACGGAAACAAATACGGCAAAGTTTAAATTTGCGTATTACTGAATGCGGACGTCCGCAACGTTCACAGCGTGTGTATGCTTGTACATTAAACTTTGGCGTGCGTTTTTGTTTTGCGATCATAGATTTTTTAGCCACGTTTACGCCTCCCTCACGTTTACTTTTGGAACGGCATTCCGAATTGTGTTAATAACTCACGAGCTTCTTCATCAGAGTTCGCAGTTGTTACAATTACGATGTCCATACCGCGTACTTTAGAAACTTTATCATAATCGATTTCAGGGAAGATCAATTGTTCTTTCACGCCAAGTGTGTAGTTACCGCGTCCGTCGAAAGATTTTTTCGATACGCCACGGAAGTCACGTACACGTGGAAGTGAGATAGCAATCAATTTATCCAGGAAGTCGTACATACGCTCTCCGCGTAGTGTAACTTTACATCCGATCGGCATACCTTCACGAAGACGGAAGCCAGCGATAGATTTCTTAGCTTTAGTAATAACTGGTTTTTGACCAGTAATCGTTTGTAATTCTTCAACAGCCGCATCAAGCGACTTTGTGTTTTGTACAGCTTCACCAACACCCATGTTGATAACAATTTTATCTACTTGAGGTGTTTGCATAACTGACGTGTATTCAAACTTGCTCATTAGAGCAGGAGTGATTTCATTCACATATTTTTCTTTTAGGCGGTTCATGTGTGTACCTCCCTTCATTCAGGAATTTTATTTATTAAACTTGTCACCGGATTTTTTTGCAACACGAACTTTTTTGCCATCTTCAACCTTATATCCTACACGAGTCGGCTCGCCGGATTTAGGGTCAAGTAACATTACGTTAGAAACGTGAATCGCTGCTTCTTGGCTGACAATTCCGCCTTGCGGATTTGCCTGGTTCGGTTTTGTATGCTTTTTAACGATGTTGACACCTTCAACAAGCACACGTTCTTTCTTAGGTAAAGCAGTCAAAACAACGCCTGTTTTGCCTTTGTCTTTGCCTGAGATTACCTTAACTGTATCGCCTTTTTTAATATGCATTCTGTCGCACCTCCTTGGTATTGCACAATGATTTATTAAAGAACTTCAGGAGCAAGTGAAACGATTTTCATGAAATTGTTGTCGCGAAGTTCGCGTGCAACAGGTCCGAAAATACGTGTTCCGCGTGGACCTTTATCGTCACGAATAATGACACATGCATTTTCATCAAATTTGATGTAAGTACCGTCTTTACGGCGAGCTCCGCTTTTCGTGCGAACGATAACAGCCTTAACGACTTCACCCTTCTTAACAACGCCACCTGGTGTTGCTTTTTTCACGGTACAAACGATTACGTCACCGATGTTTGCAGTCTTGCGACCAGAACCACCAAGTACTTTAATCGTCAATACTTCACGAGCACCCGAGTTGTCTGCAACTTTTAAACGACTTTCCTGTTGGATCACTTAGGTAACCTCCCTCCGGAATTTCTTACGTTCCGAATTTATTTAAATTAAATGATAACCGCTTTTTCTACAACTTCCAATACGCGGAAACGTTTTGTAGCTGATAACGGACGAGTTTCCATGATGCGAACTACGTCGCCCATTTTCGCTTCGTTTAGCTCATCATGAGCTTTAAATTTCTTAGAGTATTTAACACGTTTGCCATAAAGTGCATGCTTCTTTTGAGTTTCAACCATTACTGTAACGGTTTTGTCCATTTTGTCAGACACAACACGGCCTGTGTATACTTTGCGTTGGTTACGCTCAGTCATACCTGCAAACCTCCTCTCGAATTATCAGTTATTTCCACTGATTTCTCTTTCATGAATCACAGTTTTCATACGGGCAATCGCTTTACGTACTTCGCGGATGCGAGCCGTGTTTTCTAATTGACCAGTAGCCAATTGGAAGCGAAGGTTGAAAAGCTCTTCTTTCAGTGATTTCACTTTTTGTTCGATTTCAGCAGTGGTTAAGTCACGGATTTCATTAGCTTTCATTCGATTCACCACCAATTTCTTCACGTTTTACGAACTTCGTTTTGATCGGAAGTTTGTGAGAGGCAAGGCGCAATGCTTCGCGTGCCACTTCTTCAGATACTCCTGCAAGTTCGAACATTATTTTGCCAGTTTTGACAACGGCTACCCAACCTTCAGGTGAACCTTTACCAGATCCCATACGAACCTCTAGAGGCTTTTTCGTATATGGCTTATGCGGGAAAATTTTGATCCAGACTTTACCGCCACGTTTCATGTAACGAGTCATGGAAATACGTGCAGCTTCGATTTGACGGTTAGTGATCCAAGAAGACTCTAATGCTTGAAGACCAAACTCGCCGAATGCGATTTCTTTGCCGCCTTTAGCTTCTCCGCGCATCTTGCCGCGGTGCTCTCTGCGATATTTAACGCGTTTAGGCAATAACATATTATTTGCCTCCTTCCTCAGATTTTCTCTTAGTCGGAAGGACTTCACCGCGATAGATCCATACTTTTACGCCAAGCTTGCCGTAAGTTGTATCGGCTTCAGCATGCGCATAATCGATATCAGCGCGAAGCGTATGGAGCGGAACAGTACCTTCACTGTAGTGTTCAGCACGCGCAATGTCAGCGCCGCCTAGACGTCCAGATACTTGTGTTTTGATCCCTTTAGCGCCAGAACGCATTGTGCGTTGGATTGCTTGTTTTTGTGCACGGCGGAAAGACACGCGGTTTTCCAATTGACGTGCTACGCTTTCAGCAACCAATCTTGCATCAAGGTCAGCTCTTTTGATTTCAATGATGTTGATGTGAACGCGTTTGTTAGTCATAGCAGTAAGTTGTTTGCGAAGTACTTCTACTTCAGAACCACCTTTACCGATTACCATACCTGGTTTCGCAGTGTGAATTGTCACATTTACGCGGTTTGCAGCGCGTTCAATTTCAATTTTGGATACAGAAGCTTCTTTTAAGCGAGCTTCGACGTATTCACGGATTTTAATATCTTCATGAAGAAGTGTCGCATAGTCTTTTTCAGCGTACCATTTTGACTCCCAGTCACGAATGATCCCGATACGCATCCCTATTGGATGTATTTTTTGTCCCACGAGTTACCCCTCCTTCTTTTCAGATACCACTAACGTGATGTGGCTTGTACGTTTGTTGATTGCACTTGCACGTCCCATTGCACGTGGACGGAAACGTTTCAATGTTGGTCCTTCGTCAACGAATACTTGGCTAACAACTAGGTTGTTAATATCCATTTCGTAATTATGTTCAGCGTTTGCAGCTGCAGATTTCAACAACTTCTCAACAACAATCGATGCTGCTTTCGGAGTATGGTTCAAAATCGCAACAGCTTCGCCAATTTGCTTGCCTCGGATTAAATCTACTACTAAACGGACTTTACGAGGAGCAATACGTACTGTTCTAGCGACAGCTTTTGCTTGCATGGGGAAATCCTCCTCTCAATTAACGTCTTGTTTTCTTATCGTCTGCGCCATGGCTAGCGTATTTGCGTGTTGGAGCAAATTCACCTAGTTTGTGGCCTACCATATCTTCAGTTACGTAGACAGGAATGTGTTTACGTCCATCATATACAGCGATTGTTTGTCCGATGAATGTCGGGAAAATTGTAGAACGGCGAGACCAAGTTTTGATCACTTGTTTTTTCTCAGAGTCCTTTTGTGCATCAACTTTTTTCATAAGATGATCATCAACAAAAGGTCCTTTTTTCAAGCTGCGACCCATTTGGGATCCTCCCTTCGTGATTGCACCACGGCTCTTTTGGCGAACCGCAGCGGAATCAAATTATTTTTTACGACGACGCACGATAAATTTATCGGATTTGTTGTTTTTCTTGCGTGTTTTGTATCCAAGAGTTGGTTTGCCCCATGGAGACATTGGTGATTTACGTCCGATTGGCGAACGTCCTTCACCACCACCGTGTGGGTGATCGTTAGGGTTCATTACAGATCCGCGGACTGTTGGGCGTTTGCCTAACCAGCGTGCACGTCCTGCTTTACCAATGTTGATCAATTCGTGTTGCTCGTTACCTACAGCACCGATAGTAGCGCGGCAAGTAGCAAGAATCATGCGAACTTCGCCTGATTGCAAACGAACTGTTACGTATTTGCCTTCTTTACCCAATACTTGAGCTGAAGTTCCTGCAGAGCGTACCAATTGTCCGCCGCCGCCTGGCTTCAATTCAATGTTGTGGATTGTAGAACCCATTGGGATGTTTGATAACGGAAGTGCGTTACCTGGTTTGATATCAGCTTCAATTCCTGACATGATTTGCGTTCCAACTTCGATTCCTTTAGGAGCCAAGATGTAACGTTTTTCCCCGTCAGCGTAATGAATTAATGCGATGTTTGCAGAACGGTTTGGATCGTACTCGATTGTAGCAACGCGTCCTGGAATGCCATCTTTGTTACGTTTGAAATCGATGACACGGTATTGGCGTTTATGTCCACCACCGTGATGGCGTACAGTTAACTTACCTTGGTTGTTACGGCCGCCTTTGCGCTTTACAGGTTGTAAAAGCGATTTTTCTGGCTTGTTCGTTGTGATTTCTGCGAAATCAGAACTCGTCATGTTACGACGACCGTTGGAGGTAGGTTTATATTTTTTAATCGCCATGTTGTTTCCCTCCTTCTTTGATTAGTTCCTTAAGAACTTATAGAGATTAAATTTCGAACAATTCGATGTCTTTTGAGTCAGCAGTCAATTTAACGATCGCTTTGCGGCGTTTGTTAGTGTATCCTGCGTGTTTGCCCATGCGCTTGAATTTGCCTTTGTAGTTCATGATGTTGACTTTCTCAACCTTCACGCCAAAGATTTCTTGCACGGCTTGTTTAACTTGAGTTTTGTTTGCGCGAGTGTCCACTTCAAAAGTGTACTTTTTCTCTGCCATTACTTCTGAAGATTGCTCAGTAATGACCGGACGCTTTAATACATCACGTGCTTCCATTAACTAAGCACCTCCTCTATTTTTTCTATTGCTGCTTTTGTCATAACAACTTTGTCATGTCCAAGCAAGTCTAAAACGTTGATGCCGCTTGCTGTTACTACTGTCATACCTTGAATGTTACGAGCAGACAATGCTACGTTTTCATCTAGGTCAGCAGTTACGAACAATGCTTTTTTACCGATTGAAAGGTCTTGCACTAATTTAGTGAATTCCTTTGTTTTCGGTGCATCAAATGATAAGCCTTCAAGCACCATCAAGTTCTGGCCTACTACAGTTGAAGAAAGAGCAGAACGAAGAGCTAAACGACGGACTTTTTTAGGCAATTTATAGCTATAGCTACGTGGTGTTGGTCCGAATACGATACCGCCTCCACGCCATTGTGGCGAACGGATCGACCCTTGACGAGCACGTCCAGTTCCTTTTTGCTTCCATGGTTTTTTACCACCACCAGCTACTTCAGAACGATTTTTTACTTTATGGTTACCTTGACGAAGTGAAGCACGTTGCATCACAACTGCGTCAAATAACACGGCTTCATTTGGTTCGATACCGAATACATAGTCGTTCAATTCGATGTCGCCAACTTGTGAACCTGTTTGATTTAATAAAGCTACTTTAGGCATTCTTATTTCCTCCTTTCTCTAAAAAAATATTATTTCGCTTTAATTGCTGATTTAACACGGATCAACGCTTTGCGTGAACCAGGAACATTCCCTTTAATAAGAAGCAAGTTACGTTCAGTATCAACTCTCACGATGTGAAGGTTTTGAATCGTAATTGTCGTGCCACCCATTTGACCAGGCAATTTCTTTTGTTTGAATACACGGTTTGGAGCAACCGGACCCATTGAACCAGGACGACGGTGGTAGCGTGAACCGTGAGCCATTGGTCCGCGTGATTGTCCGTGGCGTTTAATAACACCTTGGAAACCTTTACCTTTTGTTGTTCCTGTTACATCTACTACATCGCCTTCTGCGAATACATCTACTCTGACTTCCTGACCAATCTCGTAATCAGCTAAGTTTACATTGCGAAGTTCGCGAATGAAGCGCTTAGGAGCAGTGTTTGCTTTAGCTACATGTCCTTTAGCAGGTTTGTTAGAAAGCTTTTCGCGCTTGTCTTCAAAACCTAATTGGATTGCTTCGTAGCCGTCAACCTCAACTGTTTTCTTTTGAAGTACTACGTTTGGAGCAGCTTCAATTACAGTTACAGGGATTAAATCACCGTTCTCAGCAAAAACTTGCGTCATACCGATTTTTCTACCTAAGATTCCTTTGGTCATGTTGTCACACCTCCTGTAATTATTTGTGTTTTTATATTTCGTTTACCGATTAAAGTTTGATTTCAATGTCAACGCCAGATGGTAAATCTAATTTCATCAACGCATCCACAGTTTGTGGTGTCGGGTTAACGATATCGATTAGACGTTTGTGCGTGCGCATTTCAAATTGCTCACGTGAATCTTTGTAAATGTGGACTGAGCGTAAGATTGTGTAAACAGACTTTTCAGTCGGCAACGGGATTGGACCCGATACGCTTGCACCTGAACGTTTAGCTGTTTCGACAATTTTCTCAGCAGATTGATCAAGAATTCGGTGATCATATGCTTTTAAACGGATACGAATTTTTTGTTTTGCCATTATTTTCCCTCCTTTTCGCCTATTTTTGATAGACATTCTCCACGAAAATTTTCCAATCACTCGCCATGGCAAAGCGGCCGGGTGTATCGGTAACCTCTCGCTTCATCGCAGTCAAAGACCAACGTTCACTAGTATACAAAATTAAAAAGAATTCCGCAAGTGTTTTTACGAAATTCTTTTAATCACTTTTATTAGTATAGCAGGATTTATTTTATATTCAACCGATACGCTAATAGTTCGAACATTTTTATCTTAAGCGAGCCACATGACAGCAACCCAGCCAAAAACTAGCATCGGAATATTATAATGGATAAACGTCGGCACGCATGTGTCCCAAATGTGGTTATGCTGTCCATCTATGTTAAGCCCTGCTGTCGGGCCAAGCGTCGAGTCAGAAGCCGGAGACCCGGCATCCCCTAACACTGATGAGGTTCCGACTAACGCAATGATGGCTAGCGTAGAAAAACCAAACTCCACGCTCATTGGCACAAAGATGGCTGCGATGATCGGAATGGTTGCAAACGATGAACCAATGCCCATCGTCACCATTAATCCCGCCACCAACATAACGAAAGCGGCCATGCCTTTATTGCCAGCAAACACTTCGGACATGCTGGCCACGAGCGGCTCAATAGCTCCCGTAGCTTGAATGACTGCAGCAAAACCATTTCCTGCGATGATGACAAAACCAATGAACGCCATCATCCGCATCCCAGCATTCAAAACGTCATCTGCTTCCCGCCATTTCATAGCGCCTAAAAGATACAAGACCACAATTCCTGCAAGAGCCCCCATGATCATGGAGTCCGTTTGAATCTGCCCATAGAGCGCAGCAAGCAGCGCCAAGATGGTTACTACTATATCTTTCTTGGAAGCCGTCTTTTTCTGTGTTTCTTCTATATTAGTTGGAGCAATATGATACTCACGCGGCCGGCGGTAAGAAATGAATACCGCAATCACGAGACCAGCCAACAGCCCAAGAACAGGAATTAGCATCGCTTTTGGCACATCCGCCATATCAATCGGCAAACCGGCTAGTTTCATTTGAGTTGCGATGATGCCGTGGAAAATCAAACCAAAGCCGTAAGGCAACAACGCATAGGGCGCGACCAATCCAAATGTTAATACCGAAGCGATTAGACGACGATCGATACGCAATTCGTTCATGATGTGCAATATCGGCGGCAAGAGCAATGGAATAAAGGCAATGTGAATTGGAATCAAGTTCTGCGAGAAAATGGCCATGATCAATAAGGCAAAAATAATTAACGCCTTCGCCAAGGTTTCCCGCGTCGCTTCTCCTTCTTTATTGACAAGCTTCAAAACGCTCGAGACGAGAAGCTCTGGAATTCCGGTACGGGAAATTGCTACCGCAAATCCACCAAGCATGGCATAGCTAAGAGCAATGGTTGCACCTTCCCCTAAGCCATCCGTAAACGCCGTAACTGTGTCTGTAAATGATAAGCCACCACTTAAGCCGCCAGCCAGCGCTCCAATCAGTAATGCAAAGACCACATTGACTCGAAGCAAGCTCAAAATCAACATGACTAAAACTGCAACAACAACTGCATTCATACTATCTATCTCCTTTAGTTTGCTAAAGCATTAAAGCATACACTTAAAATTAACAAACTGCTATTTGGATGTCAACACGAAAGAGCGAAAGGTATTATAGCTAAAAAATTCCGAAAATAACGGCTCTCCTTTAATATAGAAGGAGCCTGCACGCAGTCCTTGTAAATGCAGAGCTTTTTCAAGGCTTTCCTTCTTTCCATAATTAATAAAATAGGAATTACAGAAGCTACAGTACAATGTTGATTCATTATTTACTGCAAACAGTTAAGTTATGGATTTTTGTGTCGCCGTGGTTTAAAAGAGATCTTTGCAGTTAAGTTGAGGAAGCAGAAAAACCATTAAGATTTATAATAATGGCGGTGAGGTGAAAGAAGAAAAATTTCGTTGCTAAAGAAAAAGAAAAACCCCGATCTCCTTTTGAGAGATCGGGGTTTGCACTTAACAGAAATTACTTCTGGATAGTAGCAACAACGCCAGCGCCTACAGTACGTCCACCCTCACGGATAGAGAACTTAGTTCCTTCTTCAAGCGCGATTGGAGAGATAAGCTCAACATTCATTTCGATGTTGTCGCCAGGCATAACCATTTCAACGCCTTCAGGAAGGTTGCAAACACCAGTTACGTCAGTTGTACGGAAGTAAAACTGAGGACGGTAGTTTGTGAAGAATGGAGTGTGACGTCCACCCTCTTCTTTTGAAAGAACGTATACTTCAGCTTTGAAAGTTGTGTGTGGTGTAATTGTGCCTGGTTTAGCCAATACTTGTCCACGTTGTACATCGTCACGAGAAACCCCGCGAAGAAGTGCACCAATGTTATCGCCAGCTTCTGCATAGTCAAGCAATTTACGGAACATTTCTACACCTGTTACAGTTGTAGATTTTGGTTCTTCAGTAAGACCGATGATGTCAACAGTATCACCGATTTTAACTTGTCCACGCTCAACGCGTCCAGTAGCAACTGTACCACGGCCAGTGATTGAGAAAACGTCCTCAACAGGCATCATGAATGGTTTTTCAGTGTCACGTGGTGGAGTTGGGATGTACTCGTCAACTGCGTTCATCAATTCAACGATTTTTTCTTCCCACTCTTCTTCGCCTTCAAGAGCTTTAAGAGCTGAACCTTTGATAACAGGAATGTCATCGCCAGGGAATTCATATTCAGAAAGAAGGTCGCGAACTTCCATTTCAACTAGTTCAAGAAGTTCTTCGTCGTCTACCATATCGCATTTGTTCATGAATACTACTAGGTAAGGAACACCAACTTGGCGTGAAAGAAGGATGTGCTCACGAGTTTGTGGCATTGGGCCGTCAGCAGCAGATACTACTAGGATCCCGCCGTCCATTTGTGCAGCACCAGTGATCATGTTTTTAACATAGTCAGCGTGTCCTGGGCAGTCAACGTGTGCATAGTGGCGTGAAGCAGTTTCGTATTCAACGTGAGAAGTGTTGATTGTGATTCCACGTTCTTTTTCTTCAGGTGCGTTGTCGATTTGAGCATAGCTCATTGCAGTACCACCAGAGCGTTTTGCAAGTACTGTAGCGATAGCAGCAGTCAAAGTTGTTTTACCATGGTCAACGTGACCAATTGTACCAATATTCGCATGTGTTTTAGAGCGATCAAATTTAGCTTTTCCCATTAGAAAAATCCTCCTCAAAATGTAAGTTATTCGGTAATTTGAAGTGCCAGAGCAATAGGGCCCTACTACTCTAGGCATACAAATTATTTATACTTTATTAAAGATCAAAATTCAATTATTGACCTTTATTTTTTTTGATGATTTCTTCAGAAATTGATTTAGGTACTTCTTCATAGTGATCGAAGTGCATTGAGAACACACCACGGCCTTGCGTATTAGAACGCAATGAAGTTGCATAACCAAACATTTCAGCAAGAGGAACCATTGCACGAACTACTTGCGCGTTTCCGCGAGCGTCCATACCTTCTACGCGGCCGCGGCGTGACGTAATGTCACCCATGATATCTCCAAGGTATTCCTCAGGGATAACAACCTCAACACGCATAATTGGTTCAAGAATAACTGGGTTAACTTTAGAAATTGCATTTTTAAGAGCCATTGAAGCAGCAACTTTAAATGCCATTTCGTTCGAGTCAACATCATGGTAAGATCCGTCGAACAAACGAGCTTTGATATCAATCAAAGGATATCCGGCGATAACACCGTTGTCTAATGAGTCGCGAAGACCCGCTTCAACTGCTGGGATGTATTCACGTGGAACAACACCACCAACGATACCATTTTCAAATTCAAAACCTGCTCCTTCTTCGTTTGGAGAGAATTCAATCCAAACGTGTCCGAATTGTCCGCGTCCACCAGATTGGCGTACGAATTTACCTTCAACTTGTGCAGAGCTGCGGAATGTCTCGCGGTAAGATACCTGAGGCGCACCCACGTTAGCTTCTACGTTGAATTCACGGCGCATACGGTCAACGAGGATATCTAGGTGAAGTTCACCCATACCAGCGATGATTGTTTGGCCAGTTTCCTGGTCAGTATGTGCACGGAAAGTTGGATCTTCTTCTTGCAATTTCGCAAGGGCTTGACCCATTTTGTCTTGATCCGCTTTTGATTTCGGCTCAACTGACAATGAAATAACTGGTTCCGGGAAGACCATGCGCTCTAGGATTACTTGGTTTTTCTCGTCACTCAATGTATCTCCAGTTGAAGTATCTTTAAGGCCGATTGCAGCAGCGATATCTCCACAATACACTTCAGAGATTTCTTCGCGAGAGTTGGCGTGCATTTGCAGGATACGTCCTACGCGTTCACGTTTGCCTTTTGAAGAGTTCTGAACGTATGATCCTGATTTAAGAGTACCAGAGTATACGCGGAAGAACGTTAGTTTCCCTACGTATGGATCTGTCATAACTTTAAACGCAAGTGCAGAGAATGGCTCGTCTTCACTAGGTTTACGAATTACCTCTTCATCTGAATCTGGAAGAACACCAGTCATAGGTGGTACATCCAAAGGAGATGGTAGGTAATCAATTACTGCATCAAGCATTAATTGAACACCTTTGTTTTTGAATGCAGTTCCGCAAACCACTGGATAAAACTCAACGTCAAGCGTTCCTTTACGGATTGCCGATTTAAGTTCTTCTTTAGTGATTTCTTCGCCGCCAAGGTATTTTTCCATCAAGTCTTCATCAAGCTCAGCAACAGCTTCCACTAATTTAGTGTGCCATTCCTCAGCAAGCTCTTTATGGGATTCAGGAATTTCACCAGTAGTGATTTCAGTTCCTAAGTCGTTTGCATAAAACACAGCATTCATTTCAACTAAATCGATAATTGCTTCGAATTCATCTTCAGCACCGATTGGCAATTGAATTGGATGAGCATTCGCTTGTAGGCGATCATGCAAAGTTCTAACAGAGTAAAGGAAATCAGCACCGATTTTATCCATTTTGTTGACAAATACAACACGTGGAACGCCATAAGTTGTAGCTTGGCGCCATACCGTTTCAGTTTGAGGCTCAACGCCTGATTGAGCGTCAAGAACTGTAACTGCACCATCAAGTACTCGCAATGAACGTTCAACTTCTACAGTGAAGTCTACGTGTCCAGGAGTGTCAATGATGTTAACACGGTGGTTTTTCCATGAAGCTGTTGTTGCAGCAGAAGTGATCGTGATTCCACGCTCTTGCTCTTGCTCCATCCAGTCCATTTGAGAAGCACCTTCATGCGTTTCACCAATTTTATGGATTTTACCTGTGTAGTATAAAATACGCTCCGTAGTAGTCGTTTTACCGGCATCGATGTGTGCCATGATTCCGATATTACGTGTTTTGTCTAAGGAGAACTCTCTTGCCATGTTGTTTTTCTCCTTCCGTCTCGGATTAAGATGTTGCCATCTTGAAAGAAATTACCAGCGATAGTGAGCAAACGCTTTGTTTGCTTCCGCCATTTTATGAATATCTTCACGTTTCTTAACCGCTGCTCCAGTATTGTTGGCAGCATCAAGAATTTCGTTAGCCAAACGCTCTTCCATTGTTTTTTCTCCACGAAGACGCGAATAGTTTACAAGGTAGCGAAGGCCTAGAGTCGTACGGCGTTCAGGGCGAACTTCAACCGGTACTTGATAGTTAGCTCCACCAACACGGCGGGCGCGAACTTCAAGAACTGGCATAACGTTTGTTAACGCTTGTTCGTATACTTCAATTGGATCTTTGCCGCTGCGTTCTTTAACTAGTTCGAACGCTCCGTATAAAATCTTTTGAGAAGTACCTCTTTTTCCGTCGACCATCATTTTGTTGATTAAGCGTGTCACCAATTTGGAATTATAAATCGGATCTGGCAACACGTCACGTTTAGCTACAGGACCTTTACGAGGCATGTGTGTTCCTCCTTTCAACGAAATCACTTCGTTAATTTAATTAGATTATTTTTTTTCTTTAGGGCGTTTAGTTCCGTATTTAGAACGACTTTGCATACGGCCGTTTACTCCAGCTGTATCAAGTGCTCCACGTACGATATGGTAACGTACACCCGGTAAATCTTTTACGCGTCCGCCGCGAAGAAGAATTACACTGTGCTCTTGAAGGTTGTGACCTTCTCCAGGGATGTAAGCATTGACCTCAATTTGGTTTGTCAAACGTACACGTGCGTATTTACGCAATGCAGAGTTTGGTTTTTTTGGTGTCATCGTACCAACACGAGTACATACTCCACGTTTTTGAGGTGAGCTTGCATTAGTCTGAGACTTTTTGAAGCTGTTGTACCCTCTGTTCAACGCTGGTGAGTTTGATTTCGTGCTTTTCGGTTTACGAGGTTTTGCAACTAATTGATTAATTGTAGGCATCGATTTTTTCCTCCTCTCAAAAGGTGTTCTAATACCACATATCCAGGTGGTTCATTTTTTGGGTAAAAACAAAGTCTTTGTGCTTTTGCACAAAAACTGGCATCCAGCAATCATTAAAACCGATGCTTCGAAATAAATTCCGGGCATTGCCGTTTTTTAATGCACTTGCTGTTGTTTTGTACCGATGATCGTTTTACTTATCTGTAACTACTTTAATAGACAATTTTTTTGATGTTAAATTGCATAGCAACAGACCGTCAAACATCAACCCTCAATATGTTATCATTCCTGCTTATATGTGTCAACTGAATTCTTGAAAAATCCCGGAAAGTTTAAGTAAACTTTCCGGAATCTACAAGATTAGAAATTATGATTCTGTACTTACAGTTTCTGTTTGCGCTTGTTTAGCACTTTGCGCAATTTTAATTTGGCGGTAACGCTGCATTCCTGTTCCTGCTGGAACAAGTTTACCGATGATAACATTTTCTTTCAATCCTAACAGTTCATCACGTTTCCCTTTAATGGCTGCATCTGTTAAGACGCGAGTCGTTTCTTGGAATGATGCGGCTGATAGGAATGATTCTGTTTCAAGCGAAGCTTTTGTGATCCCGAGAATAACCGGGCGGCTGGTTGCCGGCAAGTTGCCTTCCAACACAGCTTTTACATTCGCTTCTGTAAATTGGTGAATATCCAAAAGTGATCCTGGCAGCAAATCGGTATCGCCAGCTTCAATGACACGAACTTTACGGAACATTTGACGAACCATAACTTCAACGTGCTTATCGCCGATTTCTACCCCTTGCATACGGTATACTTTTTGAACTTCTTTCAATAAATACACTTGAACAGCTTGTACATCTTTCACTTGAAGCAATTGTTTCGGATCGATTGAACCGTCTGTCATTACTTCTCCGCGCACGATTGGATCGTTTACTTGCACTTTTAAGCGTGCATTGTATGGAGCCAAATATTTGCGGGTTTCGACGTCTCCTTGAATTGTAATTTCTTTCAAGCCTTCACGAATTTCATCAATTTCAGTAATTGTACCTGTAATTTCTGAAATAACTGCTTGCCCTTTAGGATTACGTGATTCAAAGATTTCTTGGATACGCGGAAGACCTTGTGTAATATCGTCTCCTGCAACGCCTCCTGTATGGAATGTACGCATCGTAAGCTGAGTTCCTGGTTCTCCAATTGATTGAGCTGCAATAATACCTACTGCTTCGCCCACTTCAACTTCGTCGCCAGTTGCCAAGTTCGTTCCGTAGCATTTCTTACAAACGCCGTGTTTTGTATTACATGTAAACGCTGAACGAATAGTCACTTCTTTGATTCCCGCTTCTACAATCAAGCGAGACAAGTCTTGGGTGATCAATTCATCTTTCGCTACAATAACGTCTTTTGTTTCCGGATGGCGGATCGTTTTCTTCGCATGACGTCCAACAATACGCTCGTCCAGCTCTTCAATTACTTCCGTTCCTTCCATCAACGCGCTGACCAACAACCCTCGGTCCGTGCCACAATCTGTTTCGCGGACAATTGCATCTTGTGCAACATCCACTAGACGACGAGTCAAGTAACCAGAGTCAGCCGTTTTCAATGCTGTATCGGCAAGACCTTTACGAGCACCGTGAGTCGAGATGAAGTATTCGAGTACGGTCAAACCTTCGCGGAATGAAGATTTGATAGGAAGTTCAATGATACGTCCAGCCGGGTTGGCCATCAATCCGCGCATACCAGCAAGCTGTGTAAAGTTAGACGCATTACCACGGGCACCAGAATCACTCATCATGTAAATTGGATTCGTTTTATCAAGAGAAGCCATCAATTTTTCTTGGATGATGTCTTTCGCTTTGCTCCAATAAGAAATAACTCGTGAATAACGTTCTTCTTCTGTAATTAGTCCGCGGCGGAACTGTTTCATGACTTTATCCACGTTTGCTTGAGCTTCGACCAAGATCTCGCCTTTATCTGGTAGTACTACGATATCCGCAACACCCACCGTGATGCCGGCTTGAGTCGAGTATTTGAATCCAAGGCTCTTCATGCGGTCAAGCATGCGCGACGTTTCAGTAATATGGAACCGAGTAAACACTTCTGCAATGATTTCACCAAGGATTTTCTTTTTAAACGGCGTTACAAGTTCCGCTTCTTCAATGTGCTTGCGGACATCAGTTGTCGTCGGCACAAAATATTTCGCTGGCGTTTCCACTTGCAAGTTATAGTTTGTCGGTTCGTTAATATACGGGAATGACTTCGGCAGAATTTCATTGAAAATGACTTTACCGACTGTTGTCAGCAATAGCATTTTGTTTTGTTCTTCTGTGAACGTCGGGTTTTTAACCGATCCCGCTAAAATAGCAATACGTGTATGGAGGTGGACGTGTCCTGTTTGATAAGCGATCATCACTTCTTCTGGTCCAGAGAAAGTGGCGCCTTCTCCAGTAGCACCTTGACGCTCAAGCGTTAAGTAATAGTTTCCTAAAACCATATCCTGAGATGGTGTTACTACAGGTTTTCCGTCTTTTGGATTCAAAATATTCTGCGCTGCAAGCATCAAAAGACGAGCTTCCGCTTGTGCTTCAGATGAAAGCGGTACGTGAACAGCCATTTGGTCACCATCGAAATCGGCATTGTATGCAGTACATACAAGCGGATGAAGACGGATCGCTTTACCTTCAACTAGTGTCGGTTCAAATGCCTGAATACCAAGTCTGTGAAGAGTCGGTGCTCGGTTCAAAAGAACCGGATGCTCCTTGATGACATCTTCTAATACATCCCAAACTTCAGAATGAAGACGTTCGATTTTGCGTTTAGCGCTCTTAATGTTGTGAGCCAATCCGCGTTCAACTAATTCTTTCATAACGAAAGGCTTGAACAATTCGATCGCCATTCCTTTTGGCAAGCCGCATTGATACATTTTCAAGTTCGGTCCAACAACGATAACGGAACGGCCTGAATAGTCAACTCGTTTACCAAGAAGGTTTTGGCGGAAACGTCCTTGTTTCCCTTTCAGCATATGAGAAAGAGATTTCAATGGACGGTTACCAGGTCCTGTAACAGGACGGCCACGGCGGCCATTGTCGATCAACGCATCTACAGCTTCTTGAAGCATGCGTTTTTCGTTTTGAACGATGATGCTAGGAGCACCAAGGTCCAACAAGCGCTTCAAACGGTTGTTCCGGTTGATTACGCGGCGATAAAGATCGTTTAAATCGGAAGTCGCAAAACGGCCACCGTCTAATTGAACCATTGGGCGAAGCTCCGGCGGAATTACCGGAAGAACATCTAAAATCATCCAATCAGGGTTGTTTCCTGAGTTACGGAAAGATTCTACTACCTCAAGGCGTTTAATCGCACGCGTGCGGCGCTGGCCTTGTGCTGTTTTTAGTTCTTCTTTCAACGAATCCGTTTCGCGCTCAAGATCGATTTCTTGTAGAAGTCGTTTGATTGCTTCTGCTCCCATTGCAGCTTGGAATTTCTTGCCAAACTTATCACGGTATGCACGGTATTCTTTTTCAGAAAGAAGCTGTTTCTTTTCTAGAGGCGTATCGGCAGGATCGATTACTACGTAAGAAGCAAAATAAATCACTTCTTCAAGTGAGCGTGGGGACATATCTAAGATAAGGCCCATACGGCTCGGAATTCCTTTGAAATACCAAATATGTGAAACAGGTGCTGCTAGTTCAATGTGGCCCATGCGTTCACGTCTTACTTTCGAACGTGTAACTTCAACGCCGCAGCGATCACAGACAACGCCTTTATAACGAACGCGTTTGTATTTTCCGCAATGGCATTCCCAGTCTTTTGTAGGACCGAAAATACGTTCACAGAACAAACCATCTTTTTCAGGTTTTAATGTACGGTAGTTAATTGTTTCTGGCTTTTTGACTTCTCCATAAGACCATGAGCGAATTTTATCGGGTGACGCTAATCCGATTTTCATATACTCAAAATTGTTAACATCTATCAAGGAGCCTACCTCCCTTTTGTCTCGAGTTTCTGTACGGCTCTTCCTCGTTTATGACCCAATGAATGGATCCGAACGGCTGTTGTCAACCGTTCGGTTCCTCTAAAAATTAATCGATTGTTCCAACAGGAGCTTCTTTGTCCGCGATTGGCAAAATGTTCAACGAATCGGCTGGTTGAAGATCTTCTTCTTCATCCAAATCACGCAATTCAATTTCTTCATCATCAATCGTCAACATCTTAACATCCATACCTAAACTTTGAAGTTCTTTGATCAATACTTTAAATGATTCCGGCACACTAGGTTCCGGTACACTTTCGCCTTTGACAATCGCTTCATACGTCTTCACGCGTCCGACGACATCATCCGATTTAACCGTTAAGATTTCTTGAAGTGTATGAGCGGCACCATATGCTTCAAGTGCCCATACTTCCATTTCACCAAAGCGCTGTCCACCAAATTGAGCTTTACCGCCAAGAGGCTGTTGAGTAACCAATGAATAAGGACCCGTTGAACGAGCATGCAGCTTATCGTCAACCATGTGCGCAAGTTTGATCATGTACATGATTCCTACCGACACGCGGTTATCAAATGCTTCACCAGAACGTCCGTCATAAAGAACGGTTTTCCCGTCGCGAGACATCCCCGCTTCTTCCATTGTTTCCCAAACATCTTCTTCATTGGCGCCATCAAATACAGACGAAGCCATATGAATGCCAAGTGAACGGGCAGCCATGCCTAAGTGTAATTCCAAAACTTGCCCGATATTCATCCGTGATGGTACACCAAGCGGGTTAAGCATGATATCAACCGGAGTTCCATCCGGCATAAACGGCATATCTTCTTCTGGTAGAATGCGCGAAATAACACCTTTGTTACCGTGGCGGCCGGCCATTTTATCGCCGACTTGGATTTTACGTTTTTGAACGATATAAGCGCGCACCAATTGGTTTACACCAGGCGGCAGCTCATCGCCGTCTTCACGGTTGAAAATTTTCACATCAAGCACGATACCGCCGGCGCCGTGAGGCACTCGTAGTGAAGTATCGCGGACTTCACGTGCTTTTTCACCGAAAATAGCATGCAATAGACGTTCTTCCGCTGTCAGTTCCGTAACCCCTTTAGGAGTAACTTTACCAACTAGGATGTCACCATCTTTCACTTCTGCTCCGACCCGGATAATTCCGCGGTCGTCCAAGTTGCGAAGCGCATCTTCACCGACATTCGGGATGTCGCGTGTAATTTCTTCTGGCCCAAGTTTTGTATCGCGCGAGTCTGATTCATATTCTTCGATATGGACAGATGTATAAACATCGTCTTTAACCAAACGTTCACTCATGATGATCGCATCTTCATAGTTGAAGCCGTCCCAAGTCATGAACGCAACCAATACGTTACGGCCTAGCGCCATTTCGCCGCGTTCCATTGAAGGTCCATCTGCTAAAATATCGCGTTTTGACACACGGTCGCCAACTTTTACAATTGGGCGTTGGTTATAGCTGGTTCCTTGGTTAGAACGGACAAATTTTTGCAATCTATATGTGGTCACATCGCCTTTGACTTCTTGGCCGTCGATTTCTTCAATGCGGCGAACCTTGATTTCTTTAGCTTCTACTGATTCCACGATTCCTTCAAATTTAGCGATTACCGCTGCACCTGAATCGCGCGCTGCAAGATGCTCCATTCCTGTACCTACGAAAGGCGCTTCAGGATTTAACAACGGAACAGCTTGACGCTGCATGTTCGCACCCATCAATGCCCGGTTGGAGTCATCGTTTTCAAGGAACGGAATACACGCTGTCGCTACTGATACAACTTGCTTAGGAGAAACGTCCATATAGTCAATGCTGCCGCGTTTATAAACGGTGTTTTCCCCGCGGAAACGTGCAACAACTTCCTCTTCAACAAATGAACCATCTGGATTCAATTTCGAGTTGGCTTGAGCGACTACATAGTTGTCTTCTTCATCAGCAGTTAAATAATCGATGTGCTCTGTTACAATGCCGGTTTCAGGATCCACGCGACGATACGGTGTTTCAATAAAACCGAATTTATTCACTTTCGCAAAAGTGGAAAGTGTGTTGATCAAACCGATGTTCGGGCCCTCAGGCGTTTCAATCGGACACATGCGGCCATAGTGGGAATAGTGAACGTCACGCACTTCAAATCCTGCGCGCTCACGCGTCAAACCACCGGGTCCAAGCGCCGATAGACGGCGTTTATGCGTCAATTCAGCCAATGGATTTGTTTGGTCCATAAACTGAGAAAGCTGCGAACTGCCGAAAAACTCTTTAATCGATGCAATAACCGGACGGATATTGATCAATTGCTGCGGCACGATTGCTTGTGTGTCGTTGATCGACATACGCTCACGCACTACGCGTTCCATACGGGATAGTCCGATGCGGAATTGGTTTTGCAAAAGCTCCCCTACTGAACGAAGGCGGCGGTTACCAAGATGATCGATATCATCCGTGTTTCCAACACCGTAAAGCAGGTTAAAGAAGTAACTAATAGATGCAATGATGTCAGCTGGCGTTACATGTTTGATCTTGTCTTCCACATAAGCGTTGCTGATGACAGTGATTTCTTTTTGGTTTTCATCATTTGGAGCAAAGATTTTAACCGATTGCAGTGTAACTTCATCTTCTAGAACGCCGTTTACCGGATTCACTGTGTGGAAACCAACTCCACTTTCCAAATTCGGGATCAAACGGTCCAAGACGCGGCGATCGATCAACGTGCCAGCTTCCACCAAAATCTCGCCTGTTTCAGGGTCAACCAAAGTTTCAGCGATGGTTTGATTGAATAGACGGTTTTTAATATGAAGTTTTTTGTTCATTTTATAGCGGCCGACATTTGCTAAATCATAGCGTTTTGGGTCGAAGAAACGCGAGTACAACAAGCTTTTTGCGCTTTCAACTGTTGGCGGCTCGCCCGGGCGCAAGCGCTCGTAAATTTCCAGAAGCGCTTTTTCAGTGCTTTCTGTGTTGTCTTTTTCAAGTGTGTTTTGAAGGAATTCGTTATCACCAAGCAAATCGATGATTTCTTGATCGGATCCAAAACCAAGAGCCCGCAAAAGAACAGTTACAGGCAATTTACGCGTGCGATCAATTCTGACATACACGACGTCTTTAGCGTCTGTTTCATATTCAAGCCATGCTCCACGGTTCGGAATGACTGTAGCGCCAAACCCTTTTTTACCGTTCTTGTCTGTTTTGTCATGGAAATAAACACTTGGCGAACGGACCAATTGAGAAACGATAACGCGTTCCGCACCATTGATCACAAAAGTTCCGGTTTCCGTCATTAGCGGGAAATCTCCCATAAAGACGTCTTGTTCCTTTACTTCGTCCGTTTCTTTGTTATGAAGACGCACTTTCACGCGAAGCGGAGCCGCGTAAGTTACATCTCGTTCCTTCGACTCATCGACTGGATATTTTGGTTCTGCGAGACTGTAATCAACAAACTCGAGCGAGAGATTTCCTGTGAAATCCTCAATCGGCGAGATATCCCGGAACATTTCACGCAGCCCTTCTTCAAGGAACCACTCATAAGACGATGATTGAATTTCAATCAAGTTCGGAAGATCCAGTACTTCACTGATTCTCGAAAAACTTCTGCGTTGACGATGCTGACCGTACTGAACTAGTTGACCTGCCAACTTATTCACCCCTCAATAAAACGATTATAGGTCTTTGCGATTTCCACTAAATAGTGTATGATATCGAAAAGACAAAAAGAAAACGAGACTAAAGTTAGCTCATTTTCGGTTAACACGTGATTCATACTGCCGCTATGCCATGCCCGAAAAAGGGCAAACGACCTCAAAATAATAAATTTTGCATTTTATTATAATATCATAGCCGTTTTGTCAAGTCAAACTTTTCTGGCCTGAAAAATAAAGTAACCCTTTTTCTTGTCAGCTACCCGCACTTCCCCGAAAAGTTTTTCCAATTTCTCCTGAGTTGAAGGAGCCCCTTGCTTTTTCTGAATCACTACCCACATCGATCCACCTGCAGCCAATTTTTCATAAGCCTCTTCGTAAAAACGAAAAACGGTGTCTTTCCCTGCTCGAATCGGAGGATTGGTAACGATGGCCGAAAAATTCATGGTTCCTACAGACGCCAGTCCATCGCTTTCATAAACCAGGACGTTTTGAATGCCGTTTTTTTCTGCATTTTTTTTTGCCAATTCAATTGCGCGTGTATTTACATCCACCATATGGACTTCTTTTTGAGGAAATGCTTTTGCGATCGCCATTCCGATCGGTCCATAACCACATCCAACATCCAATACAGGCCCATCTATTTCTGCATCTTCATAAGCTTCAATCAAAAGACGCGATCCAAAATCCACTTCACTTTTGCTGAAAACGCCTGTGTCTGTTTGGAAATGGAACTTCTCGCCTCGCAACGTATAAGACCACTCTCGAGGATTGCTTGTTGTTTGAGGATTTTTGGAATAGTAATGTTGCGACATATGAAGGCCCCCTTACATTAATCCATTTTGACCATGATGGTTTTCCTAAATGAATTTAAAAAGAACAAAAAGCCCGTCGGTAAATTACTGACGAGCTTTTCTGCCTTTTATCAATTCTGGAATTACTTAACTTCTACTCCAGCGCCAACTTCTTCAAGTTTGCCTTTGATTTCTTCTGCTTCTTCTTTAGTAACGCCATCTTTAAGTGATTTAGGAGCTTCGTCAACTAGACCTTTTGCTTCTTTCAAGCCAAGACCAGTGATTTCGCGTACCACTTTGATTACTTTGATTTTTTGATCTCCAGCAGATGTCAAGATTACTTCGAATTCTGTTTGCTCTTCAGCAACAGCACCGCCAGCAGCAGCTGCAGCAACTGGAGCAGCAGCAGTTACGCCGAACTCTTCTTCGATTGCTTTTACTAGGTCGTTAAGTTGAAGAACTGTCATTTCTTTGATTGCGTCCAAGATTTGTTCTTGTGTCATTATAATTTCCTCCTATGATAGGTGATTTTTTTGTAAAGCTTAGGCGATTAACTGATTAAGCGCCTTGTTCTTCTTTCGAATCTGCAACTGCTTTTGTAATAGCAGCAAAGTTGCGGACTGGAGCTTGAAGTACGCTGAGTAGCATAGAAAGCAAGCCTTCGCGTGACGGAAGTTCTGCCAACGCTTTTACTTGGTCTGCTGATGCAATCGTGCCTTCGATAATACCCGCTTTAATTTCAAGCGCTTCGTTCTTTTTAGCGAAATCGTTGATGATTCTCGCTGGCGCTACTACATCTTCGTTTGAAAATGCAATTGCGTTTGGACCTACAAAGTGTTCGTTGATCGCTTCAAGTCCATGCATTTCTGTCGCACGGCGAGTCATTGAGTTTTTGTATACTTTAAACTCAACGCCTGCTTCACGAAGCTGTTTGCGAAGTTCTGTAAGTTGTGCAACATTCAATCCGCGGTAATCAACAACTACAACCGAAGCTGCAGAACCGAATTTATCGGCGATCGTTTGTACAACAACTTTTTTCGTTTCAACTGCTTTGCTCATTTTGGCACCTCCTGTAGATTTGTTCACTTATACCGCCTTAAGAATAAGAAAAGCCTCTGTGTCTGCTAGCAGACACAGAGGCATAAAGTCAGCATCAAAAGATGTTACCTGAATTTATCATGTCCTCGGCAGGGATAAGATTTAAGCGGCTAGCGCCCCTGCTGTCTGCGGTACAAATGGGTATTTCACAACTCCGCTATTGTAGCAAAGAAGAAAATGGATGTCAATAGTGAAATTATTTAGCGATTACAGTGTTAGTGTCCACTTTTACAGCCGGACCCATTGTAGTTGTAACGTTCAATGATTTCATGTAAGTTCCTTTAGCTGCCGATGGCTTCGCTTTTTGAACTACATCGAAAATTGCCGCTAAGTTTTCAGCCAGTTTGCTGTCATCGAAAGAAACTTTTCCGATTGGCGCGTGGATGATACCTGTTTTGTCAGCGCGGTATTCTACTTTACCAGCTTTGATTTCTTGAACAGCTTTAGTTACATCAAATGTAACTGTGCCTGTTTTCGGGTTCGGCATTAAGCCTTTTGGCCCTAAAACGCGTCCAAGTTTACCAACTTCACCCATCATGTCAGGAGTTGCTACGATCACGTCGAAGTCAAACCATCCTTGTTGGATTTTTTGGATGTATTCAGCATCGCCGACAAAGTCAGCGCCCGCAGCTTCAGCTTCTTTAAGTTTTTCGCCTTTAGCGAAAACCAATACGCTTTGAGTTTTACCAGTACCGTTTGGAAGCACTACTGCTCCACGGATTTGCTGGTCGTTCTTACGTGTATCGATTCCAAGACGGAAAGCCACTTCTACTGTTGCGTCAAAGTTAACTGTGCTAGCTTTTTTCGCAAGTTCGATCGCTTCTGTAGCGTTGTAAAGTTTTGTACGGTCGATAAGTTTTGCTGCTTCTTGCAGCTTTTTGCCTGATTTAGCCATTATAAACGTCCTCCTTGTTGTGGTCTAACGGTATTAACCTCCCACGATTAAAGGCTGCGCGGCTCGTTATGAACTGCGCAACCCATCCAAAAACAACTACTAATTAGTCTTCGATTGTAATGCCCATGCTGCGAGCAGTACCTTCAACCATCAACATTGCAGCTTCAACTGAAGCAGCATTTAGATCTGGCATTTTAGTTTCTGCGATTTCGCGAACTTGATCGCGTTTCACAGTCGCTACTTTATTGCGGTTTGGTTCACCTGAACCTGACTCAATACCAGCTGCCTTTTTCAAAAGAACAGCAGCGGGTGGAGTTTTCGTAATGAATGTAAATGAACGGTCTTCAAATACCGAAATCTCAACCGGAATAATAAGTCCTGCTTGTTCTGCAGTACGTGCGTTGAACTCTTTACAAAAGCCCATGATGTTAACACCTGCTTGACCCAATGCTGGACCAACTGGTGGCGCTGGGTTTGCTTTTGCTGCAGGAATCTGCAATTTTACAACTTTAATAACTTTTTTAGCCACGAAACACACCTCCTTAAGTCCGTGATGTGGTAATAGGGTTTCCCCTCCCACTCAAATATCAGTCTATCAACCTTATTGATAGAATTAGTTAAAATGTACAGATGGTACTCTGACAGTCTGACCTATGAAATAATACCACTGATGAAACAGAATAGCAAGCGGTTTTTATCCTTCTTCTAAAATGGAAGATCAAGTTCCCGATCAGGTCAACTTTACTCTGCAGAAATAAAGCTCCCGCCGAGCAAATTTTGTCGTTATACTTTTTGAACTTGCTCGAAATCCAATTCCATTTTCGTTTCCCGGCCAAAGATGTCGATCGACACTTTGACTTTGCCTTTTGTTTCGTCGATTTCTTCCACTTTCCCTTGGAAGTTCGCAAACGGCCCTTCCATAACCTCTACCGTGTCGCTGACAGCAAAATCGATGTCGAGCTTGCGCCCAGCCATGCCCATTTGCTTCAAAATAAACTCAACTTCCTCATCCAATAGCGGAGTCGGTTTGGCGCCGCCGCCTGATGAACCGATAAAGCCGGTAACGCCTGGAGTGTTGCGCACTACATACCAAGATTCATCGGTCATGATCAATTCGACCAAGACATATCCTGGGAAGGTTTTGCGCATGACTGTGCGTTTTTTGCCGTCTTTAAAATCCGTTTCCTGTTCTTCAGGAATGATGACGCGGAAGATAAGATCTTCCATACCCATTGTTTCAACACGTTTTTCCAGGTTTGCTTTCACTTTGTTCTCGTATCCGGAATACGTGTGGACTACATACCAATTTTTTTCCATAATCGAGCGGACTAAGCGTCCATCCCTCCTTTTTTCCAAATGAAAAAACCCGTTCGTTTAGAATGACGGGCTATTTTTTATGCGTTATTCTTGTTGACGGCATTAAAGAGCTAAGAACCAGCGGACCAATTCCGAAATGCCTGTATCGATCAATGCGAAAAAGAGTGCCATAAAAATACATGTTGATAGAACAACGATCGTGTAACGTGTCAATTCTTTGCGTTTTGGCCAGCTGACTTTTCTCATTTCTGATAGAACGTTACTGAAGAAACCACCAATGTTACCCATTGTTTAAAAAACCTCCGAATTTCAAAATCACTCTATATCGTCCGGCATTCAAGTAAAATTCATATCGTCTGTTTATGCACGGTATGCTCATTGCAGCGAGCACAGAATTTTTTGAGTTCCAAACGGGTGCTAGGATCCGCTTTCGCAGGAACCGTATAATTGCGGGATGCACATTTCGAGCAGCTTAAAACGATTTTTTTAGCCATTTTCCTCACCCTATTCGAGTTTGCAGCTTTTTCAAGGTTATCACCTTCAAACTAAGCTGTCAATAACCCCCTCAAGAGGTTCCGCTCTCATTGGTTTGCAGGTGCCGCTCCAATTTCCGCTTGACCCGCTGCAGCGCATTGTCAATGGATTTGACATGGCGGCCCAATTTTCCGGATATTTCCAGGTAAGACTGGCCATCTAAATACAAGGTTAATACTTCGCGTTCAAAATCACTCAGGACTTCTCCCATTTTTTCTTCCATATACAGAAACTCTTCATTATTGATCATCAATTCTTCCGGGTCATCCACTCCATTGCCGGTCAACACGTCCATTAACGTGCGGTCCGATTCCTCGTCGTAAATCGGCTTGTCGAGCGAGACGTACGAATTTAACGGAATGTGCTTTTGTCTGGTGGCCGTTTTAATGGCCGTGATGATTTGCCGGATGATGCACAATTCGGCAAATGCCCGAAAAGAAGAGAGCTTATCGCTTTTAAAATCACGGATGGCTTTGTACAAACCGATCATGCCTTCTTGGATGATGTCTTCTTTATCGGCGCCAATCAAGAAATACGAACGGGCTTTCATGCGAACAAAATGCCGAAACTTCGTGATTAAAAAATCCAAGGCTTCAGTGTTTCCGCTGTGGACCAGTTGGACAAGTTCTTCATCTGTCATTTCCGTAAAACGTTGGGGTTGAACTTGCTCATGATTTCCCACGGGTATCCCTCCGGTTGCGCGAGCCTCTTAAACATCAGTATACAGGATGAAAATTTTAAGCGTCAACCGTTCATTTCTTCCCTCGCCGCCATTTTTCGAAAATTTCTTCAATTTCTTCGGTTAAAGGGATTTTTGATGATGCTCGCTGCTCTTGAATTTCCTTCACGCGTTTGGTGATTTTCTTCTGAATATCTTCCATTTCAATCTCCAGTTCGCGCGCTGAAATGCGAAGTGCGCCTTTTGCAAAAATAACCGATTGTTCCGTTGAATCAGAAGTTGCAACATAGATTTGGTCGCGGCGCGTCTTTAAACTGGTTGCCAGCTTTTCAATCCGCTCATCCGCTGTTTCACTTTCACGCGTATAAATGATTTCCACGTCATGATGCTTGTTTTTTGCTTCGATTCCCGGGACCAGGTGCGCATCAAACACAATGATGACGCGCCAGCCCTTATAACTCCGATACTCCGCCATCCGTTCGATCAAACGGTCTCTCGCATCCGCTAATTTATCCTTCTTCAATTCTTTTAGCTCCAGCCAATCACCAATGATGTTGTAGCCATCAACCAGCAGAATGTCCATGGCATCAACCGAGCGGATTGCGTTTTCTATAAACTTCGTACATCAACAAACTAGCAGCTACTGAAGCGTTAAGCGAAGTAACGTGGCCGACCATCGGCAATTGGTAAAGAAAATCGCATTTATCCCGCAGCACGCGGCTCATGCCTTTTCCTTCACTGCCAATAATAATGGCAAGCGGCAAAGCGGCGTCCATCTGCCGATAATCCACCGACTCTTTAGCATCGGTTCCCGCAATCCACACACCGCGTTTTTTTAATTCGTCCAAAGTTTGGGATAAATTTGTCACCCGGACAACCGGAATGTGTTCAATCGCTCCTGTTGAAGACTTTGCGACTACTGCCGTCAAACCGACTGCCCGGCGCTTCGGAATAATCAACCCGTGGGCGCCGATGGCATCCGCGGTTCTCATGATCGATCCAAGGTTATGCGGGTCTTCCAGTTCATCCAAAATCAAAAAGAACGGATCTTCCGAACGAGATGCCGCCCGTTCAAACAAATCATTCAATTCGGCGTAATTATAAGCAGCGACCGCTGCCGCAATTCCTTGGTGGTTCGAGTCGGTCAAACCATCGATTTTTTTCTTCGGCACAAATTGCACGAGCACGCCTCGGTCTTTCGCCAATTGCAAAAGTTCCGCAATGCCTTTTTTCTGGACGCCTTCTGCAATCCAGATTTTATTGATATCCCGTTCGGCCCTCAGCGCTTCAAGCACTGGGTTTTTGCCGCCAATGATTTCCGGTGTCAGTTCCTCAGTCATTTGATCACTCCTTTCAGTTCTTCGACAATATTAATGGCATAGGACACGATTTGGTCCAGCCGCTCTTGCTGTTCTTTTAAATACAGCCAGCCGAGCACCGCTTCGAACGCCGTACTGAAATTGTACGTTTGGACATCGGTGTTTTTCGGCACCGATCCTGATTTCGCGTTGCGGCCTCTTCTCATGATGGCCAGTTCTTCTTCGGTTAAAAATCCTTCTTCCGTCAGCCGCTTCAGCACCATCGCTTGCGCTTTCGCAGAAACGAACGTGGTGGATTGGCGGTGCAATAAATTCGGTTTGACATGGCCCGAGCGCAGCAAGTGCTCACGGACTGCCCGTTCGTATACCGCATCTCCCATATAGGCGAGGGCCAGCGCATTCAGCTGGTCAACGTCCCGGTTTCGTAAAACGTTCACCTTGCTTACCCCCTCTTCCAACGCGTGCCTTGTGCGGTGTCTTCCAAAATGATGTTTTTCTCTTTGAATAAATCACGGATTTCGTCCGCTCTCGCAAAGTCCCGGTTTTTGCGCGCTTCGATGCGTTCTTCAAGCAAAGCTTCCACTTCGGCATCCAGCAGTTCTTCGTCTTGTTTGAACGGCACGCCCAAAATGCTCACCAGTTCATCAAACGTTTGAATAAATGCTTGCAGCACTTCAGCCGACGTTTGCTTTTCGAGCAAATACGTATTCGACAAGCGTGAAAGGTCAAACACTTTTGAAATGCCGTTTGCTGTATTGAAATCGTCGTCCATCGTTTCAATAAATTCATTTTTGATGCCATCGATTTTCGCAAGCCAAATATCCGAATGGTCGCCAAGATCGGCAGATGTTTCCAAGCGGTGCTTCAAATTCGTATAGGCTGTCCGCAAACGCTCCAAGCCTGCCGCTGCGTCTTCCACCAAGCTCCGCGAATAGTTAATCGGATGACGGTAATGAACCGACAGCATGAAGAACCGCAGCACTTGAGGATCGAGCTCTTTTAAAATGTCGTTGACCAACACAAAGTTGTTTAACGACTTCGACATTTTTTCGTTATCAATATTTATATACCCATTATGCATCCAATAGCGCGCAAAAGTTTTGCCTGTCATCGCTTCGGATTGCGCAATTTCGTTTTCGTGATGAGGGAACGTCAAATCCTGCCCGCCGGCGTGGATATCAATTGTGTCGCCCAAATGCTCGCGCGCCATGACCGAGCATTCGATATGCCAGCCCGGACGCCCTTTGCCCCATGGGCTTTCCCAGAAAATCTCGCCCGGTTTTGCCGCTTTCCACAAGGCAAAGTCCAGCTCGTCTTCTTTTTTGTCGCCGGTTTCAATGCGTGCGCCAATTTTCAATTCATCGACCGATTGGTGTGACAATTTGCCGTAGCCTTCAAACTTGCGCGTCCGGTAGTAGACGTCTCCTTGCGATTCATAGGCAAAGCCTTTTTCGACCAATGCCTCGATAAAGTCGATGATTTGCGGCATATGGTCCATTACCCGCGGATGGACATCCGCTTCTTCGCAGCCAAGCGCTTTCGTATCTTCAAAATACGCTTGGATAAACCGCTCGGCAATTTGTGGCACTTCTTCACCGAGTTCATTTGCCGCTTTGATCAATTTATCGTCCACATCCGTAAAATTCGACACAAACGTTACGTCATAGCCGCGGTATTCAAAATAGCGGCGCACTGTATCATAGACGATGACCGGACGGGCATTGCCGATATGAATGTAGTTGTAAACGGTCGGACCGCACACATACATTTTGATTTTTCCTTCTTCTAATGGTACAAATGGTTCTTTTTGGCGTGATAGCGAATTAAACACTTGAATGCTCATGGCCGATTCCCTTCTTCCTGTTTCACTTTTTTCAATCTATCAATTTCCCGTTGCAAGTCAGCTAGCTTTAATTCCATTGCTTCCACTTTATCCATCATCGGATCCGGCATGTCTTGGTGGTTCAAATCCGGCTTCACTCGGACCCCGTTTTGAATGACCACTTTTCCTGGAATTCCAACCACTGTCGAGTTGGCCGGCACGTTTTTCAAAACCACCGATCCCGCACCAACTTTGGAATTGGCGCCGACCGTAATCGACCCTAATACTTTCGCTCCGGTCGCAACCAAAACATTGTCTTCAAGCGTCGGATGGCGTTTGCCTTTTTCTTTGCCGGTGCCGCCAAGCGTGACGCCTTGGTACAACGTGACGTTGTTGCCGATTTCACACGTCTCTCCGATGACTACTCCCATGCCGTGGTCAATAAAAAACCGGCGGCCGATCACTGCTCCCGGATGAATCTCGATGCCGGTAAAAAAGCGGCTGATTTGCGAAATGACCCGTGCTATAAAGAACAGGTTTTTCTTAAAAAAGAAATGCGCCAGGCGGTGCGCCCAAATGGCATGCAATCCGGAATATGTCAATACGACTTCGATATAGCTGCGCGCTGCCGGGTCTTGTTCAAAAATGACGTCGACGTCATCCTTTAGAAATTTCCACACACTTTCCAACTCCTTTCTGCTGCAAAATAAAAAGCGCCCCTGTCACGTTAATGACAGAGACGCATAGTTGCGCGGTTCCACTCTGATTAAAAGGCGTAGTGCTCCCTTTTCTCTCGAACGCCTTTAACGCAGGCAATACGTCTGGTCTACTTGATTCGACTCAGCACTCAGAGAGGCATTTCCATTCAGCAGCGGCCCGGATCCTTTTCAGCCGGTGAAGATCCTCTCTTTGGAGCTTGCTGGATGTACTTCTTCTCGTCAACGATTTCGTAATGGTAAATTTTATTCTACACGTTTCATTTTATAAGTCAATCTTACGCCTTCGCGAATCCCGCTACACGTGCAATCGTCTTTTCTTTCCCTAACAAGGCAATTGAATCCGGCAGTTCCGGTCCGTGTGTTTGGCCCGTTGTCACGACACGTATCGGCATGAACAAGTTCTTGCCTTTATGTCCCGTCGCTTTTTGGACAGCTTTGATGGCAGCTTTAATGGCAGCCGGCTCAAAAGCTTCAAGCGCTTCAAGCTGCTCTTTAAACGAAGCCATCACTTCCGGCACTTGTTCGCCTGCAAGCACTTCTTGCTCCGCTTCGCCGTAAGCAAGGTCATCGGCAAAGAACAAATCAGACAGCTCGGTGATTTCCGCACCGAAGCTCATTTGGTCGTGGTACAAAGCGATCAATTTTTCCGCCCATACAGCTTGTTCTTCGGTCAAAGTTTCCGGCAATTTCCCTGCTTGTTGCAAATGAGGAAGCGCCAGTTCTACCACTTCGTCCAGTGGCATTTGCTTGATGTATTGATTGTTCATCCACGTCAATTTTTGCTTATCGAACATCGACGGCGATTTCGACAGGCGATTGACGTCAAAAATACGGATCAATTCTTCTTTCGAGAAGATCTCCTCTTCCCCTTCCGGCGACCAGCCTAACAGCGCAAAGAAATTGAATAGCGCTTCCGGAATATAGCCCAGGTCTTTGTATTGGGAGATGAATTGAAGAATCGATTCATCTCGTTTTGATAATTTTTTGCGGTCTTCGTTAATAATCAGCGTCATGTGGCCATAAGTAGGATAGCTCCAGCCAAATGCATCAAAGACCATTTGCTGTTTCGGGGTGTTCGACAAATGCTCTTCCCCGCGGAATACGTGGGAAATTTCCATCAGGTGGTCATCGATGACAACAGCAAAGTTGTACGTCGGAATGCCGTTTGTTTTCACCAATACCCAGTCGCCGACATCTTTTGATTCAAATGAAACCGGACCGCGCACCAAGTCTTCAAACTTGTACGTTACGTCAGCCGGCACTTTCATGCGGATTGTATACGGCATGCCAGCCGCTTCTTTTTCCGCAACTTCTTCAGCCGTCAAATTGCGGCACGTTCCGCTGTATTGAGGAGCGGCGATACCCGATGCTTTTTGCGCATCGCGTTCCGCTTCTAATTTCTCCGGCGTGCAGAAACATTTATAAGCCGAGCCTTGCTCCAGCATTTCCTGCGCATAGCCGCTGTAAATGTCTAAACGCTCCATTTGGCGGTACGGGCCGTAATCGCCGCCGATATCAACAGATTCATCATACTCGATGCCAAGCCACTTCAAGTTGTTGAGCTGCGACAATTCGCCGGCTTCAATATTGCGTTCAATGTCTGTGTCTTCGATCCGGACGATAAATTTCCCGTTGTTGTGGCGGGCGAATAAATAATTAAATAGCGCTGTTCGGGCTCCGCCGATATGTAAATGTCCAGTCGGGCTCGGCGCATAGCGTACGCGTACTTCTTGTGTCATATCATTTCCTCCTAGTAAATACCGTTATCCTTTTGCTATTCTATCACTCTCGCCCGTCAAGCGGAAGCGGACGATTTCACCAATAAAATTACAGCAAGCGCAGCAATGCCTTCTTCGCGTCCCGTAAACCCTAGTTTTTCCGAAGTGGTCGCTTTAACGTTTACTTGCGACACATCCGCTTCTAAAAGTCCTGCGATCGATTCGCGCATTTGTTCAATGTAAGAAGCAAGTTTCGGCTTTTGCGCAATCACGGTGCAATCCACATTGCCAAGTTCATAGCCCGCTTCTTTGACAATTTGCCAAATATGCGTCAGCAGTTTTTTCGAGTCTGCATCTTTGAATTCCGGATCGGTATCCGGAAAATGCTTGCCGATGTCCCCTCCGCCAATCGCGCCAAGCGCCGCATCGGTGATAGTATGAAGCAACACATCCGCATCCGAATGCCCAAGCAGTCCCCGGTCATGCGGAATCTCAATGCCGCCTAAAATAAACGGCCGCCCTTCCACTAATTCATGCACATCGTATCCTTGTCCAATTCGCATCATTGCTGTTCCTCCTGTTTCCGGCTTTCCAAAATGGCTTGGCCATAAATCAAGTCGTCCGGTGTGGTCATTTTTACATTCTCATACGTGCTCTCGACAATTTGGACGGGGTGATTCAAACGCTCCACGAGCATTGCCTCGTCAGTGCCAAGAAACCCGTCTTCTTTTGCTTTTCTTGCTGCATTCAAAATCAATTCGTACTGAAACGCTTGCGGGGTTTGGATCATCCACAATTGTTCGCGGTCGACTGTTTCGGAAATAACGCCATGAGCCGCTTTTTTGATGGTGTCTTTTACCGGCACTCCAGCAATCGCTGCCCCGTCCGTTTTAGCTGTTTGCACAAGGCGCGCTATTACGCTGCGGGCAATAAATGGCCTCGCGGCGTCATGTACGAGCACAACGTCGCAAGGCGGAATGGCTTCAAGACAAGCTCTCACACTGTCTTGCCGCTCGATTCCGCCTTCTGCATAGCCTTGGACTTTCGTAATGCCGTGCTTCTTAACATAGCCTTCGATCACCGGGCGTTCCTCTGATTTCACGGCGAGCCAAATGGCCTCGCAATTCGGATCTCTCTGGAACACTTCAAGGGTATGAAGAAAAATCGGCTTATCAAAAAGCTCCAATAACAGTTTGTTTTTATTCGCTTTCATCCGTTTCCCGCTTCCTGCAGCAGGCAAGACGACTGTATAGTTCATGTGCGACATCCTTTATCCATTCATTGTGGCCGGGCGCCCGTCTCTCGGCTTGGCGAAAATCATCCGCCCTGCCGAAGTCTGCAAGACGCTCGTGACCGTAACATCGATAGCTTGGCCAATATACCCTTTGCCGTCTTCAATGACAATCATCGTGCCGTCATCCAAATAAGCGACTCCTTGGTTTTGCTCTTTGCCGTCTTTGATAACCACGACATGCATATCTTCTCCTGGAATCACGACCGGCTTTACTGCATTCGCCAAATCGTTGATGTTCAATACGGGCACATTATGCAGTTCACAGACTTTATTCAAATTGAAATCGTTCGTTACGACTTGGCCGCCCATTTTCTTCGCGGCGCGCATCAGCTTCAAATCCACTTCGCTGACTTCATCAAAACTTTCTTCGGTGATCATGATCGCCCCTTCGCGTTCGCTTTGCAGGCGTTTTAAAATATCCAAGCCACGGCGTCCGCGCGTGCGCTTTAACGTATCGGAAGAGTCTGCAATATGCTGCAGCTCCGACAACACGAATTGTGGAACGACAAATGTCCCTTCCATGAAGCCGGTCGCTGAAATATCGGCAATGCGGCCATCAATGATGACGCTTGTATCAAGCAGCTTGTATGCGACTTTTAGCGCCGGTTCTTCCACTTCGACTTCGGCTTTTTTCGAAGCACCCAACCGCGGCGGCGTCAGCATGGCAATCATTTCTTCCCGCTTCTGGAACCCGACTTGGAAACCTAAATAACCGAGCACCACGGACAACACAATTGGAGCTGCCGTTGCAACGAGCGGAATGTCGATCGTGCTGAGTGCAAAACCGATCAAAAATGCCACCACTAGTCCCAAAATCATTCCCACCGTACCGAACAACAAATCGGGAGTCGGGGCATGAAGCAATTTTTCTTCCATCCACTTCATAAACTTGATGATTGAATCCGTAAACAATAGCGACAAGAAGAAGAAAATAACGGCTCCTACTAAAGCTTCCACTATCGCATTATTGACCCAAGGGCTGTCAAGAAAAGGAATGAGTTCAAAAACATAAGGCAAAAATATAATTCCGACAGTAGCACCAATCAGCAAAAATAAAATCTGGATAATTCTCCTTAACATGTAGTCCACCTCCTTTATTTTAATTATACACGGTTTATACAAGAAACGCTTTGATGACCCTTATTGGAGCCTGAACAATAGAAAAAGGAGGCACAATCGCCTCCTTACTGTGGAAAAATTTCTTTTAAGGCGTCGTTAACACTTTCGACGCCGACTACTCGAATGCCTTCTGGATAATCCCAACCGCCTAAATTAGATGCAGGCACGATCACTCGCTTAAAGCCAAGTTTCGCCGCTTCTTGGACGCGCTGCTCAATTCGGGAAACACGGCGGATTTCGCCGGTCAGCCCCACTTCGCCGATGATGCAGTCGTATACATTCGGCGCTTTATCACGGAAACTCGAGACAATGCTCGCAAGCACTGCCAAATCAATCGCTGGCTCGTCCAGCTTTACGCCGCCAGCCACTTTGATGTAGGCATCTTGCGCTTGCAGCATCATGCCGACGCGTTTTTCCAGTACCGCCATTAACAGCGACACCCGGTTTTGGTCAATTCCCGTCGCCATCCGCTTTGGATAGTTAAAGCTTGATGGCGTCACAAGCGCTTGGATTTCGACAAGTATCGGGCGTGTGCCTTCCATCGATGCCACTACCGTTGAACCGGCCGCACCGCTCGAACGCTCCTGCAAGAAAAGTTCCGATGGATTCAGCACTTCTTTCAAACCGCTTTGCAGCATTTCAAAAATGGCAATTTCATTGGTCGAACCGAAGCGATTTTTAACGCTGCGCAAAATCCGGTACGTATGGTGGCGTTCGCCTTCAAAATACAACACCGTATCTACCATATGCTCCAAAATCCGCGGCCCGGCAATTTGCCCTTCTTTCGTTACGTGCCCTACGAGGAAAATCGCGATATTTTTCGTTTTTGCAATGCGCATAAGTTCCGCTGTGCTTTCGCGTACTTGCGTGACGCTCCCCGGAGCCGATGTCACTTCCGGATGATGAACCGTTTGGATCGAGTCGATGATGACAAAATCCGGCGCCACTTCTTCAATCGTATGGTGAATCAATTCCAGGTTCGTTTCTGCATAAATGTACAGTTCAGAAGAAGATGCGTCCAACCGCTCCGCACGCAGTTTGGTTTGCCGGATCGATTCCTCTCCTGAAATATACAAGACCCTGCTGCCGCTATTGGCAAGCATCGCCGACACTTGCAGCAACAGCGTCGATTTCCCGATTCCCGGATCTCCTCCGATTAAGACGAGCGAACCCGGTACAATACCGCCGCCAAGCACGCGGTTTAATTCGCCCAGTTCTGTTTCCACACGCGGTTCGTCCTGCGTTTCAATGGAGTTGATCGGCGTCGCTTTTTGCGCAACCGATGCCGAATGCTGGAAAGCCCCGCGCGGCCCTTTTGGAGCTGCCACTTCCACTTCTTCCACCATTGTATTCCAGCCGCCGCATCCCGGGCATTTCCCCATCCACTTAGCCGATTCATAACCGCATGACTGGCACATGAATTTCGTTTTCTTTTTAGCCATAGGTACCTCCTCATTTCAATAAAAAAACCGCTCGCCGAATCTCCGGCGAGCGGAACGCCCTCACTTACTTTTTCTGCAATTCTACAGCAGCTTGGCCAGTGCGGACAATAAATTCTCCATCTTCTACATCAAACACAATGTGCTGGCCAGCGAGTGCTGTACCTTTCAACAATTCTTCAGACAAGCGGTCTTCCACGTGTTTTTGAAGAGCTCGGCGTAGAGGGCGTGCTCCGTATTCCGGATCATAGCCTTCATTTGCCACTTTTTCAAGCGCCGCTTCTGTCAATTCCAAATCAATGTCCTGCTCTTTCAAGCGATCAGTCAATTGTTTCGTCATCAACGTCACAATTTCGCGCAAGTTTTCTCTTTCAAGTGAATGGAAGACGATCATATCGTCAATCCGGTTTAAGAATTCCGGACGGAACGCTTTTTTCAACTCGCCAAGCATTTTGTCTTTCATGTCTTTGTAGTCGGTCTTCGCATCTTCCAAATTGAAGCCAACGTATTTATTGTATTTCAATTCTTCTGCCCCGACGTTTGAAGTCATGATGATGACCGTATTGCGGAAATCGACGCGGCGTCCTTTGGAATCCGTCAAGCGGCCGTCTTCAAGTACTTGCAAAAGAATGTTGAAAACATCCGGATGTGCTTTTTCAATTTCGTCAAGAAGTACAACAGAATATGGTTTTCTGCGGACTTTCTCTGTTAACTGCCCGCCTTCTTCGTAACCTACATACCCTGGAGGGGAACCAACTAGGCGTGAAGTCGAATGTCTTTCCATGTACTCAGACATATCGATGCGGATCATTGCATCTTCATCGCCGAACATTGATTCAGCAAGGGCACGGGCCAATTCCGTTTTCCCGACACCAGTTGGTCCAAGGAAAATGAATGAACCAATTGGGCGTTTTGGATCTTTCAATCCAGCGCGCGCACGGCGTATCGCTTTGGATATCGACGTTACCGCTTCGTTTTGTCCGATAACACGGCCATGCAAAATTTGTTCTAAGTTCAGCAATTTATCCGTTTCTGTCTGAGCCAGTTTCGAAACAGGAATTCCTGTCCACATTGACACAACTTTCGCAATGTCTTCCACTGTCACTTCAGATTCTTCTTTGCCTTGCTTTTCTTTCCATTCTTTTTTCGTTTTATCCAATTGATCTTTTAATTTTTGCTCAACGTCGCGAAGAGAAGCCGCTTTTTCAAACTCTTGGCTTTGCACCGCTTCGTTTTTCTCGTGGCGAGCTGCTTCAAGTTTCGCTTCCAACTCTTTCAAATCAGGCGGAGTTGTGTACGACCGAAGTCTTACTTTTGAACCCGCTTCGTCAATCAAGTCAATCGCTTTATCCGGCAAGAACCGGTCAGAAATGTAACGGTCAGACATTTTCGCTGCCGCGTCAATCGCTTCATCGGTAATTTTTACCCGGTGATGCGCTTCGTAGCGATCGCGTAAGCCTTTAATAATCAAAATCGACTCTTCAACAGTCGGCTCATCTACTTGGATCGGTTGGAAACGGCGTTCAAGAGCTGCATCTTTTTCAATGTATTTGCGGTACTCATCTAATGTAGTAGCACCGATACATTGCAATTCACCGCGGGCTAATGAAGGTTTCAAGATGTTTGATGCATCAATCGCCCCTTCAGCCCCGCCAGCTCCGATCAATGTATGAAGCTCATCGATAAAGAGAATGATGTTGCCTGCTTGGCGAATTTCATCCATCACTTTTTTCAAGCGATCTTCAAATTCACCGCGGTATTTCGTACCCGCAACAACCGTACCCATATCAAGCACCATAACGCGTTTGTCGCGCAATGTTTCGGGTACTTCATTGTTAATGATTTGCTGGGCCAATCCTTCAGCGATCGCTGTTTTACCGACACCAGGCTCACCGATCAAGACCGGGTTGTTTTTCGTTCTGCGGCTCAATACTTCAATCACACGAGTGATTTCGTCGCTGCGGCCAATAACTGGGTCTAAGCTGCCTTCACGGGCAACTTGAGTCAAGTCGCGCGCCAAGCCGTCTAGTGTTGGTGTATTGGCTGAAGCATTTGGATTGCTGCCTGTAGAAGCTTGTTCGTTGCTTCCTAGAAGCTGCAGCACTTGCTGGCGGGCTTTATTCAAGCTAACGCCGGCATTGCCCAGCACACGTGCTGCTACGCCTTCACCTTCGCGGATCAGTGCAAGCAATAAATGCTCGGTGCCAATATACGAATGGCCCAACTTACGTGATTCGTCTACAGACAATTCAATGACTTTTTTCGCTCTTGGCGTATAGTGGACAATCGGCCCAACGTTTTTCTCGCCGACGCCGACAAGTTCTTTTACGCCTTCTTCGATCAACTGAGTATTCACTTCAATGGCTTCAAGAGCTTTTGCGGCAATCCCGCCGCCTTCACGGATCAGGCCGAGCAAAATATGCTCAGTGCCGATAGACTCGTGTTTCATGCGAATAGCCTCTTCTTGAGCTAACTGAAGAACTTTTTGTGCGCGTTGTGTAAATCGATTAAACATCATACGAAATCCTCTCCTTCATCATTTGAGCTTTCCTTCTTATTTAAACGTTCACGAAATAATTGTGCTCGAGCATAGTCTCGTTCTTTTGGCTGCAGGGGCTTGTTGGAATACTGCTGCAGAAAAGCCGGCTGCATAAAAATCATCAATTCATTCAATATGGACATGTCCATACCTTTGATCATTTTTAAATCAATACCCAAACGAACGTCCGACAAACACGTCGCTGCTTCTTCTGTTGTTAAAAGCCGGGAATGAGTAAGTGTACCAAGCGACCGGTAAATGCGGTCTTCGAGCATAACGGGTGAATTTTCCAAGATGGCTTCGCGGGCTCTGCGTTCCTGCTGAATAATTTGTTCCGTCATATTTTCCAATTCCTGGAGAATCTCGTATTCCGACTTTCCAAGCGTCAATTGATTGGAAATCTGGTAAACATTTCCCAACGCTTCGCTGCCTTCTCCATAACTCCCTCTCACAACCATGCCGAGCCGTGATATAGCGGGAATAATGCGGTTGATTTGATGCGACATCGTCAATGCCGGCAAATGCAGCATCACCGACGCCCGCATGCCCGTTCCTGTATTTGTCGGGCAGCTGGTTAAATAGCCAAATTTCTCATGAAATGCATAAGACAAATGCTTCTCTAACAGCTTATCCAGCTGATTAGCCATTTGATAAGCTTCTTGCAAATGAAAGCCCGATTGCAAACTTTGAATCCGCAAATGGTCTTCTTCATTTATCATAATGCTCAATTCTTCATTAGTTGAAATCAAAACAGAACCGGAATGCTGGACTTGAGCCAAATAAGGGCTGATCAAGTGCTTTTCAACTAATACTTGGCGTTCCAGTTGCGGCGTCTCTTGTATGTCGATATGAGTAAAGTCGCTACCCAACTCTTGGCCCTTATCTAGTAAAACCGCTGAAATGGCTTTATCTACTTTTAATGCCTCATCTTCTGAAAAAGCGTAAGGAAATTGATAATCGCTTAAATTTCGGGCTAAGCGAATCCGGGTACTCATCGCAATATCGACATTTCCACCATCATTCGCCATCCAGCTGCTTGCCCTTGGCTGGAGAAAACGATCAATCGCCACCAGAAACACCTCCTTCAAGCTGCAAGTTTAATACTTTGATTTCGTCTCGCAAACTAGCAGCTTGTTCGAAGTCCTCTTCATCTATGGATGACTTCATTTGCTTGCGCAATTCTTCTATTTCTTTTTTAATTTTTAATGTATTGCCATAAGAAGCCGGGATTTTTCCGGTATGTTCTGTATTTCCGTTATGGAGTCTTTTGAAAATCTCATCGAGCTGCGGCTCAAAAGCTTCATAACAAGACGCACAACCGAATTTTCCAAGCTTCAAAAATTTTGAGAAGGTAAATCCGCAAGATGGGCAAACCGCCACTTCTTTGCGAATCGGACTAACCGATGTTTGCTTTTGAGTCGGAAACCAATTAGACAATAATTGATGAATAGCCAACGGGTCCTGTTCAAAAGCAATGTTAATGCTTTGATTTCCAGCTGCACAGACGTGGCATAAATGCCGCTCTATCGTTTGTCCTTGTTGAGTTTGTTTGACTATTACAGAAGCAGGACGTTCTCCACATTGATCACAAATCATCTTATCACCTCTTATGTGTTCGACTGAAATTTTACTGAGAAAAGCATGGCCACAAGAATTCGTGCCCTTACTTCGTCTCGAAGAGGCAAAGGCAAAAGCAACGTTGAACGGTCAACTGCACTTAACATCAACTTTGCCTCGCGCTTAGAAACAATTTCTTCATCCAGCAGGCGGAACACAATGTCTTCTGCCATGCCTTGTGTGGCTCCATGCTCTAAGCGGTCGATGATTTCTGTTAATACATCTGACTTTTTGTGAAGCCGTATCCGTCTGATCCGGATATATCCTCCGCCGCCTCGTTTGCTTTCTACCAAGTACCCTCGGTCAGCGGTGAACCTTGTATTAATGACATAATTTATTTGAGAAGGCACACACTGAAATTTTTCGGCAACTTCACTGCGTTTAATTTCAATATGGTCTCTCTCGCTTAATTCGATGACTTGCTTTAAATACCCTTCAATCACATCTGAAATATTCCGCATCGCCTTCACCTCTTCGATACATAATACGTCAAAAGTTGACTTTGACTATATTTGACTTAATTATACAACATGTATTTTAGAGATTTCAAATAGTATGTTTCGATAAAGGTGAATCAAAAAAACTCGAGATGGGATATCTCGAGGCAATCGACTATTTTATTCCTCTTCCAACATGCGTTTCATAAAATCTTTTGCATGGCTGGATATGGATTTTGTTTCTTCTTCTCTGTATTTCGTTTTCCAATTCGTACCTTCTCGCCAGACTTCTACTACATCCCCTTCACTTGCATTGTGGGTAAAATCTGCCACCGGAAATGTATATTGCTCGTTTTGCTGGTCTATCGAAGTCAACAAAGCCGTTCTTTTATCAATGGTCTCTACTTTATACAAACCTGCCTTCATTGTCCTCACCTCTTCTTTGCTTTTCCCTTAATAAATAAATTTCAATCATCAGAAAACAAGTGTGATCAAAAAACTTCTAGCATTTTTTCACACCTTTATTTTTATACAAGCCATTTTATCGAGCGATAAATGAATTTTCTGCTGTTAAGCAGGGGCTTCTAAACGTGCCGTGTTTATAGATTTTTCCTGCTAAACGCAAAGAAGCCGCTACCGGGAACCGGTAACGGCTTTTTTGACTGGTTGCCCAGCGACGTCCTACTCTCACAGGGGGAAACCCCCAACTACCATCGGCGCAAAAGAGCTTAACTGCCGTGTTCGGGATGGGAACGGGTGTGGCCTCTTTGCCATCA
>NZ_JBOZWR010000009.1:0-85541 GCF_050864155.1 Planococcus sp. YIM B11945 | reverse complement strand
CCAGCGTTCGTCCTGAGCCAGGATCAAACTCTCCATTATAGAAGCTTGATTGCTCATGCTGGCGCTCGCCATCCCGAAGGATGCGCGAATCGCTTGATCTGAGTAAACTCTGATCAGTAGTTTAAGCCACAAACACCGAGACTTGGAAGACTATTGCTCCGATTGCCTAAAGGCAACCCTCGCAAAAGCCGTTCTCGCGCCAAGGCGCTCGTGACGTCTTTCGTTGACGTTTTGCTGTTCAGTTTTCAAGGTTCGTTTTTTCTGCCCTGTAAAAGCGACTTCTCTAATTTAGCATCACTTCGCAAATGCGTCAAGCACTTTTTATTATCGTGAAAAACTTATTTCCTTAGCGACGTGTATTATCATAATATGAATCGTTATCAATTGTCAACGATAAATACAAAAAAAGTCTAAAATACTGAAAATCGTTGGTATCAAAGGAATTTACTTCATCTTACACGAACAGAAACATCATAGAAAAAAGAAAAGGAATCGAACTGATCTTCTTAGAAAAACCAGCTCGACCACTCAGTATATTTCCATTTTAACTTTTCACAAAATAATACCTATGAAAAATTCCTTCACTTTTTGTCTTGACCCCTTTCACAAAAATCAATTCTTTTTCAATTAAATACTCAATGAAAACTTCCAAGTCAGCGGAATAGTTCTTCAACTCTTCTTGTTCATGTAATTCCTGGATCGTCCAGCTTTCATTCTTCTGCATTACTTCTCTTATATGTCGGGCTCCATCTTTTGTCCGCGAATGGATATGGAATTCGCTCGCTAGAAACAGCAGCTCCAATCTTTTTTCAAGAGGCTCTTCACTCAAAATTAATTCTTCGTACAATTTATAGATGGCTGGCTCCATTTGTTTCACTTGGGACCAAACTGTTACTTCAGGAGGCAGGCCGTTTTCTAATACCGCTAGCCTTGCTAAATGATGAAGGGAATGGACGATGTGGTTATACGCATCCATATAGTTTTTTTCTTCAAAAAAAACTTTCCCTTCAGAATAGCGCCGAATCAATTTCGCAAATTCCATACCCATCTTAATCTTTCGTCCATAAAATGGGTAATCCTTCAGTTCTGTCCTTAATCTCTCCATAAACTCATTTCGATCGTAGATGATGCGGCCATGGAATAGCCAATCCACTATCTTTCGGTTAGTTCCTAACAGCAGCCATTTGTGCAATTGCTTTTCCTCCACGATATGCATGACAGCTTTTTTATCTAAATATGTGTAATGCTTGGTAAAAACAGGCGTATCATTTTCTTTTGTAATGATCAGCAGCACCGAATCAAATGTATCGGTAATTGGACTCGCTTTTCCTCTTTTTTCTATTAACACCACACCAAGTGTACTTTCCTGGCTGGCGCGCTCCTGATAAATCGGTCTCAACATTTGTTCCATTTAATTTCACTCCTCGAGTGTCTAACTAGTTTGGGTCGGTTTACAGAACTACTATTGGGTTCTCGTCTGCTTTTCTTTATTTCGACATATTTATTAGAGAATCCTTCACCCGAAAATCAATATCACTTTTTAAGAGTCTTTATGATATAGTATGATGGATGCAAGGAGGAATTAAACAATGAAACCTTATAAAAATAAAATTAACCGAATCCGGACTTTTGCGTTATCGCTGGTTTTCATCGGAATCGTTATTATGTATGTCGGTATATATTTTAAAGACCATCCGCTCGTCATGGTCATTTTAATGCTGCTGGGTGTTATTGCCATCATCGGCAGCACTGGCGTGTATGCCTGGATTGGATTGCTTTCAATGAAAACCATTCCTGTAGAATGCCCGAACTGCGGAAGACATACCAAAATGCTTGGCCGCGTAGATATGTGCATGCATTGCCGTGAACCGTTGACGATGGATCCTGCTCTTGAAGGAAAAGAATTCAATGTGGATTACAATAAGAAAAACTCAAAAATCTAAATAAAAACATCCGCCCGAAATTTTCAGGGCGGATGTTTTTATTTAGCAAATAAACTTTCACTGTGCTTTCGCTGGTTTTTCAACGCAGTCTTGGCAAGTCCCGTAAATTTCTAAGCGGTGATAATCTACTTGGAAGCCGGTCACATGAGAAGCCAAATGCTCCACTTCGTCTAGTCCAGGATAATGGAAGTCGACAATCTTTCCGCAATCGTTGCAGATCATGTGATAATGATCATTTGTCACGAAATCAAAACGGCTGGATGAATCGCCATAAGTCAATTCTTTTACCAATCCAGCTTTTCTAAAAACCCGCAAATTATTATAAACAGTTGCAACACTCATATTAGGAAACGTTTTTTCAAGCGCGCGATAAATGTCATCCGCTGTTGGGTGTGCTGTTGAATGAATCATATACTCCAAAATCGCATGACGTTGGGGTGTGATTCGTACACCTGTTGACTTCAAAGCATCAAGCGCGTCTTTTAACTGAACCTCAGACATCGCTGTGCACCTCACTTCATAATTATACTTACATTATAATCGTTATAATTAGTGTACTTAAAAATGAGGGCCTATGTCAAGAAATCACCATATCACGGCATTCCCACCGGTCTATTTTTCTTAGGAGCTGTGAAGTTCGTTTTCTTTTTTGCCTAGCTTCAAATTAACGAAGCGGGCCGCGACAAATAGAAAATCAGACAACCGATTTAAATAAGCCAAGACATTCGGTGAGACTTGTTCCCCGATAGATATGGCCATGCGTTCTGTACGCCGGACCACGGTGCGCGCTACGTGGAGAGCTGCACCCGCCGGATGGCCTCCCGGCAAAATAAAATTAGTCAATGCTGGAACTTTGTCATCAAAAAGGTCGATCCATTGTTCAAGTTTCGCGATATCTTGTTCTTCGAGTTTCCATTTCACTTCTTTTCCGTGTGGTGTTGCAAGCTCCGCGCCGACATGGAAAAGCTTCGTTTGGATTTCATGAAATGCTTGTTCAAGTGCTTCTTTTTCTTTAAAAAATTCATTCGACAAATGCGACACAGCCAAACCGACCATGGAGTTTGCTTCATCACAAGTGCCATAAGCTTCAACGAGCACATCGTTTTTCGCTACCCGTGTACCATAAACAAGCGATGTCGTTCCTTTATCTCCCGTTTTCGTATAAATTTTCATCGTCAATACCCCTTTTCTAAATCTACAAGATTGGTAGGGTTTTTGTCCTCAGCCAGCCATTTCCGCAAATTCGGAATAAAAATATCCAATGACCGTTCAACGTATTTTTCCGAATGGCTTGAAACGTGGGGAGAAACGACAACGTTTTCCATTTTCCAATACGGGTGATCTTCTGGCAATGGTTCTTGTTCGAATACATCCAATACCGCAAAACCGATTTCCCTGCTTTCGAGAGCTTCCAAAAGAATGTTGTCCTCGACCAAGTCGCCTCGGCCGAAGTTCATGAAAATTGCGTCTTTTTTCATTGCATGAAAATGGTCTTTCTTCAGCAAGTGTTTAGTTTCCGGAGTGCTCGGAACCACCGAAATGACGATGTCCGCTTCCGGTAAAACAGTGGCCAATTCTTCGTTGGAAACCATTTTTCCCATAAATTCAGCGGCTTTGCCGGAACGGTTGCAGCCAATTGTACGAACGCCGAACGCTTGGAGGAGCCGGCCGATTTCAGAACCGATTGCTCCTGGCCCAATAACTAAGGCAGTCGAACCTAAAAGTTCCGACGACGGAATTTTCCGGCTCCACTCGTTGTTTTTCTGGTTTGCGTAAAGCGTAGGAAGGCCGCGTTTCAATGCCAATATATGCGCCAATACGGATTCGCTCATCGGCGTTTTATGAATGCCTCGCACGTTTGAAACGATAATTCCCCGCTCTAATATCGTTTCATGCGGCAATTTTTCTACACCCGCACTGGCGACCATGATCCACTTTAAATTTTCCGCTTTCGTAATGTCTTCAGCCTTTAAATCTTCGCCATAAGTAACAACAATATCCGCCGATGGCAAACGGGTTTTGTCCTGGTAGCAAAAATAAAATTCAACTTCGGGAAATTCCTCAATTAATCGATTCTGCTGCTTTTCATTCGGTTTAAACAAAAACAAAATTTCCATCGGTGTTCCCCTCTCCTACTGGTTGCTTACTGCCTTCAATGTTTCGAGCACTTCTTTGATGTGGTCCGCTACTTTCACTTTTCTCCATTCTTTAATGATGGTACCTGTTGGATCGATCAAAAAAGTAGAGCGTTCGATTCCCATAAACGTTTTGCCGTACATGTTTTTTTCTTTCCAAACTCCATACGCTTCCGAAACCTCATGGTCCTCGTCAACCAACAGAGAAAATGGCAACCCATGTTTGCTAATAAATTTCGTGTGCTGATCCGCTGAATCCGCGCTTACTCCAAGAATAACCGCATTCAGTTCGGAAAAGTCTGCACTTGCATCCCGGAAATCACATGCTTGAGTGGTGCATCCTGGCGTCATGTCCTTCGGATAAAAATACAAGACCACATAATTCTCCCCTGCAAAATTGTTCAACGAAACTGTTTGACCGGTTTCATCTTTCAATGAAAAACCCGGTGCTTGCATCCCTTCTACCGCTTCCATTTCCATCACTCCTTTTCTACTTCTATCGTACCGAACCCGCACGAGAGTTTCAATTTCTTTGGCACCGGCGAAAATTATGTCTACAATAAGGAAGAGAATTAATTAGGAGGCAATTAAATGAAACACACAATCTCAGAACAACTTCATGAAGAAGCATTGCAACATATCGTAGGCGGAGTAAACAGCCCGTCCCGATCGTATAAAGCAGTAGGAGGAGGTTCGCCGGTATCTATGGAACGGGCAAAAGGCGCTTATTTCTGGGATGTCGACGGCAATAAATACATTGATTATTTGGCGGCATATGGACCAATCATCACTGGCCATGCCCATCCGCATATTACAAAAGCAATCACGCACGCAGCGGAAACCGGTCTTCTTTACGGCACTCCTACGCGGCATGAAATTACGTTTGCAAAAATGCTGAAAGAAGCGATGCCGAAAATAGATAAGGTCCGCTTTGTCAACAGCGGCACCGAAGCGGTCATGACGACAATCCGCGTATCGCGTGCATATACCGGACGCACAAAAATCATGAAATTCGCTGGTTGCTACCACGGCCATTCGGATCTCGTTCTGGTTGCAGCAGGTTCTGGCCCAGCTACGCTTGGCACCCCGGATTCTGCAGGCGTTCCCATTTCCATCGCCAAAGAAGTCATCACCATCCCGTTCAACGATCCGGCTGCTTTTTCAGAAGCGATGAATAAATGGGGCGAAGAAATCGCATGTATTTTAGTGGAACCGATTGTCGGCAATTTCGGCATTGTCGAACCGAAGAAAGGGTATCTAGAAGAAGTGCACCGCATTGCGAAAGAAAAAGGCGCTTTGATCGTTTACGACGAAGTAATTACCGCTTTCCGCTTCCATTACGGCGGCGCTCAAGATTTGCTTGGGTTGACACCTGATTTAACGGCACTCGGCAAAATCATTGGCGGCGGCTTGCCAATTGGCGCATACGGTGGCAAAAAAGAAATCATGGATACAGTTGCTCCTCTTGGGCCCGCTTACCAAGCTGGAACAATGGCTGGCAATCCAGCGTCTATTCAAGCGGGAATTGCCTGTCTCGAAGTACTTCGTGAAGAAGGCGTTTATGAAAAAATGGACGAACTTGGGCGCATGCTGGAAGAAGGCATTTTGGCTGCAGCTCAAGAATTCGGTATTACCATCACCATCAATCGCTTGAAAGGTGCATTGACTATTTACTTTACCGATGAAAAAGTTGAAAACTACGAACAAGCCGAAGCTACTGATGGCGAGATTTTTGGACGCTTTTTCAAACTGATGCTTGAGCAAGGCATTAACTTAGCCCCATCTAAATACGAGGCTTGGTTTTTAACAACCGAACATACAAAAGAAGATGTAGAAGTTTCCATTCAAGCTGTCCGCGAGGCTTTTAAGCAACTGTAATATTTTAAAAACCGCCATTTCTATAGAAAGGAGATCTTACTTATATGCAGTTAGGAGCACGTATATTTAAGACTGGCATCGCGATTTCTTTAGGCCTCTTTTTAGCAAACTGGCTAGATTTGCCAATTCCTTTCATGGCGGGCATTTCTGCGATTTTTGCCATTCAGCCTTCAGTTTATCGCTCTTATTTAACTATTTTAGATCAGATATACGGGAACTTGATCGGGGCAGCTATTGCGATTGTCTTCGTTTTAACACTGGGTTCCAATTACCTGACCGTCGGACTGGCCTCTGTTTTGGCGATTATTCTTATGCTTAAACTAAAACTCAACAATCCGGTTCCATTAACGTTGGTCACCATCATCATTATCATGGAATCCCACCAAGAGCAGTTTTTGATGTTTGCTGGTTTACGGTTTACAACAATTCTTCTTGGCATTCTTTCTGCTTTTATCGTCAATATGATCTTTTTGCCGCCCAAGTATGAAACACGCCTTTTTGCTTCTATCCACGAAGTGACAGAAGAAGTGATCCGTTGGATTCGCGTGTCGATCCGGCATGCATCCGATCACACTTCAGTAAAGAATGACATTGACAAATTATCTGATATGTTGGATAAAGTGGATCAATGGTATACGTTCTACAAAGATGAACGCAGCTATACGAAAAAACAGCAATTTGCCAAAGCGCGCAAACTGGTGCTGTATCGGCAAATGATTGCCACCACCAAAAAGAGTTTGGATGTGTTAAAACGGCTTCACCGCTACGAAAACGAATTGACCGACCTGCCCGAGCATTTTCATATGATGGTTCAAGAACGGTTGGAGAGTTTGGCCAGCTACCACGAGCAGCTTTATATGAAATACGTTGGCAAATTGCGCCCAGAACATAGTGAAACAGCTGGTCCGGAAGCCGATTCGAAACGCCATGAAGTAATGACCGTGTTCGTCAAAGAAATTAATTTAGCACTTGAAGAAGAAGGAAAACAAGCTTCGCTCTATCATTTAATGCATATTTTATCAGCAATGCTCGAATACGAAGAACAGCTTGAGCATCTCGACCTGCTAATCATCGCTTACCACAATTACCATGCCGATGAAGTCGGAACTGAGCTTGAAAAAGCCATTTAAAAAAACGTGTTGGGATTTCCCAACACGTTTTTTTATGATTTCATTCGGGGATCAAGCGCATCGCGCAGCCCGTCTCCCATCAAGTTAAATCCTAATACCGTCAACATAATTGCAATACCTGGGAAAATCATCGTCCACGGAGCATTGGTCAAATAAGACCGGGAGTCCGCGAGCATTTTCCCCCATTCCGGAGACGGCGCTTGTGCTCCGAGTCCCAAAAAGCCTAGTGCTGCCGCTTCAATGATCGCTGTCGCAATAGCGAGTGTCCCTTGGACAATAACCGGTGCCATGGAGTTCGGCAAAATATGCGAAAACAAGATCCGATTGTCTTTCATGCCAATCGCTTTTGCGGACATGATGTATTCGTCTTCTTTAATGCTCAATACTTTCGAGCGGATCAAGCGCCCGAAGTTTGGCACGTTGATCAGCGCAATGGCAATCAATGCGTTGCGGAGCGACGGCCCAAGAACCGAAACGACCGCAATCGCCAGCAAAATACTCGGAAATGCCAGCATGATGTCAAAAATCCGAGAAATGATGGTATCTACCCAGCGGCCGTAATAACCAGCGATAATGCCTAAAATACTGCCGACAACGGCTGAACCGATAACCGCTAAAAATCCAACCCATAGCGAAATACGGGCTCCGTAAACAATGCGTGATAAAATATCCCGCCCAAAATCATCCGTTCCCATCCAATGGTCGCCGGAAGGAGGAAGCAGCTTATTCGTTAAATTTTGTTCATTAATTCCTTGCGGGGTAAAAAGCGGACCAAAAATCGCCATGATGATGAAAAAAATTACGATTCCCATTCCGACGACCGCAACTTTACTTTTGCGGAATCCCCGCCACGCCTCTTTCCAAGGACCGGCGACTTTTTCCATCTTTACATCTTTTTTATCGATAGCGGATTGTGTCATTTTCTGTCTCCTCCTTCCTATTCGTATTTAATGCGGGGATCAATCAAACCGTAAAGCAAATCGACGATCAAATTGATCATGACAAAAATAAATGCGACGATTAAGATGCCGGACTGGATAACCGGGTAATCCCGGAATCCGATCGCTTCATAAATATAGCGCCCGATTCCCGGCCAACCGAAAATCGTCTCTGTCAAAATCGCGCCTCCAAGCAATAAGCCCATTTGAAGGCCAATAATCGTCAATACGGGAATAATGGCATTTTTTAATGCGTGTTTGTAAACGACCCAAAACATTTTCAAACCTTTTGAACGGGCCGTTCGCACATAATCCGAACGCATTACTTCAAGCATGCTCGAACGCGTCATTCTGGCGATAATCGCCATTGGAATCGTGGCCAAAGCCGTGCCTGGCAAAATCAAATGCTTAAAGACCGTTGATAATTGGGTAAAATCGCCTTGAATCAACGTATCTATCAAGTAGAAATTGGTGATCGTATTCACCGGGTCCCGAACGTTTTCTCGGCCGGTCGTCGGGAGAACGCCAAGTTCAATAGAGAAAATCCACTGGTTCATTAAACCAAGCCAGAAAATTGGCATGGACACGCCGATCAAGGCAATGATCATAGCCAAATAGTCGAACCAGGAATTTTGGAACCAAGCGGAAATAATGCCGGCATTAATGCCGATGACCACTGCAATGATTATGGCAAAAACAGACAATTCAATAGTTGCCGCTAAATAGGGCCATACTTCATCAACCACAGGCGTCCGTGTCCGCAGCGATTCCCCCAAATCACCGGTTACGAGCCCTTTTAAGTATTCAAAATACTGAATATACCATGGACTATCCAATCCCAATGTGGTTCTTAATGCTTTTATTGCTTCCGCTGATGCTTGCTGCCCCAATATGACTTGAGCCGGATCACCCGGGATCGCCCGAATAATCAAGAAGACAATAAACGTCATGCCGAGCAGAACCGGTATCAATTGAAAAATGCGCCTGCCGATATAGTGAAGCATTTTCTTCACCTCTCCATCTCTTACAATATGTATAAAAATTAAGAAAAAAGAGGAGAAATCAAGTTGACCTCTCCTCTTTCAAAGTCTTCTACTCTAAATCAACTGAAGCCAATTTGTCAGAGCCAGTTGGATGCGCTTTGAAATTCATTACATTCTTGCCGCCTGCTAAAAGCGGTGTAGAATGCGCAAGCGGTACCCATGGAGCGTCTTCGTGGATGATTTCTTGAGCTTGAGCATACAATTCGTTGCGCTTCGCTTCATCCACTTCTGTTTGTGCTTCGATCAAAATATCATGCAATTTTTGGTTTTCGTAATACGTGTAGTTGTTTGAACCGATGTTGTCTTGGTCAAGCAATACATACAAGAAGTTGTCAGCATCGCCGTTATCGCCTGTCCAACCAAGCAAGAACGCATCTGCTTCGCCTGCTGCCGCTTTTTCAAGGTAAGTAGCCCATTCAAACGACACGATTTCAGCTTTCACGCCGATATCCGCTAAGTTTTTCTGAATTGCTTCCGCTACTTTTTGGCCATCTGGCATATAAGGGCGTGGTACTGGCATTGCATAAAGTTCCATTTCAAAGCCGTCTGCTAGACCAGCTTCAGCTAACAATTCTTTTGCTTTTTCTGGATCATACGGATATGGTTCAATGTCAGCATTGTATCCGCTGATGGATTCTGGAATCGGGTTTGCAGCTACGTCTCCGCGGCCTTCGAAGAATGCATCCACAATTGCTTGCTTGTCGATGGCATAGTTCATCGCTTGGCGCACTTTCGGATCGTCAAACGGCTCGCGAGTTGTAGTCAAACCAAGGTAACCAACGTTCATTGAAGGACGTTCGAACAATTGAAGATCTGCATTTCCTTCGATTGTCTTGCCATCCGATGGCGTAATGCCGTCAGCCAAATCAATTTCACCAGATAATAAAGCATTCAATCGAGCTGAGTTATCGGGAATTGAACGGAAAACTACTTTGTCCAATTTTGGTTCGCCTTCAACCCAATACTCATCGAATTTTTCGATTGTCACTGTGTCGTTGCGTTTCCATTCTACAAACTTGAATGGTCCGGTTCCAACTGGGTTGTCGCCGAATTTATCGCCGTCTTTTTCAAAAGCAGTCGGTGATGCAATTCCGAAAGAACTCATTGCTAAGTTTTTCAAGAAAGGAGCTTGTGGACGTTTTAGTTTAAATTCAACTTCATAGTCGCCTACCGCTGTAACCGACTCGATTACGTGGCCTTCTTCGTCGCCAAATCCACCAAACATTGAGCCGTAGTAAGGAAATTGATCAGCATTCCCGCCAGCCCAACGCTCAAAGTTTTTAACGACAGCTTCTGCGTTAAAGTCGGTTCCATCGTGGAATTTAACGCCTTCTTCTAAGACGAAGTTATACGTTAACCCGTCTTCAGCAGGTGTCCATTCTTTTGCTAAGCCGGGGTGGATCTCTGTATCTTGTTCCCCGAAGTTTACCAATGTATCAAAAATGTTTTTCGTGACTTTATACGATTCACCGTCCGTTACTACGATTGGATCGAGTGATACCGAGTCACCGCCGCGTCCAAAGATCAACGTTTTTTCTTCAGTAGAGCCACCTTCATCTCCACCACCTTCATTTCCTTGCGATGAGTTATCCGAACTACAGCCGTAAAGTGCTGTCGACAACAGCATGAGCATTAAAAATGCCAGTGACAAGTACTTTTTATTCCTCAAATTGACCCCTCCGTTTGTGTTTTTTTATTATCATTGCGGCCTGGACGTCTCATAGAGATGGCAGGCTACAGAATGACCTTTTTCAACTTCGGCAAAAATCGGGACGGTCGTTTCACAAATATCCATCTTAAACGGACAGCGCGTGTGGAATCTGCAGCCGCTTGGAGGATTTGCAGGGCTTGGAATATCCCCTTGGATGACGACTTGTTCACGAACAAAATCCGGGTCCGGAACCGGAACAGCAGTAAGCAGCGCTTGCGTATACGGGTGAAGCGGCTTCTCATAGAGGTCTTCACTGCCTGCGAGTTCTGCCATTTGGCCAAGATACATGACACCGACTCGGTCGCTGATGTGGCGAACGACTCCTAAGTCATGGGCAATAAATATATAAGTAAGTTTCAGCTCTTTTTGCAGATCTTGCATCAAGTTTAATACTTGGGCTTGGATCGAAACATCGAGCGCTGAGACTGGCTCATCGGCAATAATCAATTTCGGATTGGTCATCAAGGCACGGGCAATACCAATGCGCTGGCGTTGCCCTCCGCTGAATTGGTGCGGATAGCGCTTGGCATGGTAGCTGCTGAGTCCGACAATTTCCAAAAACTCATGCACTTTTTGTTTCCGTTCTTTCGGATCGCCGATGTTATGGACATTCAACGGCTCCATTAAAATTCTCTCGATGGTATGGCGCGGGTTTAGGGAAGCGTACGGATCTTGGAACACCATTTGGATGTCTCTTCGGGCTTTTCGCATATCTTGGTTGGAAAGCGCAGTCAATTCTTGGCCATCAAAAAACACTTTGCCTTCTGTCGGGTCCAATAACCGCATCAGCATCCGCCCGGTTGTGGATTTCCCACAGCCTGACTCACCGACAATGCCAAGTGTTTCTCCTTCCGCAACCGTGAACGACACATCATCAACCGCCTTAACGTGGTTTTTGACTTGCCCCAATATACCGGATTTAATAGGAAAATATTTTTTTAGCCCTTCAACTCTTAACAGCGGTTCTGTCATGTGGCGTTGCCTCCTTTGGATCAAATAGGAAACAGCGTGTTTTGTGGTTGTCCGCTGTTTGGTACAAGTCTGGATTTTCTGTGATGCAGCGATCAAAAGCGAATTCGCACCGCGGCGCAAATTTGCAGCCGGTGTGGATCGAGCCCGGCTTAGGAACGTTGCCGGGAATGGAATACAGGCGTTCTTTCTTATAGCGCATATCCGGTACCGACTCTAAGAGCCCCCGTGTATAAGGATGCTGCGGATCTTTGAAAATCGTTTGGACCGGACCTTCTTCTACCACTTTCCCGGCGTACATGACCACAACCCGTTCACATGTTTCGGCCACTACTCCTAAATCGTGAGTGATCAATAAAACCGCCGTATTGAGCTTTTCGTTCAAGTTTTTGATCAACTTTAAAATTTGTGCTTGGATCGTCACATCAAGTGCGGTCGTTGGCTCATCGGCAATCAACACTTTCGGATCGCACAACAAAGCCATTGCAATCATGACCCGCTGGCGCATTCCGCCGGACAATTGATGCGGATAGTCTTTCATTAGCCCTTCTGCACGCGGCAAGCCAACAAGGCGCATCATTTCAACTGCGCGGTCGTTGATTTGCTTTTTGGACCAATCCTTTTTATGGATTTTAATCGCTTCTCTCAATTGATCTCCAATTGTAAAAAGAGGGTTCAAAGAAGTCATCGGTTCCTGGAAAATCATCGCAATGTCATTTCCACGGATTTCCCGCATATTCTTTTCCGACAGTTTCGTCAAGTCTTTATCTTGGAATAGTATTTCGCCTCCCGTAATTTTACCAGGAGGACTTGGGACCAATCCCATGATCGACAAGGAAGTGACACTTTTTCCGCATCCAGACTCGCCCACTATGCCAAGCACTTCCCCTTCCTTAATATGAAAGTCAACGTTATCTACTGCAGGAACTTCCCCATCGTCTGTAAAAAAGGAAGTCTTTAAACCTTTAACATCTAATATGGTTTGGCGCTCTTTCACATTTCCACCCCTTTTTTACAATTTCTCTCTTTCAGAACATTATTATTATTTTCATTATACGTAACATTACAATTATTGCAATAGCTCTTTTTTTAGTTTTTTTGCATAGAAAAAAGCCTCCAATAAATTTGGAGGCTTAGAAATTTATTAAACGAAATGCTGCACTTGGAATAAATTATAATAGGTTCCTTGCTGTTTCATCAATTCGTCATGCGTGCCTTTTTCCACGAGTTTCCCGTGGTTGATCACTAAAATTTGGTCGGCGTGCGTAATTGTCGAGAGCCGGTGGGCAACGATTAACGTTGTCCGGTCATGCGCCAATTTTTCCAGGGAATCTTGAATCAGCGATTCACTTTCCAGATCCAAGGCAGACGTCGCTTCATCTAAAATTAAAATCGGCGGATTTTTTAGGAAGACACGAGCAATGGCGATTCGCTGTTTTTGCCCGCCAGACAATTTGACGCCGCGCTCTCCAACTTTTGTATCGTAGCCTTGCGGCAGCAGTTCGATAAATTCATGGGCATTCGCAGCTTTTGCGGCAGCGACTACGTCTTCATCGCTCGCACCGGGACGACCCATCAAAATATTGGATTTTACCGAGTCGCTGAATAAAATGGAATCTTGAAGCACAAGCCCGATCTGGTCGCGAAGCGAATGAATGGTTAAATCTTTTACGTTATGGCCATCCATGAAAATGTCGCCGCCCGTCACATCATAAAAGCGGGGAATGAGCGAGACGATGGTCGATTTCCCGCCGCCGCTCATTCCGACGAATGCAACCGTTTCTCCTGGTTCCACTGTAAAATTCAAATCCGACAAAACTTCATCTGAACTGTCGCTGTAATGAAACGACACATCATGGAATTCCAGTTTTCCATCTGCTTTTTTCAAGTCAAAGGCATCTTTTTTGTCTTTGACGTCGTAGTCTTCATCCATCAATTCAAATACTCGGTCCATCGATGCAAAAGCTTGCGTCAACGTCGTCGATGAATTCACCAAACGGCGCAGTGGATTGTACAGGCGTTCAATATAGGCAATAAACGCCACCATGGTTCCGACCGACAAATTGCCTTCGATCACCTGATAGCCGGCATAGCCGATTACGAGTAGCGGAGCCACATCCGTGATGGTGTTGACAACCGCAAATGCTTTGGCGTTCCACTTTGTATGGTCAATCGCTTTTTCAAGAAATTGGTCGTTTGTTTCATCAAATATTTTCTGTTCATGTTTCTCCAGCACGAAGCTCTTGATAATGCTCATTCCTTGGACGCGTTCATGCAAATAACTTTGGACGTTTGCTAATGCTTGCGAACGGTCGCGTGTCAAATCGCGCAGGCGGCCAAAGAAATACTTGACGCTGAAGGCGTAAAATGGAAATGCCAGAAGCGTCACAAGCGTCAGCGGAACATCCATTGTCAGCATGATGCCGATTGCAATTAAGATCGTGGCCAAGTCGAGCCATAAATTCATCAAACCGATCATGACAAAGTTTTTGGTTTGTTCCACATCATTGATTACACGGGAAATCACTTCTCCTGCCCGCGTATTGGCATAAAAGCGCAAACTTAAGCGCTGCAGATGGCCATACAAATTTTGGCGGATGTCGTAAAGGATTTTATTGCTGACCAACTGGGCATAATACTGGCGGTAATATTCAATCGGAGGACGGAAAATGAAAAACAAAATAGCGGTTCCGCCAAGCCAGATATAAAGCTGCCTCATTTTTTCGTCGTTCGATAGCGACTCTGCGCCAATGATGTCATCAATGACGATTTTAATCAGCAACGGGATGAAAAGCGGAATTGCAAATTTCAATATCCCGATGATTATGGTTAAAAGAATTTGCCAATTATACGGTTTGACAAATTTCATGTAGCGTTTCATACTGCTCAAAGCCTTCACTCCATTCTTTTCAAAATGAAAAACCTGTTGCCAGGCAACAGGCTTTCACTTATTAACGAATCTTGTTTTGCCTATGAAATTCATAGCGATTCGTCCATACTTCGATGAAGTCCTGGGCAAATGGGCCCCGGCGTTGTTTGATCCAGCCAATCAGTTTTTCGACATTGCGATGAAGAATTTGATCAATGACTTCAGGATACCCCATTTGCCGTTTGTGGTCTTCATATTCGTCTTCGTCCAGCAGCGTGTATGACATGTCCGGAAACACCTTAACGTCTAAATCATAATCGATGTATTTCAACGATCCGTTATTGTAGACAAAAGGAGAACTTACATTGCAATAATAATAGACTCCATCTTCGCGAAGCATGCAGATGATATTGAACCAATGCTCTGCGTGAAAATAGCAAATGGAAGGCTCACGTGTCAACCACGTCCTGCCATCGGACTCTGTCACCATCGTCCGTTCATTTGCGCCAATGACAATGTTATTCGTTCCTTTGAGTACAGTTGTTTCCTGCCAGACACGGTGGATTCGGCCGTTGTGCTTATAGCTGTGGATTTGTATTGTTTCTCCCTCTGCGGGAATCGCCATGTACCATCCCACCTTCTTGTCTAAGCCGTATATTTTCTGCTATTTCAACATTATATCAATCAATTCTGAAAACATACAGCAAAAAGAAGGAGGCTTCTTTGATTACATAACGACCGAACGTCCGCCGTCGACGATTATCGTTTGGCCGCGGATCATATCTGCTCCGTCTGAGATCAGGAATAACGCTGTTTTTACCATGTCATCAATTTCCACCATGCGCCCTGCCGGCGTATTGACGCGTGCATCGTTCAGCAAATCTTCGCGGTTCGGGAAATGCTTCAACGCTTCTGTATCAAGCGCGCCGCCTGAAACAGTGTTTACCGCAATGCCTTTTGGCGCGAGTTCCACTGCCAAATAACGGGTGAGCGATTCGACTGCTGCTTTCGATACTCCTATTGTCGTATAGTTTTCCAAATAGCGGATCGACCCAAGCGACGAAATGCCGATGATTTTTCCGCCTTTGTCCATCAGTTTTGCCGCTTCTTGTGCTCCGAACAGCAGCGCTTTGGCGTTGATATTCATCGTCCAGTCCCAATGGGATTCTTCAAGTTCCATAATTGGGCGCAGCACGCCTGATGCTGCATTGGAAACAAATACGTCCAAACGGCCGAATTCTTCTCGAATAATCTCGAACATGCCGCGAAGTTTTTCCACATCGCCGACATTTGCGCGCACAAGCAGCGCTTTTTGTCCTCTTGCTTCAACTTCTTTTACCGTTTCAAGCGCCGCTGTTTTGCTGCGCGCGTAATTTACCACAATATCGTATCCTTGTTCAGCAAGTGCAATTGCCATTGCTTTGCCAAGGCCTCTGCTGCTTCCTGTTACCAATGCCACTTTTTGCTCCGCCATCGTTACACATCTCCTCTAGTTTGTAATGCTGTTTTCATTTTTTGGACCGGCCCTGCAATCGGCAGCAATTCCAGTTCTTCTGCCGTTACCCAGCGCATTTGATCAGGGACCGTTAAATTTACACCTTTGGCAATATAGCCATCCACATTCCATGTTAAATGAGAAAACACATGTTTAAAAGAAGTAATTTTTTCTACCCCTTGCACTGTCCCTTTTAAACTTTCGGAAAGTTCTTCTTCGATTTCGCCCGGCAGTATTTCTTTTGGCAGCTCCAGCAAAGGAAATTGCCACATATTTGCAAGCAATCCCGTAGACGGGCGTTTTTCCATGAGCACCGAATCGCCGTTTTGAATCGCAATCATAGCGTATTGCATTGCTTTGTTTTTTTTCGCTTTTGTTTTGACCGGCAATTCGTTTTGCTTGCCTTCATGAAAAGCTGTGCAATGGTCGCGCACCGGACACAGCAAACATTTTGGCGAAGTTGGTGTGCAAATGAGCGCGCCCAACTCCATCAAACCTTGATTGAACGAAGAAGGATCTTCGTGGCTGATGATTTCCGTTACGGCTTCTTCAAAGATTTTCCGTGTTTTTGGTTTCGCAATGTCTTCTTCTATTAATAAAATCCGCGACAACACACGCATGACGTTGCCGTCTACGGCATGCTCCGGAATTCCGTATGCAATGCTCAGAACAGCGCCTGCAGTATACGGGCCGACGCCTTTTAAAGACGAAAATTCCTGGCGGCTGTTCGGGACAATCCCACCGTAGTTTTCAGCCACTTCTTTAACGCCCGCTTGGAGATTACGGGCACGTGAATAATAACCGAGCCCTTCCCATTGTTTCAGCAAAATTTCTTCGTCTGCATCTGCGAGAGCCTGTAATGTGGGAAACTTTTCAACAAAGCGTTTATAATAAGGGATGACGGTATCTACCCGTGTTTGCTGCAGCATAATTTCCGATATCCAAATTTGGTAAGGATCTGCCGTGCGCCGCCACGGAAGGTCTCTTTTTTCGGCCGAAAACCAGCTGATTAAGTCTTGTTGAAATTGCTTTTTATCAATATTTATGACGTTTGCCTCCAGCCTACTAGATTATTCTTATTCAATAATGGGTAATATATATAGCAGCGAATACTATTATTTTAACAAAATTTCACGGTTACCGATATAACAAACCCATTTAGAAAGGGGATGAGGCAATGGATACAGGCACCCATATTGTCATGGGCATCGCTCTCGGCGGGTTGGCTATGGCCGACCCCACTGTAGCCAGCCATCCTATCACCATGACCGCTGTCATAGCGGGAACCATCATTGGTTCTCAAGCTCCTGATATAGATACTGTTCTTAAATTGAGAAATAATGCGGTTTACATCCGCCATCACCGTGGACTTACCCATTCCGTCCCGGCTGTTGTCATTTGGCCGATTTTGATCAGCCTGGTGCTCGGGTTTATTTTTCAAGAAGCCAACATGCTCCATTTATTCCTGTGGACTTTTTTAGCGGTGTTTCTCCATGTGTTTGTCGATATCTTCAATTCGTACGGCACACAGGCACTGCGGCCATTTTCCAATAAATGGGTAGCGCTCGGCGTCATCAATACATTCGATCCCATCATTTTCAGCGCCCACCTGATTGCGCTGATGTTCTGGGCGTTTGGAACCGATCCGGTTTGGACGATGGCCATTTTGTATATCGTTTTGTTCTTTTACTACCTCACTCGTTTTGCTGTCCAATCGGCAGTGCGCAAGGCAGTGCGACATACAATACCGGATGCCAAAGAAATTATTGTGGCTCCGACAATGCGGTTTTTTCAGTGGCGTATTGCTGCAGACACTGAGCGCCACCATTATGTCGGGCGGGCGTATGGCCGAACAATCAACATTTACGACAAATTTGCCAAAACTGCATTGCCTACGTCCAATTTGATGCAAGCTGCCTTAAAAGACCGAAACTTAGCAGCATTTGTTTCCTTTTCCCCACTTTACCGCTGGGAAATCAGCAAAGTGGACGAACTATACGAAGTCCGGCTGATTGATTTGCGCTACCGCAGCAACGATTATTATCCATTCGTCGCCGTCGCGCGCTTGAACAAAGAATGCAAAGTCGTCCAATCTTATACCGGCTGGATTTTCAGCGAAGACAAGCTGAGAGAGAAATTGGATTTTAGTATGAACTAGAGAAAAGCGAAAGCGCCTGTTTCAGCCCCGACAAATGCTAGGGGTTTGAAATATGGCGCCTTTTGCCACGACTCTCAAACCCGAAGCGGCCTCGAGGGGCTAGGCGCTGCAGCTGGACATAAAAGCTTAACTAAAAAAACGCACACTTTTGCAGTGTGCGTTTTTTTAATTCTCCTGGTCATTCAATAAATGAGCGTATTTCGGGTTGCTCCCTGCGAATTCGTGAATTTTGTCGCCGTAGCTTTCGATCCATTGGCGAATGACTTTTTCCACCACTGCTGTCCCTTGGTAGTCGTAGCCCGCTTTTGCGTAAGAGGCTTCAAAATCCGATACCAATAACTCGATCCACGTTCTTGCTTTTTCTTCAGATAAATTGTGGTTTTTATCGCGCAGTTCTGCGATCAGCTCTTCAATCGTTTCTTTCATCCCTTTACTTCCCTTCTTTCAATGGGCGCAGCATGGAAATAGGCAGCGCTTCTAAATGGCGTTCGCCGCCCATTCGGTAGCCCCAAGCAAAACGGCCGTTAAAATAGTCGATTTTGAAATACATATTGGGGTCGCCTTCGATTCGGTAAACTTCCCCTTTTTTAAAATCTTTTGGATCCATTAAGTAAGCAGCTGCCATAATGGCTTTCCGCTCCAAAACCGCAAACTCGTTGACGATGCCCAACTGTTCGGCTTTTCTCGCTTTTTCTCTCAAGTTGGCAATTTCTGTCCGGAGTTCCTGCTCCGTCATCTGGCTGTACCTTTTATGTTCAGTCATCTTCTTGCTCCTTCTTGTCCAAATATTCATTGATCACTTCACCGGGAAACCCTTTTTGGTACAATCCCTGTTTGACTTTCGATTTTAAGTCATAGCCCGTCAACTTGCTGCTATGCTTTCTCCATAATTTATCGCCTTGTTCGGCAACGCTGTCAGCCCACTCATCTTCGTCTTTCTCTAATTCCAACCCTTCTATGGCTTGGTTGATTAATGAATACGAATAGCCTTTTCTCAATAACAAATCGGTGATTTTCTGCTTGATTTGATTCGGTGTTTTATTTTTTTCTTTAGCCGCGAGTTTTTCCGCTAGCCCTCTTGCAATTTCCAGCTGCTCTTCTTCTGAATAGGAATCTAAAACATCTTTTTGCATTTGTTTATCAATCCCTTTCTTTGCCATGTCTTGTTGAATCGCTCTTGGACCTTTTTTGCCAGATGCCATTTGCGTCCGCATCAGCGCTTCCGAAAAAGCCCGGTCATCCAAAAAATTGAGCGTGTATAATTTCTTGACTGCTTCATCTATGACGGCATCGCCGTATTCTTTTTCTTTTAGCTTTTGGCGCACTTCACCTTCGCTTCGCATGCGGAAGCTTAAGTAATTAAGGGCAGAGTTGAAGGATTTTCGGACTTGGTCATCAAAAGCCATTTCTTCAATCGTCCATTGATCCAATTCTTTGCCTTTGGTGAGCTGGTATTTCACCAGCACCGCTTCGTCCACACTAAACGCAAATTTTTCCTCAAAGAAAATATTGTATCTCTCTGGGTTCTTTTTGCCTTGGGTAATTTTCGTGATAATCGGCAAGAGACGGCACCTCATTTCCTCATTTATTATACACCTTATCCAGGCTTAAATGCATGGATTCAGGGTAGAATAAAGGAAATGGAGGCGATCGGAATGAAAATTGCAATTACCGGAGGCACAGGTTTTGTCGGGAAAGAATTGACGCGTCTTGTGCATATGCAAGGCTGGGAAGTGTTTGTTTTAACGCGGCATCCGAAACAATCTTCGCTTGGCATTACATATGTCGAATGGCTGACAGAAAATGCCGCTCCTGAAAACCAATTAGAAGGCATTGATGCGTTCGTCAATCTGGCAGGCTCTTCGATCAACGACGGCCGCTGGAGCGGCAAGCAGAAAAAAGAAATTTACGACAGCCGCATGACCGCAACGAACGAAGTGCTGCGGATTCTTCGGGCCCTCGACTCAAAACCGGAAGTGCTGGTCAATGCCAGTGCCGTCGGAATTTATCCGGCATCCGAAACTGCTGCCTATACCGAAGTTTCGACTAATTTCGGCTCGGATTTTCTTGCAAAGACCGTAATCGATTGGGAACGGCTCGCGGACCAGGCAAAAGAACTCGGCATCCGCGTTGCTTCAGGCCGATTTGGCATTGTGTTGGGAACAGACGACGGAGCATTGCCGCTCATGGCGCTTCCTTATAAATTGTTCGGCGGGGGCACGGTCGGCTCCGGCAAACAATGGCTATCGTGGATTCATGTCCACGACGTGGCCCGGGCGCTTCAATTTGCCATTGAGACCAAAACATTGGATGGCCCGTTCAATGTCACAGCTCCTCATCCAAAACGAATGAAGGATTTCGGCAAAGAAATCGGAAGAGCACTTGGCCGGCCGCACTGGATTCCGGTGCCTCCCATTGCATTAAAAATCGTGCTGGGCGAGAAAAGCCGCCTCGTTTTGGAAGGCCAGCAAGTGTTGCCGGCCGTTTTGGAGCAGCAAGGTTTTGAATTCACGTTCCCCCACCTGCATTCGGCACTAGCTGATCTTTACAAATGAGGTATAATGAAAGGATGAAGAATTGAAGGACGTGAGAGCGATGAATGAACAACCCATTATTGAAGAAGGCCAAAAATTTCCTTTGACGATAAAACGGCTCGGCATCAACGGCGAAGGCATCGGTTATTTTAAACGCAATGTCATTTTCGTCCAAGGGGCTTTGCCCGGAGAAGAAATTACAGCACAAATCACAAGCGTCAAACGCAATTTTGCAGAAGCGCGCATTATGAAAATGCGGAAGCCATCGGTTCACCGGCAAACACCGCCGTGCCCGGTCTATGATACTTGCGGAGGCTGTCAATTGCAGCATATGACATACGAACAGCAATTGGTCGAAAAACGCGACTTGGTCGTCCAAGCACTTGAGCGGTATTTAAAAGGCAGCTCGGTTCCCGTCGAAAATACGATTGGCATGGAAGACCCATGGCGGTACCGGAACAAAAGCCAGTTCCAAACGCGCCTAAAAGGAACGAAAGTAATTGCCGGCCTGTTTGCAGAAGGCTCCCATCAATTGCTCGATATTGAACAGTGCATCGTCCAGCATCCGGATACCACAGTCATAACGAATGCCGTCAAACGCATTCTCGAGGAATTAAAAATTCCGATTTATGACGGCAAAACGATGAAAGGCATCATTCGGACCATCGTCGTACGGACAGGCGTTGAAACCGGGGAAATTCAATTGGTGCTGATTACGACGCGCTCCAAAATCCCGCAAAAAGAAGCCTTGCTTGAGAAACTGAAAAAAATTGATACCAATTTAGTATCGATTGTCCAAAACATCAACAAAGAAAAAACATCGCTTATTTTTGGAGACGAAACCGTTACCCTTTATGGCAAAGACACCATCCACGAGAAACTTGGCGAACTGGCTTTTGATTTGTCGGCACGCGCCTTTTTCCAGCTGAATCCGACACAAACGGTGAAGTTGTACGATGAAATCAAACGGGCTGCAGCATTGACCGGCACGGAAAAAGTAGTGGATGCGTATTGCGGCGTCGGCACCATCGGTCTTTGGCTCGCTGACCAAGCCAAAGAAGTACGCGGCATGGACGTCATCCACGAAAGCGTTGTGGATGCGAAAGCCAATGCCAAAAAGATGGGCTATACGGCCAAATACGTAACGGGCACGGCAGAGAAATGGCTGGAGACGTGGAGCAACGAAGATTTTGTTCCCGATGTGTTGACCGTTGATCCGCCGCGCACCGGCCTGGGCGAAAGTTTGCTGAAGACGATTTTAAAAGTGAAGCCGAAACGGTTTGTCTATACATCTTGCAATCCGTCAACGCTTGCAAAAGATTTGCAGGAGTTGACCAAGATTTACCGCATCGAGTATATCCAGCCGGTTGATATGTTCCCGCAAACCGCGCAAGTGGAAGCAGTAACAAAACTGGTCTTGAAATAAAAAACGGCTGGAGCCAATTGGCGCCAGCCGTTTTTTAATTTGAAATTACGATGCAACCGTTTCTTTTCGGATTTGCTTCCCTCTTATCGCGATAACCAGCCCAATAAGCAGAAGGATGCCGGCGATGAGCAGCAAAAAGCTGAAGCCCTCGACATAGCCGACAAACAGGCCGCCAAGAAAGGGGCCGATTAAACTGCCGACGCTAAACGCAATGCCGCACAGCAGATTCCCTGTGGGCAGCAATTCTTTTGGCATCAAATCTGCCATAAATGAAATACCAAGAGAAAAAGTCGAACCGACAAACATGCCCGCTAGCGCAAACAACCCCACTGTCAGCCAGGCGTTCGATTCAAAGAAACTGGCGACGCCAAATACTCCTGCCCCGCCGATCAGAGCGATGATCAACACATTTTTTCTGCCCAGACGGTCGCTCAACACGCCAAGCGGCAGCTGAGTCGCGATAGCACCGGCTGAGAACGCCGCTAGAATAATGGACACAAGAGCCACATCAATCGACTGGCGTAAGGCGTAGACAGGATAAATGGAGTTTAATGACGCTTCCAAAAAGCCGTAGCCAAGCGGCGGCAAAAAGGCCATCCAGGCAATGATGATCGCGGCTTTGAACCGTCCAAAAATCCCTTTTGAGGAATGCGTCCCCGATGACACTTCCGGAAAATCATTTTTCAGTAAAAAAACAAACGACCAGGCAATCAGGCACAGAGCGCCCGAAATGATAAAAGGCAACGCTTCAAAAATATTCACAAGCGGTACAAACAACGGGCCAGCGCCAAAGCCGACGCTGAATGACATGCCATAAATGGCAATGTTGCGGCCAAGGCGATGCTGAGGCGATGTACTGGTAATCCACGTTTGCGTCGAAAAATGCAGCGCTTGGTCGCCAATGCCGATCAACACGCGCAAGATGAACCAAAACATGACGCTTTTCCATAAAGGAAACAGCAAAAGCGAAACGATCACCAAGCCGCCGCCGAATAAAATCAGCGGCTTAAAGCCGAATTTGCGAAGCTGTGGCTCCATAAACGGGGCAATTACAAGTGTTCCTATGTATAATCCTGTCGCGCTTAATCCATTGAGCGCTGAGGATACTCCGTCTTGTTCAAAAATGACGGCAATCAGCGGCAACAACATCCCTTGGGAAAAACCAGATATGGATACAATCGCGACCAATACCCAAAAACGCGCGCGTTCACTTTTTAAAAAATAAGCCATTCCATCCTCCTTGGAAATTTCCATTCTTTTGCTGTAAATTAAAGTCAGGTATCATTTTAACACAAGGAGTGAAACACGATGAAATTTTCCATGCAAGAAAACGGCTTTACAGGAAATTTCCCATTCGGCGAACTGAAGATTTCGGGTAATGAGCAATATGGCTTCCGCCCCTATCAACTGTTAGTCGCTTCGATCGCTGTATGCAGCGGCGGTGTCATGCGCAGCGTATTGGAGAAAATGCAGATGCCTGCAGAAGATATACAAATAGAAGTAAAAGAAGTGGTGCGGATTGAAGAAGAAGCTAACCGTGTGGCGAAAGTGCATTTGCACTTTACATTGACAGGCGCCATTAAAGAATCGAAGATGGCGAGAGTGATGGAAGTGACGCGGTCAAACTGTTCCATGGTGCGTTCTGTAGAAGATTCCATTGAAATCGTGGAAACGTTCGAGCTGCTTTAATTCTAGGCACATTAAATAAGGCTCAACCCATATCTGATTATCAGATTGCAGTTGAGCCCCTAGCTTGTAGAACTATCAATTTGTGTTTTCATAGAACCATTCTCGGCTATGCAGCCGATCGAATGTGCGATCCTCCTCCTTTAACTCATGAGATTGATTGGGTATGATTTTTCCTTACATCCCCTCTCTTTTTTTATTAACTTAACTTTAACATGAATCCAGAATAAAGTAAATATTCTAACAACATTAAGTGACAATTCACTCTTAATGCCTATAGTTGTTGAAATTCTGTTCAAAATCCGCTACTATTAACATGCGAAATGAGGTGTATCAAATGGGCAAAGGCATTGATAACAAAGAAGAACAAGTTACTTACATGAAACAGCGTTTAAATATGTTCCTCGAAGTATTGGATACGATTGAACCAGAACACACAGAATTAGAAGACATCGACCGCTTGATTGAAATGGTGGATGAGTTGGAAGAAAAAATGCAGCAATTCAAGATCTCTTCTGATAAAGAAGAATAATCATAATTAAAAATCCCCTGTTTAAGTTTTTGGCTTAAACGGGGGATTTTTTCTGTTTGCTTTTGGATTGTGGGCTCGCTGCATTTCATGATGCCCTTGCATGACGGCATTAATTTGTCCGCCGACCATGAGCAGCATTGCTGAAACATACAGCCATAGCATTAAAATGATCATGCCGCCGATGCTTCCGAAAGTAGCGGAATAAATCGCGAAATTGTTAATGTAAAACGAAAAAACAAAAGAAACGGCCATCCATCCTACTGCAGTAAATGCAGCTCCTGCCAATACACTTTTTAAATTCAGCCGAATATTCGGAGCGACCCAATAAATAATGGCGCAAATCAAGAAAATGATAAGCGGCGGAATAGTGAATCGCATGGCATTCCATGTCGCCAAAAACCCTTCTTCCAATCCTAAAAACGAAAAGATAAAAACGCCGATCTGCTGTCCAAAAATCGGTAAAGCGAGAGCGACGATTAAAATAAAAATCATTAATAAAGTTGAAACAATGGACATGGCCCTTGCCAGTAGAAAAGGACGATTTTCTTCCACCCCATACGAAGCATTCAACGAATTGGTCAACGCATCCATGCCGATGCTCGCAGACCAAATGGTTGCTAAAATACCAAATGACAGGAGTCCCCCGTTTTGAGTGGTCAACAGTTCATCCAAAGTTTGCTGAATTAACGCAAACAATTCATGAGGCGCTATTTCTTCGATGAAACTATATATCTGGTCTTTCGACAAATCCAGATATGGCAGTAACGTGACCAAGAAAATGAGCAAAGGAAATATCGACAACAGGAAAAAGAACGCTAATTGCGCTCCCACTCCTATAACGTCGACATCTTTGATCCTTTTATTCAATTCTTTCAAGAAGCCTGAAGCGGTTGTAACATCATACGTCATGTGTAAACGATGCAGCCGTTCCTCAGCACTTTGGTTTTTTTTTGTTTTCATTGCAAAGTTAGAGATTAGTAGTTTTTTCCTGATCCTGAAGTTGAACCAGATCCTTTTGATGATCCTGAACCTGAATTTGATCCAGAGCCAGTTGAAGATCCTGAACCTGAAGTTGAACTAGATCCTTTTGAAGATTCTGATCCGGAATTAGACGATGAACTTCCGCTGTCTGTTAAATCTGAAGAAGCTGATGGAGCGTCTTCTTTTAAAGCAGAAAGGACATCATTTTTCGAATCAATTACAGCATCTTTCGTGTCGATAAACGCTTCTTTTGTTTCTACTGCCATTTCTTTAACGTGTGGAGTCAATTCTTTTAATTCATTAACTTTTTCTCCAACATAAGAAGCGTCTTCAGAAATGCGAGAATAAAGATTTTGCATTTTGCTCGCTTGTTGTTGTACCATCGATTGCAATTCTTTTCTATTGGTAGCGTAGTATTGTGCATTGCTTCCCAATTTTTTCGATTTCTGCATTACGTCGTTGCGTGTGTTGCGGTCAAATAATGATACGATCAATCCCATTGCTGCTCCAACTAATATACCTGTAAATAATTTGTTTTGGCTCATCCTAAATTCCTCCCAATAGTAGATTACTAACATCTCTTTGGATTTTTTCCCTCTTCTTCTAAAATCTAAACTCTTCCGTGGTTTTATTTTCAAAAAAAAACTTGACTCCTTGATTAATATTTCGGAATATTATATCAAAAGGAGGAATAAAGAAAACTAGAATCTATCTTACAAAGGGGTTAAAGACATGGAACAAATTGAAAAAATATTGGGCAGTATCAGCAGTTTTGTTTGGGGACCGCCGCTTTTAATTTTATTGGTGGGTACAGGAATCTTTTTAACGGTGCGGATCGGCCTTTTACAAGTACGCTTATTGCCCTATGCATTGAAACTCGTTTTCACGAAAAATCAAGACAAGACTTCTGAAGGTGATATTAGCCACTTCCAAGCGCTTTCTACAGCTTTAGCTGCAACGGTCGGGACCGGGAATATTGTCGGTGTCGCAACGGCCGTTATTCTCGGTGGACCTGGAGCTGTATTTTGGATGTGGTTTTCTGCTTTCTTTGGAATGGCAACGAAATATGGTGAAGCAGTTTTAGCTGTTAAATATCGCATTGTGGACGCTCGCGGCCAAATGGCAGGCGGTCCAATGTATTATTTGGAACATGGATTAAAACAAAAATGGCTGGGTGTATTGTTTGCTATATTCGGAGCGATTGCCGCTTTCGGGATTGGCAACGGAACTCAATCCAATTCAGTAGCCATCGTAGTGAGCGATACTTTTGACGTGCCGACTTGGATTACGGGGCTGATCTTAATGATTTTTGCCGGCGCAGTTATACTGGGCGGCATTACAGCAATCGGAAAAGTGACTTCTTATTTTGTCCCGATCATGGCCTTGTTTTATCTTGTAGCTGGACTCATTATTATGATCACCAATCTTGAATTGATTTTGCCTGCAATCAGCACGATCTTTGGTTCTGCCTTTACAGGTGAAGCTGCTGTCGGTGGAGCAATCGGTGCAGCCATCCGCTATGGGGTTGCACGAGGTGTTTTCTCCAACGAAGCAGGCCTCGGATCTGCACCAATCGCTGCTGCTGCTGCGAAAACCGATTTACCAGGTCGCCAAGCATTGGTTTCTATGACCCAAGTATTTATCGATACGTTAATCATTTGTTCCATCACGGGCATCACGATTGTTATGTCCGGAATGTATACAGACAAGAGCTTGGAAGGTTCGGCGCTGACAACTGCAGCATTTGAACAATTCCTCGGGCCTGCTGGTCCCATTGTCGTCGCCATCGGCTTGATTTTCTTCGCTTCTTCCACCATTATTGGCTGGGCATACTATGGAGAAAAATGTTTCCAGTACCTTTTCCGGAATCCGAGTTTATTGATCGTTTACCGCATTTTATTCATCGCGGTGGTATTCATCGGCGCTACTGTTTCACTCGATATGGTTTGGATGTTCTCTGATATCATGAACGGATTAATGGCACTTCCCAACTTGATCGGCCTTCTTGGCTTATCAGGAGTCATTGTTTACGAAACGAAACGCATTACCGCAAAAATCAAAGAAGAAAAAGCCGCGGAAAAAGCTCGCAATTGACTTTCGTTTTGAATAGTGAAATGATAAGTCATACACAACCGAAAGGCAGGTACTTATCATGGATTTATCCAAGCAATCCAACGAAAACGTTACTTTTATGATTGAAGAAATAAAAACTAAATTGCGCATGGTCAATGTGGACGCAATGAAGGCCGAACATTTTAACGCTTCTCAGTACGAAGATCTGAAGGAGCTATACGAAATGGTTGCCAAACGCGACAACTTCAGCCCGAACGAAATGGAAGCCATTGCTTCCGAGCTCGGCTCATTACGAAAATAAAAAATTCCCTGATGAACGTTCATCAGGGAATTTTTTATGCTTCTTTTTGGTACTGCACAATATACCAGCTGCCTTCTTTAATGACTGTATGGATGCCGAGCATCGTCAAACCTGCTTCGCTTCCCCATTCTGCCAGTTCTTCTGTTGTCGGCAGGCGGAACAAATTATCGAAAGACGAAAAGAAGCTGTTGAATGCATTGACAAAAGCCGGACTGTCACTGCTGCCGGCAATCGGCGTTACGATGGATAAGACGCCGTCTTTGTTCAGCCAGCTGGCAAGCTCTGTATACAATTGCTGCCGTTTCTCCAAATCAATGTAATGAATGACATTGTTCATCATCAATAAGTCCACGGGCTGTTCCGGTTTATAGTCCCACAAATCAGCATTTTTTATTTCCACGTTAGCTAAATCAGCTGTCAGGTTTTTAGCTGTTTCGGTAACCGTCGGGCTGATTTCAATTCCTTGGAATTGGGTTTTCGGGAAACGTTCAGCCAGCTTTTTAATATACCCCGCTTCCCCGCAGCCAATATCCAATACAAGTCCGCCTTTTTTCTCTTTGAGCACACGCGACATTTTCGGCAGCGCCAATACTTCAAGCAAACGGCTCGTTTCCGCGACAGTCGGTGCATGCTTTTCTTCGTCAAAGTGGCGGCGTTTGCCTTCTCGCATCAATTCAGGGTAACTCAGCAAAGTCGGAATGTGCAGCTCCATCATTTCTTTCAACAAAACACCAGATGAATTTTGTCCTTTCGGTTTTGGCAGCTTCCAGGCATTTGCCGTTTTAAAGCGTTTTCTGCCTGCTTCTTTTAAATGGCCGATCGACAAGCCAACCCGAACCCATTGCTCGAGCAGGGCTTCATCGAGTTCCAAGGCATCCGCCACATCAAATTGCGTCATTGGCCGTTCAAACGCTTTGAACAAATCCAATTCATAGCCGACATAGGCATGCCAGCTGTATAAAAACGGTTCATTCCGCTTCATGTACATGCGTGCTTTAAACATTTTCATTACGTCTATCATAGGAGTCCCTCCACTTTCCATGGGTAATCGTCTTCTTTTGTGAAATACTTTAATTCTTTGAAATCTGCCGGCAACGCCGTGGGCCGAACGGGCATAAGTCCGCCTTGAATAAACCGGTCGCGGACATTTTCTTTCCACATGCCAAGGCCGGAAACGTTCAGCATTTGCTTGAAATGAAGAATTGGATCTTCCTCCATCCGTTCAAAAGTCCGTTTTCGAATAAAACTGACCGGCTTGAACGGAAACGAATACGCGAGCGCTGCTAAATGACTTAGTTGCAGCACATGGTCTGCACGCCGGTAGCGGACTTTTTCGTACCAAGCTAAATTGCCAAGGTCCGTCTTTCCCGTCTCCAACATGTCTGCTGTCAATTCACCAAGAATGTCCGCATCTTGTATTGCCATGTTCATGCCTTCTCCGGCCATCGGGTGAACCGCATGGGCAGCGTCCCCAAGAATCGCTTTGTTGCCTTTTACATATAAAGGTGCATGGAACATGATCGGCACCATCAACTGGATTTTTTTCCAGTCATCCAGCTGTTGGACATAGCCGTCTACAACCGGAGCAAGATCGGTATAAAGTTTATGAAAATGGCTTATCGGCTTTTCTTTTAATGTTTTATAATCCCCTTGGGGAATCAAATATACGCTTCTGACTTTTTCATCAGGCAGCGGAAAAAGCCCCAAAAACCGGTTATATGTAGAAATGATTTTTCCATCTGTGAAATTCTCAGCACGCGGAAACGTGACCGTCAAAAAATGGTGATTGTATGTAGTTTGCTTTACTTCAATATCCATCGCTTTTCGGGTGACCGAAGAACGCCCCTCCGCACCAAAAAAGAAATCCGCTTCAACCTCTATGGCCTTTTTTCCTTTTTGGAGCAAAGCTGCATGAGATGTGAATCCTTTGCAAGCGGTTCCGTTTAAATAATGAAAGTGAGCAAATTCGGAAGCTGCATGAAGCAGCATTTCTTTCAATTCTTCATGAGGCACCATATAAGAAGCGTTGTATTTCCCGGGCAGCACGCTGTAGTCCATGAACGATTGATCAAGCACTTTTAAGGAACTGGACAGTTCTAGCATATCCAACACTTTGAGTTCATTGGAACGTGCACGAATTTTATCAAATAGGCCAAGGTTATCAAAAATCTGCATACTCTTCGGCTGCAGCAATTCCCCTTTGTAGGTTGAAGGCGGACTGGACATGCGCTCTGCCAGCACAACACTTACTCCCCGTTGAACCAGCTTCAACGCAAGCGTCAATCCCCCTATGCCACCGCCGCTAATAAAGACGTCGGTTTTCATCAGCTTCATCCCCTCTCTTTCCTGTACCCTCTTTTCAAGAACAAGAAAACATTTTGCTTCGGACGCAGCGAAAAGACTTTTTTAAACTAATATAAGTTGAACTAAAGAAGGTGCTTTTTTATAAGCCGCTTTGGACGCTTTGGGCAGGGCTTTCGCAAAGACATCGACCGCACTACATTCGGTCAATGTCTTGCCTGCGGAATATCGACAAGTTGGAATCATTAGTTCAACTTATATAGCCAAATTGTCGCCTTTCAGGAGAGAACTTTCCGAGTTTTTGCACGATGCGGGGTATTAGGTCCCTCTAAACTCAAAAAATTTCACAATTCTTTGTATATTCATTGCAGAAAGCGGCTCAAAATTGCTACTATGTAGAGGATGAGAGGAGAGATTTTATTGACATCTTTTAATGAAAAGTTAAACCGTTACGCTGAATTAGCTGTAAATGTTGGGGTAAACATTCAACCAGGGCAGCAGCTTTATATCGCGGCATCTCTTGACGCAGCACCACTCGTTCGCTTGATAACCAAGCAGGCCTACATAACAGGCGCTAAACAAGTTCATGTGGACTGGAACGACGATGAAGTCGGCCGCTTGCGCTATGAACTAGCTCCTGAAGATTCGTTTTCGACTTTTCCTGCTTGGAAAGTCCAAGAACGCGAGCAATTAGCGGAACAAGGTGCAGCTTTTCTAAGCATCGTCTCCCAAAGCCCCGACTTGTTAAAAGGCATTGATTCCAAACGAATCAGCGCCTTCCAAAAAGCGACGGGTACAGCACTTAGCAAGTACCGCCAATATGTCCAGTCAGATAAAATCAGCTGGTCGGTTATTGCAGCGCCTTCTAAAGCATGGGCAGCAAAAGTCTTCCCTGAACTACCCGAGGAAGAGCAAGTTGATGCTTTATGGGAAGCAATTTTTAAAGCAGTCCGCGCTGATGTTGATCAGCCTGTTGAAGCGTGGTTGGAACACGACAAAACCTTGCATACGAAAGTTGATTATCTTAATAACAAAAAATACGCTAAACTTCATTACACATCGCCGAATACCGATTTAGAAGTAGAACTGCCAAAAGGGCATCTTTGGTGTGGCGCGGGTTCCGTCAACGAAAAAGGATTTACGTTTATGGCGAATATGCCGACAGAAGAGGTCTTCACCGTGCCGAATAAAACCGGCGTAAACGGGTATGTATCCAGTACAAAACCTCTTAGCTATGGCGGCAACATCATCGATGATTTTAAAGTGACATTTGAGAACGGCCGCATTGTCGATGTAACCGCAGCTCAAGGCGAAGAAGTTTTAAAACACTTGGTCGACTCGGATGAAGGCTCCCACTATTTAGGTGAAGTGGCGCTAGTCCCTCATCAATCGCCCATTTCGGCTTCAGACGTTTTGTTCTACAACACGCTTTTTGATGAAAATGCTTCCAACCATTTTGCCATCGGCAGCGCGTATGCGTTTTGCTTAGAAGGCGGCAAAACAATGTCTTCCGAAGAATTGGAAAAACACGGTTTGAACCAAAGCATCACTCATGTTGATTTCATGGTCGGATCAGCTGAAATGGACATTGACGGCATTTTGGAAGATGGCACGCGTGAACCGGTTTTCAGAAACGGCAACTGGGCATTTTAAGGTTCTGAAAATCGACACTTATTTTTCTGTTGGTTTTTCTGTATAATGATGAGGGATCATTACCAACGAGAGAGGAGTTGTCTTACATGGTATACGGAATTACAGTTGTCCTTGGATTTATGGTCGTAATCGGTCTATTTTTCGCAACACTTATGCATTTTCTTGGAAAAGAATTGCATTCGCATGATGCAGAACACGTAGATCCACTTCCAAAGCATAGATACTAATGATTTGACAAAAGAGGTCCTGCTGCTTTGCAGCGGACCTCTTTCTCTTGTCTTCGTATGACATATATTTAACAAAGAGAAATCATTTCGATTACATAACGGTGACAAAATAGTTATATCAACCTAATTTTAATTCGATTCGAACGACCTTAGCCTCTTCTTATATGACAAGAATTTGTTATAATTTTTTATAGTTATTTTTTCGTGGTAAAATGCGAAAGGAACTTGTTTATTATTAGGAGGAGTTTATCCATGTTTTCGTCAACAGATATCGGCATTGATTTAGGAACCGCAAACATTTTAGTATATACAAAATCGAAAGGCATTATTTTGAATGAGCCTTCGGTTGTTGCTTTAGATACAAAAACTGGCAAAGTATTGGCCATCGGAGAAGACGCTAAAGCGATGATGGGAAAAACTCCAAGCCATATTCGTGTTGTCCGCCCTTTAAAAGAAGGCGTTATCGCTGACTTTGATGTAACTACAGATCTTTTAAAAATTGTCATGCAAAAAGCAGCTAAACAAATGGGAGGCGCTTTCCGCAAACCGAACGTCATGATTTGCACGCCTTGTGGAGCGACTTCAGTTGAACGCCGCGCCATCCATGATGCAGCTAAGCAAAGCGGCGCTAAAAGCGTTCATTTGATTGAAGAACCGGTAGCAGCAGCAATCGGCGCAGATCTTCCGGTCAGCGAACCGATCGCAAGCGTCATCGTTGACATCGGCGGCGGCACAACCGAAGTCGGCATCATCTCATTTGGAGGCGTGGTTTCGTCAAATACGGTAAAAGTTGCCGGCGACCGCATGGACGAAGACATTATTCAATACGTCCGCAAACATTATAATGTATTGATCGGCGAACCAACTGCTGAAAGAATCAAAAAAGAAATCGGCTACGCGCTTATTCCGCACAAAGCAGAAACGATGGAAATCCGTGGACGCGATATTATGACCGGATTGCCAAAAATCGTCACATTGACGTCTACAGAAATTCAAGAAACGCTGAAAGAATCGTTAATGTCGATTCTGGAATGCATCCGTGCTACGCTGGAAAATTGCCCTGCTGAGCTTTCAGGCGATATCGTCGACCAAGGCGTCGTTATCTCTGGCGGCGGTGCATTACTGAAAGGCATGCAGCAATGGCTGTCGGAAGAAATTTCCGTACCTGTACATACTGCCCCTCAACCGCTTGAATCGGTAGCCATCGGCACAGGGCGTTCGCTCGTCATGATGAGCAAACTTGAAAAAATCCCGAATTAATCTTTATGCCTGAAAGCCTAGCGCTTTCAGGTTTTTTATTTGGTTATTGCGTGTGATTCGTCTTTTTCGCTCGATTGCATTAAAATAAAAGAGAAGAAATTTCAAGGAGGAAATGCCATGTCGTTGCTTAACGAAATTTTGACTTTCAATGAAGAGTTTGTAAATGAGAAAAAGTACGAGGAGTTTATCACGACGAAGTTTCCGGATAAAAAAATTGTCATTTTAACGTGTATGGATACCAGGCTGTTTGAACTTCTGCCAAAAGCGATGAATTTAAAAAATGGAGACGTTAAAATCGTCAAAAGCGCTGGCGCTGTAATCAATCATCCGTTCGGTGCGATTATGCGAAGCATCATTGTTGCGGTGTATGAATTACAAGCAGATGAAATCTACATAATTGGCCACCACGATTGCGGCATGTCAGCAATTGAGTCATCCGTGGTTCTTGAAAAAATGAAATCCCGGGGAATCGAAGAAAAAACAATTGATCTCTTGAAATATTCAGGCGTTAATTTGGAACAATGGCTTTACGGATTTGACGATGTCACCGAAAGCGTTCGCCACAGTGTCAATATGGTGAAAAACCATCCATTAATGGACCGTGCTGTTCCTGTACACGGTTTAGTGATCGACCCAACAACCGGGAAACTGGATTTAGTAGTAAATGGCAATACAGACGAAAACCGCTGAGATTTCTCAGCGGTTTTGTTTTTGAAAGTAGATATAATCGAGCGCAATGCCTTCTTTGCCGAATTGGCGGAGGAATGACGTGATTTGCCCTCTATGGTATGACGCATGGTTGACGACGGTAAAGAGCATTTCTTCGCGCGTGTTTTCCAAATCGTCGCCGCGCATCGTTTTGAATTTCAATATCTCTTGCCACTGTTCATCCGTCAAGGAAGCAAAATACAATTCCATTTCTGCATGCAGCAGCATGGCTGATTCTTTCGCTTTTGCCACAGTAGAAACGTCTAGCCTTTCAAAAGTGGGCTGTCCAACTTGGTTCATGCGCATAAGCCACAATTTTTCCACGCCTAGGACATGCTCCATGGTTTGTTGGATCGAGGCAAAGGAATTCATTCCCTCCCGCACATAAATTTCTTCGCCAAGCGATTTGATATGGTCCAGACACGTTAAAGTGGCCCATTTGTGATATGAAAAAAGTTTGTCTTTGTTCATTCTGCACCTTCTTTCGCTTTGTCCATTGCTCAGAAAAACCAGCGTTTTGTTTGGCTCCACCATTTTTTATAGGTGGCCTTGCCCTTTCAAAATTCGCTTTCAAGCATAGCAAAATGAAAATGGTCTTCCCATTCCCCATTGATGTAAAGAAACTCGCGCAGCAATCCTTCATTTAAAAATCCTGCTTTTTGCAGCACTCGGATCGAACCCATATTTCTCGGTGATACATAGGCTTCAATTCGGTGCAGCCGAAGCTGTTCAAATCCAAACGCCACGACCAGTTGGACCGCTTCTGTCGCGATCCCTTTTCCAATCTGCGCTTCATCCATTGAGTAGCCGACCAAACCGCTGAGGAAAGGCAGGCGTTTGATGCTGTACATCGAAATGTGGCCGATCAACCGATTTGTTTCGTGCTCAAAAATACCTAAACTATACTCCCGGTTTTCCCTTGCTTGATAAATTGATTCCCGAATTTTTTCCCGTTGGACCGCTATTGTAAAATAACTGTCTCGGTGGCGCGGTTCGTATATGGCCCAATAATCACGATTTCGGACAAGCAGTTGGACCATCGCTTCTGCGTCGTCGACTTCTAAACTTCGGAGATAGCAGGTTTTTCCATTAAATAACATGGCAAATCACCCCATGGAAGACGTCAATGCGACGAATTCTTCTGCATCTTTCACACACAATGCGATGCCTTTTTCCCAAAATGCTTGTTGCGTAATGTCTTCGCCCAAATGCTTCATCGCCAAATCTTCAGCCGACATGATGGCCGTATCGCGCAATAGCGCCATATATTTCTCTTCAAACCCGGTTCCTTCTTCTAGCGCTTTTGCGTAAATGCTCAACGAGAATAAATAGCCGAACGTATACGGGAAATTGTAGAATGGTACATCGGTGATATAGAAATGCAGTTTTGATGCCCAGAAATGCGGATGCGTGGATTTTAAGCCGCCTGCAAATGCTTCGTTCTGCGCTTCATCCATCAACTCGTTTAAACGGGAAGCGGCTACCACACCTTTTTTGCGTTCTTCATAAAAACGCGTTTCAAATAAGAAGCGTGCATGGATATTCATGAAAAAAGCGACGCTTCGCTGCACTTTATCTTCCAAAAGCGCAATTTTTTCTTCTTTCGTTGCTGCATTTTTCACTGCAGCATCCGCCACGATCATTTCCGCAAACGTTGAAGCCGTTTCAGCCACATTCATCGCATAAGAACGGTTGAGCGGATGGACCGGGCGCAATGCATACGAATGGAACGCGTGGCCAAGTTCATGGGCCAGTGTCGCTACATTGGACATTGAGCCGCTGTAAGTCATGAAAATACGCGATTCTTCCGTCAGCGGCAGCCCAGTGCAAAAACCGCCTGGGCGTTTGTTTGGACGATCTTCTGCTTCGATCCACCCTTTTTCAAATGCCTGCTCTGAAAAACGAGCAAGTTCCGGACCGAATTTGTCAAAATGATTTAAAATAAAATCCGCGCCTTCTTGATACGAAAATTGCTGCGTGCTTTCCGTGACTGGGGCATCGACGTCGAACCAGTCCATTCCATCTTTACCGAGCAATTCGCTTTTTTTGTTCAAGTATTCAACGAATGGTTGTTTGTGTTTGCTGATAGCTCCCCACATCGCATCCAATGTTTCTTCTTTCATTCGGTTGATGTGCAGCGGATCTTGCAGCGGGTTTTCCCACCCACGTTTTTGGTAAACTGCTAAACGGAAACCGGCAATTGAATTTAAGGTTTTGGCGAAAAACTCTTCTTTCTCGGTCCACGCCTCTTCTAACTTCTCATACGATTCCTGGCGGATGGCAGCATCCTTATGTGAGCTTAAGTTGTTCGCTTGACCGACGGAAAAAACTTTTTCTTCCCCGTCCACCGTCATGGTGATCTTGATATCGCCCACCAGCATATCGTAGAGCTGGCTCCATCCGTGGTAGCCATCTACGCTAAGCGCGGTGATTAAATTCTCTTCTTTTTCTGAAAGTTGCAGATTGGCTTCTTCACGCCATTCATTCAGCAAAAAGCTAAACTCGCGAAGAGAGGCTTCTTCCAACAACTTGTTCCAAACCCCGTTTTCCGTTTTGGTCAAGTCTTGCTGAATTTTTTGAAGCGCCGACTGGAAGCGCGCACCGAGTGCAGCCGTTTCACTTTGCAGAATGTTTGCCTTTTTGTCTTCGGTGTTTTGTGCCATAAGGCAGCCGATAAAAGCACTCGATTGGCGGAGATGCAACATAACGTCTTTAACTTCATCTAAAAGTGCCGCTATTTTCCCGGCGTCTTCTATTGAAGATGGCACTTGAAAGTTTAAAGCCGTAGTTTCAAACTTATCCAATTTTGGTGCAGCATTGTCCATATGTAATCGCAATTCCTGGGAGTCGCTTCCACCTGGAAACAATATATCCAGATCCCACACTTCAGCATATTTTACGGTCATCGGCTTACCTCCGTCTAAACTTAATTTTCTAAAAACACTTATAAGTATACCATTGTTAATCTGAAGGCGGAATAATTTGAACAGTTCGCCTCCGGCTTAATCTGGAAAATTTCACGTTTCGTTCTTTTTTGCTCAATTTTTGAATTTTCTAGGAGAAACATATTTGTTGAACGAAACTTGGACAGGTATACTGATAATAAGGAGGGGGCTCTATCATGTTTCGTACACTAGTCATGACCATTGCGTTTTTAGCAATCGTCGTATTCAACACGCTAGCCAATACGCTGCCAATCAATGGACAGACAACCGGAGAGATTTCCAATCGGCTTCCGGTCATGTTTACTCCAGCTGGCTATGTCTTTTCAATCTGGTCTTTCATTTACATAATTTTTGCCATTTGGATTATCGGCCAATGGATTCGCTGGAAAAACGGAACCGCTCCTTCGGCAAAAATCACCTTGTATTTTACATTGAGTGCCGCCTTCAACATTGCGTGGCTGTTTTTATGGCATTATGAATTCTTTATTTGGTCCATCGTGGCGATTGTCAGTTATTTGATTGCCTTAGTTCTGCTTTACCTGCAATACTCAAATGCGGAACGAAAGTTGACCGAACGCATGCCGGTCTCTATTAACCTCGGCTGGATCATTGTCGCAACTATCACCAACATTAATTTCGTTTTGACTTATTTCAATTGGAGCGGCTGGGGACTCAGCGACCAATTATGGACGGTCATCATGTTGACGGTAGCTACCGCCATCGCGCTCCACATCCGCTTCCACCACAACGACATCCCGATTGCCCTTGTCTTTATATGGGCGTTTATCGGCATCGCTGTCAAGAACGGAGCGGACGAACTGCTCGTCACAACCGCTTCCCTTTTCTTAAGCGGCGTCATTGCGACCGGCATTTTGTTAATCAAAAAACGAACGGCCCAGTAATGCTGGCCGTTTAAAGACAAAAATCCTGTATCGATAATTCGATACAGGATTTTTATTTATGCATATTTCAATCAGTCTAATTTCGTCAACAAAATCGGTTCGCCTTTTGTGACGAGCACGGTATGTTCAATTTGAGCGACTAGCGACTGGTCCGGTGTGATGAATGTCCAGCCATCTCCGGATTCTACAATATGTTCAGCTTTTTGGGAAATAAACGGCTCGACCGCCAATACCATTCCTTCTTTCAGGATGGTTTTTTCCCAAGCATCGTAATAGTTTAAAATGTGCTGCGGCTCTTCGTGAAGAGATTTCCCGATGCCATGGCCCGTTAAGTTTTTGATGACAAACAAACCTTGTTGTTTGGCTTCCCGTTCAACGGCTTTGCCGATTTGATTCAGCTTGGCTCCGGCTTTGACTTTCGTCATGGCGCGCTCAAATGCCGATTCAGCCACTTTGCACAGCTGTTCTTTTTCAGGATGGCCTTCGCCTACGACAAACGAAATGCCGGTATCGGCAAAAAATCCTTCATATGAACCGGATACGTCAATATTGACGATGTCGCCGTCTTTGATGACGCGGCTGCCCGGAATCCCGTGAGCCACTTCTTCGTTGACGCTGATGCATGTATATCCTGGGAAATCGTATTCGCCTTTCGGGCCTGACAAGCCGCCTAGTTCTTTGAACAGCTGTCCGCCAAGTTCGTCAATTTCTTTCGTTGTGACGCCCGGTTTTGTTGCAGCCTTCATCGCTTCACGAATTTCAGCGACCATGCGGCCGGCTTTTTTCAACATTTCTATTTCTTTTTCTGTACTGGCAATCATTGAATACCCTTCTTTCAAGCTTTTCTAATTAAAAATTATACCATAAGAAAAGCGGAAGCGCCCAGGTAAGCCTCGACAAGCGCTGGAGGGCTTGAAAGTAATGGCGTTCTTTGCCATTGCTGGCAAGATAGCCAGCGACCTCAAGAGGCTGGGCGCTGGAGTCTGGACCATAAGAAAAGCGGAAGCGCCCAGGTAAGGCCTGACAAACAATGGATAGCGGACAAAATCGACAATAAGAAAAGAGGCTGTCCATAACTGCAAAATATAAAAAAGGCTAAGAAAAGTGGTGCTTTTCTTAGCCTTTTTTATAATTAGCTGACGGGAATGGATGCGGCGACTCCTGCGGGCTGGAATGGACGTCAGCCCCTTTTGGGACAACCCCTGCTGCTTATGCTTTGCTGTCCACTAACTTCGGTGCTGCTACAAATAGTGCTGAACACACAACTGCGGCGAGCAAGAATACCGGAATCATATAAGTAGCGTTATAAATGATGGAATAAATGACTACATTTCCTTCTGCAAATTCGGCGAAGAACAAAATCCCGGTGATCACATGGACCACGTAGCGCAAAAAGGATGCGATCAAAATGCCGATGACAATTGCAGAAATCATGCTGCCCGTTTTTCCGTTTTGCAGTCCGTTCACGTATTGGCTTCGCATGCTGCCAGCAAAGCCGACCATAGCATAAGCAACCAGATAATCGAGAATCACTTGCAAAATGACAAACCCGAATGACAATGGCGTGACTGAAATGACACCCGTGACAATTTGCAGCAAGCCAACCAGCAACCCGGTCAATACGCCCGCCCCTACACCTCTTCGGAATGCCATCAAGACTATCGGAATCATTACCAAGCTGACGGATCCCCCTTGCGGCATTTTAAACGCGACAAAATCGAGAACATATCCCAGAGCGCCAAAAATTGCAATTTCCACCAATAATAAAATGCGTTTGTTTCTCATAACTTCCTCCTTAATGTGTTTGCACAACACCAGAAGGGAAAGCAGAATAAAACCTATTTTTTTCCATATAAAAGCGGCGTCAGGATAGAGCCTGACGCCGCATAAGGGCAGGTTTCCATCCACATCCCTGCGCAAGCGTTAACTTACAGGTTCAAAGGGTAAGAACAGAACTGTTCACTCTCAGCAAAAGCTCCCCTTGTGGTGTATACATGATTTTCGGTAACATATGTATTGTACCGAAGGCTTCAACCGAAAGCAATCTTACAGGTGAATAATTTTACAAAGGGGGTGGCAGCGGCCAGAAATTTGGCGGCTCTCATATGATTGACTTGTTAAAAAATCTGATCCAAATCAAAAGCGATACGAAAACCGGCGCAAACGAAGCCTTGATTTATTGCGCTGATTGGCTGAAAGAACGCGGCCAATTGGTTACTCTCCATGAACATAACGGCTTTCTCATGTTGACGGCAAGCAAAGGCGGCGGCAGTGATACGATTATTTGGAATGGACATGTTGATGTCGTTCCGGGCCACGAAGAACAATTTGTTCCGATAGAGAAAATGGATCGCCTTTACGGCCGCGGCTCTGCTGACATGAAAGCTGGCGTTGCAGCAATGATGCAAGCTTTTGTGGAATTAGACGCTTCATTGCTGCAACGGACCGTTCAACTGCATCTGGTCACTGACGAAGAAATTGGCGGCGAAAATACTTCCAAGTGGCTAGTCGAACAAGGCTACAGCGGCGACTTCGTGATTTGCGGCGAACCGACCGGTTTAAAAGTTGGGGTGCAGTCGAAAGGCGTTTTACATATGGATTTGGTGTTCAAAGGAAAACCTGCTCACGGCAGCCGGCCTTGGGAAGGCATCAATGCCATCGAATGTGCAATGAAATTTCATGAGCAGTTGTCGGAACTTCCTTTTCAAAAACAATCAACCGACTTTTACGAGCACCCTTCTGTCAACTTGGCCATTATGAATGCTGGAAAGCGCTACAACGTGGTTCCTGAAGTATGCCATGTTTCTTATGACATCCGCTTTTTGCCTGGGCAGGATCCAGATGAAATTATTCACCAAATGGCAGAGTTGGCAAAAACGCTTGGTCTGAAAATGGATTATCAAGCGGACAATTCTACGCCCGCTTTAAAAACATCTGCTGAACACAGTTCAATTTTAAGTTTGCAAAAAGCTATTCGCCAAGTGACGAAAACGGAACCGGTTTTATTCGGCCAGCATGGAGCCGCTGATACCCGCTATTACGCAATCCCCATCAATGGCGAAGGTGCAATCGAATTCGGGCCAAGCGGCGGCGATTGGCATGGAAATGCGGAATATGTTGAGTTATCCAGCGTCCAGGCCTATAAGGAAATTCTTCTCTTGCAGGCACTTTCCAAAGAATAAATGTTTGCATCTCCCTATTTTCGGGAACTTGTATAATACCTTTACTAAACGAATGGAGAGATGATAATGGGAATTGGCCGCATTGTAAAAACCGCTATCAAGTATGGACCAATCGCTTACCCGATTATACGGAAAGCTATGAATAAACGAAAAGCTGGTGCTGGAGCTGCTCAATCAACCAACCAGTATAAACCGAACCCACGGAAACGCTAAATGCCAAAACCCCGATCTGGAATATCCGGATCGGGGTTTTGTTATGCATGGCTTTAAATGTAAGGAATTGGTTCCAGCAGAGCCAAATAATCTTCCTTCATGCTATCGGAAGGCTGGGAAGAAGTTCCTTCAACGGCTTCTCCTTGCCCTTCCTGGCTTTGCATGATTTCTTCAAATGACTTCGGATCAGCTTTTGGAAGTTCTCCCTTTTCCACTTTCCATCCTTTTTGGTACTCGTTCAAAAACGCATTTGCCATCGCTTGGTAGCCAAAAATATTTGGATGAACATCTGCCGGGTTCGGTACTTTATCCACCGCTTTATCGCCAAACGCTTTATCGACAGCAACAAACTGGGCACCCGCTTGTTCCGAACTTCTTTTCAGAATTTCATTAAGGCGATCTAATTGCTTCGCCGTGCCTTCTTTTTGGCTTTCTCTTACGTGAGGATAGGCAAAATAATAGCCCATTACATAGACATCGGCGTTAGGCGCCTTTACTTTCAATTCCTCTAAAATGGTTTCCATATTGATGCGGGCTTCGTTCAACGCAAAATCCACTTGAATTTGCTGGAACGCAAGCGACCCATTTTTTGGATCGGATTGCACAAGGCGCAGCAAATCATTGGCTCCTGCTGAAATGGTAATGATATTGGCAGAAGCTAATACGTCCTTGGCTTCCTTCGAGCGAACCCGCTCCAGCACATCTTTTGTCGTGAACCCAGGAAACGCCAGTTGTTTTGTATAGAAAGCGACCGGCTGATGCCGGGAAAGTTCCTGTGCAATCAAATCGGTATAGCCTGCATCTATTTTCGAATCCGGAGTCTGCCCAGCCGCCAGCGAATCACCAAGGGCAATGTAAACCGCTGGTATTTTAATAGCAGCTTCCGCAGAATAGGATCCGCTAAAGGAGAAAATAGCCAGCATAGCTGCAATCAAATATTTTTTCAAAAGGTTCACCTCTTAAAATGCCCAGTTTCCTTTACGGAAAATTGGTTCTCTCGTTCCATCGGCCAAAATGCCATCGATGTCCATGTTATCGCTTCCGATCATGAAATCTTCATGGACGATGGACGTATTCAAGCCGATCGATTCCAGCTGCGTACGCTCCAAATCGCGTGCGCCTTCATAGCAAGTCGGATACGAATCGCCAATCGCCAAATGATTGGAAGCATTCTCATCGAATAATGTATTAAAAAATAAAATATTGGAATCGGAAATCGGTGAATGGTGCGGCACTAACGCGACTTCGCCTAAATAAGACGCCCCATTGTCAGCCGTAATCATTTCATTCAGCAATTCCTGTCCCGTCTCCGCTTCTGCTTTGATGATCTTCCCTTTTTCAAACGTCAGGGAAAAACCGTCAATGATATTTCCTTGGTAAACAAGCGGCTTCGTGTTGCTTACTTTACCTTCTACGCCATATTTTGCTGGGACTGTATACACTTCTTCCGTTGGCATATTGGCGATAAAGCTATTGCCTTGAGGCGTTTTGGCAGCTCCTGTTAGCCATAAATGTTTTTCCGGCAACGCAATCGTCAAATCGGTGCCTGGTGCTCGGTAATGCAATTGCGTATATTTTTTGCCATTCAACTGTGCCGCACGCTGTTCTAACTTTTCAATATGCGTTTTCCACAATTCCACGGCATTGCCTTCACCGATGCGCACCGTTTTAAAGATTGCTTCCCAAAGCGCCGCCATGCCTTCTTCCACCGATAAATCCGGGAATACTTTTTCCGCCCATTTTGTGGACGGAATGGCGACAATCGACCAAGCAATTTTGTCGGAACCGACCGCTTGGCGGTAACGTTCCAGCGCCTTGCCTGCTGATTTCTGAAAATCGGTCAAACGTTTAACCGGTATGCCCGTCAGTAAATCTGGGTCTTCTGCATCAATCCACAAAAACGAACCGCCTTTATCAATCACTTCTTCTCGCTGGACAACCGACCATTGCGGATATTCCTGGAATGCTTGATCCGGAGCCAGTTCATAATGCATTCGAGTTTGAATTGGATCCGAATAATTGACTTGGACAGTTTTCGCTCCAGCTTCGTACGCTTTTTTTACTACAAGGCGAGTAAACTCAAGCGTATCGATGGTTGTGTTGATGACAACCAACTGGTCTTTTTGAACGTTCAATCCTACATAGACCGTTAATTCTGCGTAATGCTCCAATTTTTCCTGGAATGTCATCGTTTGCTCCCCTTTTCGGCGATGGTTTTGCTCGATCCTTCTATTAATTGGCCGCCGTGCAACACTTTCTGCACTGGCTTGGACGGCAATTCTTTTGTGAATTTCTTGTAATGGCGTTCGTCTGCATAAGCAAGGAGCGTCAAAACTTCGCCGTCTGCTCCTGCACGGCCTGTTCGGCCTGAACGGTGCAAATACTGCTCGACCGTTTGCGGTACGTCAACGTGAATGACGTGGGTAACCAAATCGATATCCAAACCGCGTGCCGCTACTTCTGTTGCGATCAAGACTGAAACTTCCCCTTTGCGGAACGCATCAAGCGCTTTTTTCCGCTCGTCTTTTTTCATTTCAGAATGAAGCGTGACGATTTTCGCATCACGGAATTTCAATTTATTTTCTTTCATTAACAGTTGATCGATGTTGTTGACAAAAGCCAATGCTTTAACGTCTTCAATATGCGAAATTCTGCGCAGCAAATCGGTTTTGTCGCGTTCGTCGACTTTGATGAACGAATGAGTCACTTTTCCCTGCATCGGCAAGTCTTCCGGAGCTATATGGATTCGAGTCGGATGCGTCATCAACCGCTCGGCCACCAATTCCACTTCTTCCGTGATCGTTGCGGACACCAATACCAACTGGCGGTCATGCTGCGTCTTTTCAATTAAATCTTTCATGATGTTGCGGTGCTCGCGCCCCATCAACTGATCGCCTTCATCCAAAACGATGATGCGGATTTCGTGCATTTTTAATTTTTTCGTTTTAACTAATTCGTTTAACCGGCCTGGCGTTCCCACGATAATGGTCGGTTTTTTCTTCAGCTTTTCAAGCTGGCGCTGCATATTGGCGCCGCCGATCAATTGCGCAACTGTGACTTCAGTGCCTTCTGTCCATTCCCGCAATACATTGACGATTTGCATCGACAATTCTTGGGACGGCGCAATAATCATCGCCTGCGTTGCTGATTTTTCTGGGTTGATGCGCTGCAAGATTGGTAAGACGTAAGCAAGCGTCTTGCCGGAACCTGTCGGCGATTCAGCGACAATATCGTTTCCCGCAAGCATTTCCGGGATCATTTGATCTTGAATGGGCATTGCCGTTTCAAATCCTGATTTTTTCCATTTTTCCTGCCAAACAGGATTGAGTCCAGTAATAAAAGTCATGTAGATTCCACCTTCTTTTCGATGCCTCTAGTGTATCATATTTCGCGCCACAGCACCTTTTTAGACAGAAAAAAGGCCGGCCCGTTTGGGGGTCGGCCTTTTCATCATTCCATTACTTCTTTTTGTTTATAGACAACTTCTTTTTCAACTTCAGTTACAGGGCGTGCCGGCTTTTTGATGAAGAAGGCCAACACTAATGCAACCAGAGCAATGAACATAGAAACAAAGAAGGAAAAATTAATGCCTTCAAGCATGGCATTGTTCATTATCGTTTCAGGAGCTGCACCGCTCATGGCCAATTCTTTGCCTGTCGATTCCGCCCGTGTATTCATCATGGTGATCAGGAAAGCTGAACCAATCGCTCCAGCAACTTGTTGCAGCGTATTGTTGATTGCTGTCCCGTGTGGATAGGATTTCATTGGCAATGTGTTCAACCCGTTAGTCATAACCGGCATCATAACCATGGAAATCCCGAACATGCGGGCTGTATACATCGCCATAATTTCTAAATAACTTGTTTCAAGAGAAAGCTGGCTGAAAAGATATGTTGTAAGAACTACAATAGCCAATCCTGGAATAGCAAGCACCTTGGCGCCGAATTTGTCAAAAAGACGGCCCGTAACCGGCGACATAAAGCCCATTACTAATGCTCCTGGAAGCATTAACAATCCGGAATCAATCGGCGAGATCCCTTTAATGGTCTGCACATAAATCGGCATTAAGATCATAGCCGAAAACATGGACATAGAAAGTGCAACCGAAATCACTGATGATAAAGCAAACATTGGGTATTTATAGATGCGCACTTCAAGCAACGGTTCTTTTAATTTCAATTGGCGGAAAACGAAGATGAGAAGCGCTACCACTCCGACGGCTATCGTACCGTATACTTCTACATCGTCCCATCCTTTTGTTCCGGCAGAACTAAAGCCGTATAAAATGCCGCCAAATCCGATGCTGGAAAGGACGATTGAAAATTTATCCAACGACATGTTTTTGTTTTGGACTGTTAAGTTTTTCAATTTAAAAATTCCAAGACCTAATGAAATTAATGCAACTGGCAAGATGATGAAGAATAGAACCCGCCATGAATAATGTTCAACAATAAATCCGGAAAGCGTCGGCCCGATTGCCGGTGCCACTACCATAACGAGTCCGAAAATTCCCATTGCCGCTCCACGTTTTTCTACGGGGAAAGCTGCTAGGATTACGTTCATCAATAATGGCATCATAAGCGCTGCACCAGAAGCTTGTATCATTCTTCCGACTAGCAAAATGCTAAAAGTTGGCGCTAGTCCTGCAAGCAGCGTTCCAAGCGAAAATAGCGACATCGCTAAAATAAAAATCGCGCGGTTTGAAAAGCGCTGGATAAAGAATGCACTGGCCGGAATCAAAATCCCGTTGACCAGCATGTAACCGGTCACTAGCCACTGTACTGTGGAAGGTGTAACGTTCAAGTCTGCCATGATTTCGGGCAACGCAATATTCAATAAAGTTTGCGTGAAGATGGTTACAAACGCCCCGGTAAAGAGAATCGCGATTATGCCATAAGGCGGTTTTTTCTGTTCTGTCATTCGTTTATTCCTCCGTAATTTTCTTGCTGTATTTTTTTGTTTTACTCCATTGCATCATTCTATACCGGTCGTCCAATTTTATCAAGAGAAATATACCGACAGTCCAAATTTATTGATTTGTAAAGGTTTGCACGTTATCATGTAACTAGACTGATAGTATAAAGGTGACGAAAAACATGAATTCCAAAAAACAGCAAATTGTAAATGCCGCCTATTCCCTCTTTATCAACAAAGGGTATAACGCTTCATCGATCCAAGACATTTTAAATGAATCCGGTGTATCAAAAGGCACTTTCTATAATTATTTCACTTCCAAAACCGAATGCTTGATCGCTATCATGGAATCGATCGGCAGTGAAATCCGTCAAAAACGCATGGCAGCTGCGGCCGGAAAACCGATTGAAGATCTGAATGTATTAGCTGAGCAATTGTGCATCCGTATCCGGTTGAATCGCGAAAAGAATTTATTTGCTTTGTATGAAAGCATCTTTTATTCACAAGATGAAGAGTTGAAGAAGTTTTCAAGAAGTACATACGTGGCAGAAATGGAGTGGATCAGTTCGCGCATCACCGATGTATTTGGCGAAAAAGCAAAACCCTATGCATTAGAGAATGCGGCCATCGTCCATGGCTCAATCCAGCAATTGACCCATATATGGAAATTGAACTCATCCCAAGATTTACCGACCCAAAAATTGGCCGCATTTGTCATTAGACGATTAGAGGCAGCCATCACCACACAAATCGAAACAGGTGATCACTTTCTTGGAGAGATGAATTTTTCTTCTATAAAACCGCTGGAGAGCATAACGCCTGCAGAGCTAAGCGACCAATTGAAAGAAAGTGCGCATTTATTGGATGAGGAAGAAGAGGCAGTCATTAAAGAATTAATCGGCTTTGTTGCCGAGGAATTGGCCTCTGTAACACCTCGCAGAATTCTCATTGAAAGTGCGCTTTCAACAATAACCACCCATCAAATTCATGAACCAAAGCTGTTGATTTTGCTGGAACAAGTGTGGAAGCAGCTGCAGAAATTATAATAAAAAAAGCAGGGCCAGTTTATGGCGCTGCTTTTTTATGGTTTAATTCGGCCTTTGGTTGCCTGTTCAAATGCATACGCATACTCGATCAGCTGTGGTTCGCTGAACGCTTTGCCTGTAAACGTGATGCCGAATGGCTCTTTCGATTCTGTCAGCCCGTAAGGCACCGCGATCGATGGAAATCCCGCTGCTGCTCCGATATTGAAGCCGTAATCTTTTGGCAAGATCAGTGCATCCGCTCCTACTTGTTTTAATGTATCGGATATTCCTTGTTCGGCAGCTAAATAGCGGTTCCGTTCAAGTGCTTCAATGTATTCGCGTTCGTTCAGCTTCCCAGTAGTGGAATTGGCCTGCTCCATTAAGTTTTGCCCGTAGCGCAGCATTTCTTGTGGATGCTTTGTGTTATAAGCCAACACATCTTCCAATGAACGAACCGAATTTAAGGGATTGGATTTCCCTAAATAGTCATTTGCATTGGCTTTGAATTCATGAAGCAATACGGCAAAGCCCAAATCTTCCTGATCGGCGCCAAGATCGACATCCTCAATGATTTCAGCGCCGCAAGCCCGAAGTTCTTCCAGCGCGTTTTCGAATAAAACCCGCTGCTCATCCGTGATATTGTCTTCAAAAAGCATCCTTGGTATGCCAAGCTTTACTCCTTGTAATCCGCCCTCTTTAAAATGAATGGACCAATCGTATTTTTCGAAAGGCTCAGCCAAAACGGTAATGGGATCATTCGGGTCTACAGCAATTAATGAAGCAAACACCGCCACCGCATCTTTTATGGTCCGTGCCAGCGGCCCCGGAATGTCTTGCGTATGTGAAACGGGAATGATGCCTTGCCGGCTGATCAAACCGACTGTCGGCTTAATGCCCACCAAACTATTCTGCATGGCCGGATTAATGATCGAGCCTGATGTTTCCGTTCCAAGCGCTGCCGCAGCTAAATTAGAAGCAACGGCCGCGGCAGACCCTGAACTGGAGCCGCCGACTTCAAAGGATCCGTATGGATTTTTGGTTTGGCCGCCTCTTGAGCTAAAGCCATTCGGCAGTTTATCGCTCAAGAAATTGGCCCATTCTGTCATATTCGTTTTCCCTAAAATAACCGCTCCCGCTTTTCGCAGCTGTTCCACTACTTTGGCGTCTTTTAGCGCGTAATGGTCTTTCAAGGCACGCGATCCAGCGCTTGTGTGCATTTTATCCGCAGTATCCATATTGTCCTTCACTAGCACTGGAATACCGTGAAGCGCAGAACGCGGCCCTTTGTGCTTTCGTTCAAAGTCGAGCGCTTGTGCGATTTGCAGCGCATCCGGATTGATTTCGAGCACGGCATGAATCGTTTGGTCGCGCAGGGAAATGTTTTCGAAATACATCAACACCAATTCTTCCGACGTCACATGTCCTTCTGACAGTTCTTGCTGCATGTCGCTAATGGTCATCTCATCGAGTTTGCTTTGCCGGAAATCGTCTAATTTCTTTTGGTGCATGTGGATTCCTCCTGACATTCTTTTGCCATTGAAAAAAGCCGGAATGTCCGGCTTAATTTTGTTCTGTATAGGTTTTCATCAATTCGTATAAGGACAATTCATATAATTGTCTGCCGTCAATTTTAAAAACATTTTGGGCAACAAGATCTTCAATAATATGGCTGCGTTTATCTTCAAATTTTGATTCAGGTATGTGCTGTTCCATGATCTACGTTCTCTCCTTGTTCAAGTACTCTGCTAATCTAATACCCCCTCTGCGTCTTTATTAAAACCTAAAAAAGAAATCGATCCAAAAACAATCTCAACTTTGTGACCGTTTTCATTCATTGGAAAAAATTCAGTTAGTTTATAGGATAGAATCAACGGCTAATTTGGCGATTGTGGCATTTGATAAAATAAAATTATCCACTTTTATATGCGAAAAATTCAAGATATGTTCTTCCCGTTCCACTTCCACCGTGGTATGTACGCCAGGCGATATTCGTTCAACTGCACAGGCAATCATCAACGACTTTCCATCCGCTAATATTTGGTCTTCAATTTTATCGTCAGAAAAAATCAATACTGCTTTTGCGTGAGAGGTATTGGCCTTTTGCAAAATAGCAGCATCTGTCGCTCGTCCTCGAATAAAATGAATCCGCTCATTGATTTCTTTCGCTTTTTCAATCATATCAATGACCACAATTTCTATTTTAGGGTCTCTTGCCAATATTTCCTTCATCGCGTTTTCTGCTTTATGCGACCAATCAATAATCACGATGTGGTTTTTTCCTTCAAACATCAAATCACCACTTTCCTTGTGTTTTCTGTAGAGCGTTAAACTATCCACCGCCTTGCCAATAAAAGAAGCAAACAACCCAATTCCGACTACGTATAAAAAAACAATCGTGAAGATCCTTCCGAAAACTGTCGTCGGAAACAAGTCTCCATAGCCGACAGTCAACATTGTCGTCATGGTAAACCATAGCGCATCCAAATAACCGGTAAACGTTGCAGGTTCAATAATCGGCAGCACCAGTGTGCTCATCACAATTAACGCTAGCGTACACACAGTTAAAATCAACCAGGAAAGCTTGGTCGCTTGAAAATACAATTTCTTGAAAATGATCATCGGTTCTCCACTCCTTTTTCAGTTGTTGATAAAAGAAGAACTTTTTTCAAGTATACACTCACCACTCGTTATTTTTACTCATTTTTTGAAAACAAAAAAACCTGAGACCTTTTTCGAGTCTCAGGTTTCCCTTTATTGATTTTGCAATTCAACGTCGTTTAATTCCAGGTTTGCTAGCAACGCACGTACTTCTTCTGTTGACTTCGTATTCATCAATTGATTTCTCAATTCCCCTGCTCCGCGGAAGCCTTTGACATAGATTTTGAAAAATCGGTGAAGCCCCGAAATCGAGCGGGGCAATTCTTCTAAATAATAGTCATGGAGATCCAAATGCAGTTTCAGCAAGCCGAGAAGTTCTTCGCTGCTATGTTCTCTTGGCTCTTTTTCAAACGCAAACGGATTCTTGAAAATGCCGCGGCCAATCATTACGCCATCGATGCCGTATTGTTCCACGAGCTTCAGCCCCGTTTCACGGTCCGGAATGTCCCCGTTGATCGTCAAAAGCGTATTCGGCGCCACTTCATCCCGCAGCTTTTTAATTTCCGGGATCAGTTCCCAATGTGCATCCGCCTGACTCATTTCTTTTCGGGTCCGTAAATGGATCGACAAATTGGCAATGTCTTGTTTGAAGACATGCGTCAGCCATTCGCGCCATTCGCTCAACTCCGAATAGCCAAGCCGCGTCTTGACGCTGACCGGCAGCCCGCCCGCTTTTGCTGCCTGGATAATTTCCGCAGCAGCTTCCGGACGAAGGATCAAGCCGCTGCCTTTGCCTCTTGAGGCCACATTCGGCACCGGGCAGCCCATATTGATATCGATTCCTTTAAATCCAAGCTCCGCCATTCCAATGCTCATTTGACGGAAATATTCAGGCTTGTCTCCCCAGATATGAGCAACCATCGGCTGTTCATCTTCCGTAAACAGGAGTCGTCCGCGGACGCTTTTTATGCCTTCCGGATGGCAATAGCTCTCCGTATTGGTAAACTCCGTGAAAAACACATCCGGTCTACCTGCTTCACTGACGACATGGCGAAACACGACATCCGTCACATCTTCCATCGGGGCAAGCACAAAAAATGGTTTCGGCAATTCTTGCCAAAAATTAGTGGTCATATTCGTTTCCAATCCTTTCGTTCTGCACGAGATTCAGAATGAAAGCAGATGGCCAATTAGTAAATGCTTTGCGCATTTCTAAACCATCTGCTTTTATATTTTTAAGAAGAATAAAAATTACTCAGCCAGTTCCAGCCAAGCCACCGCTTCGCAATGCGTGGACTGCGGAAACATATCTACCGGCTGCACTTCTTTTGTGCGGTAGCCGCCGTCTTCAAGAATGCGCAAGTCGCGCGCCAAGGTCGCCGGGTTGCATGACACGTAAACGACACGTTTTGGCCGCTGTTTCAAAATGGTCTGCAACAGTTGCTCGTCGCAGCCTTTGCGCGGTGGATCGACCATTAAGACGTCCGCCGTCTTGCCTTCTTTGTACCAGCGTGGAATCACTTGTTCAGCCGGTCCTGCTTCAAACAAGGTATTGGCAAAGCCATTGAGTTCCGCGTTTCGCTTAGCGTCTTCAATCGCCTGCGGCACAATTTCAACGCCCATGACAAACTTCGCTTTTTGAGCCAAGAACAAGGAAATCGTACCGATGCCGCAATACGCATCAATTACGGTTTCGTCTCCTGTCAACTGCGCATAATCAAGCGCTTGGCTGTACAAGACATCGGTTTGTTCCGGATTGACCTGATAGAACGACCGCGCCGAAATTTCAAAGCGGACATCTCCGATTTGGTCTTCGATGACGTCTTTGCCCCAAAGCGTGATCGTTTCGTTGCCAAAAATCACGTTCGTTTTTTCGCCGTTGACGTTTTGGACAATCGATGCCACTTCCGGGAGAAGCGACCGGATCAAGTCGACCGCTTGCTGGGCTTGCGGGAATTTCTTTTTCTTCGTTACAAGCACGACCATGATTTCACCCGTCGCGCGTCCTTTGCGGACGACCACATGGCGCAGCATGCCGCGGTGCGTTTGTTCTTCATATGGTTCGATGCCCATTGCATGCAAGTTCTTTTTCAAACCAACCATGATGGCATCGGCTTCAGGCGTTTGGATGATGCAAATATCGGTATCGGCAATGTCATGCGATCGCGTTTGGTAGAATCCGGCGATTACCCGGCCATTGTCTGTTCCAAATGGGATCTGGGATTTGTTGCGGTAGCGCCACGGGTTTTCCATGCCTTTAACAGGATGCACCGGTACGTCCGGCAATTTGCCGATGCGGGTGATGGCATCGCGCACCAGCTTGCGCTTGAACGTCATTTGCCCTTCGTACGACAAATGCTGGATTTGGCAGCCGCCGCATGTATCAAATACAGGACAAGGCGCCGTCACACGAAACGGCGACGCTTGTTTAATTTCAAGCATTTTGGCAAAGCCATAAGATTTCAAGGTTTTCAGCACATGGACTTCCACGTCTTCTCCCGGCAAAGCGCCGTGGATGAAAAGCGGATAGCCCTCTACTTTTGCAACGCCTGCGCCGTCATGCGTCAAATCTTCCACATGGACGAGCAAGCGATCGTTTTTTTGTACAGGTTTCAAAGCGTTCACTCCATTTCAACTTTTCGTATTATAACACATGAAAGGCGGTGGCGCCTGTGTCAGCCCCGACAAGCGCTGGAAGACTTGAAGCAGTGGCGCTTTTTGCCGCAGCTTCAAGTCTGAAGCGACCTCGAGGGGCTAGGCGCTAAAGCTAGACACAAAGAAAAGCGGAAGTGGCCGTTTAGGCTCGACGGGCATAAGACGGGCTGCGAGGAGGCTGTTGCCGCCGCAGCAGAACGGCTTATGCCCCCGAGAGCCTGGCCACTGCAGCTGGACCATGAAAGGCGGAGGCGTTTATTTTCAAGCTCTATCCGTATTGTGTGCACTTACTGAAATTTATGCTTACAAAACTGCAGTTGAGTGCGCTCTTAATCATTTTTATGCGTGAAAACAAATTTATGTGCCATAATTCGATTCCGTTAAATTTCCACAAAAAAACGGACAGACCGAAGTCTGCCCGCCCTTTTATTTCTCGTCTTTTGTCGCCGGTCCGTCTTTTAACGAAAACCAGAAACCAAAAGCGATTGATGCGAATAAAACAAGAAACGGTGCGTAAAAAATTAAGAAATCTTGCAGCATAGCTGTTTCCTCCTTTAGCGCCAACCCTTAGGCGTGGTAATCGGATTTTCCTTTGACGTAATCTTTATCGAACAAGAACAGACGGAACAATAGATAAAGCGATGGCAGCAATAACCCCAAACCTGCGATAAACGCAACAATTAGCGAAATAGCCATCGTTTCATTGGTAAAACTGTCGTAAATCGTCAAATGCGGATACAACAGGTACGGATAGTGGGAAACTCCGTATGCGAAAAAGGCGGTAAAGAATTGGCCGACCAATAGGATGAACGCCAATCCGTAATTTCTGCGCTTCCATATCAAGAACACGGTTCCAAGGAACAACAAGAACGAAATACCAAAGACCCACCACAAATCCAAAATGCGGCTAAAATGCTCTTCGTTGTGCGTCCGCAATTCGAAGATGATGCCCGTTGCCGTAACGATGGCTGGAATGGCCCAACCGAGTGCATACTTCCGCAGCAAATCGGTCGCTTTTTCATCGCCTGCTTTATTGGCGTACCAAGTCAGGAAGACCGCTGAAATGTAAAGAACGGCCGTCAAACTTAAGACGACGATGCTCCAAGTCAGCGGGCTGGTAAACAGAGCCCAGTAATCGAGCTTCGGCGAATCGTTCACCATATTAATGAAGCCGCCTTCTGACATTGCCAGCACCGGTGATAAAGACGCCGGCAACAGAAGCCCAGATAATCCGTACATGTAAATATAGCCGCGGTGGTTGATCTTCGCACCGTATGTTGCAAACGCATAATACGAGCCGCGGATTGACAGCAAGATCAGCGCAAGGCTTGCTGGAACCAAAAGCGTTGTTCCGTAGTAGAACGCTGTCTGCGGAAAAAATCCGATCATGCCGACGAAGAAGAACACGAAAAAGACGTTCGTAACTTCCCAAACCGGCGACAAATACCGCTGAATAACATTTGTTAAAATATGCTGCTTGTTGGTAAATGCGCTATAGGCGTTAAAAAATCCAGCGCCAAAATCGATCGACCCAACAATGACGTAAAAGAACAAGAACAGCCAAAGAACTGCAATCCCGATAATTTCTAAAGTCATCCTTGCTCACCGCCTTTTTGAGCTTCTCGATTCGCCAGTTCTTCTTCAACTGAATTGCGGCGGTACATGCGGGTCAAGACAACGATCGTGCCGATTCCCAATATGATATACAGTCCGCCAAACAAGATGATCATCAAATCCACGTTGCCGCTTGTCGTAGCGCCTTCCTGCGTGGTCATGAAGCCTCGTAGAATCCATGGCTGCCGCCCGACTTCCGTGAACCACCAGCCAGCTTCAATCGCCACTAATGCCAGCGGACCACTGAGCAGCAGCAGTACGCGGAACCATTTAGCCTGGATAAATTTCCAGCCGCGCCAAGCAGCCACCACGTAAATAAACGACAATGCAGCTAACGTCATCCCGATGGTCACCATCGTGTCGAATAAATAATGGATCCAAAGCGGCGGAAGCGGAACTTCGTTTTCTTCTAATTCGTTGAGGCCTGTCACTTCGGCAGCAGGCGTGCCATGTGCCAAGATACTCAAGGCAAAAGGAATGTGAATGGCGTATTTCACTTCATCGCCATCCAGCACGCCGAACATAACGAGCCCTGCCCCTTCTTCTGTTTCAAAATGCCATTCAGCCGCAGCTAATTTTTCCGGCTGGTATTCAGCCAAGTATTTTCCGGAAAAGTCGCCGATCAAAGCTGTCGCGATGGAAAAGACCAATCCTAATTTCATCATCAAGTATAATGCTTTTTTATGGTACACATGCTTCGAACCGCTGAGTATGCGCAAAGCGGCAATGGAAGCCAGCAAAAATGCACAAGTCATAAATGCAGTCGAGACAACGTGAGCGACTTTCGTCGGCATCGCCGGGTTGAATATAGCTAATAGCGGCTGCACATTGACCAGCTGCCCGTTCAGCATTTCAAATCCTTGCGGTGCGTTCATAAATGCGTTGAAGATTGTGATGAAAACCGAAGATGCAGCTGCACCGAGTGCCACTGGAATCAGCAGCAGCAAATGCTTGCGCTGATCCTCGAACCGGTCCCATGTGTACAAGTAGATGCCAAGGAAAATGGCTTCAAAGAAAAACGCGAAAGTTTCCATGAACAATGGCAAGGCAATGACATTACCCGCCACTTGCATAAAGTTCGGCCACAATAAAGACAACTGCAATCCAATAATCGTTCCGGTCACAACTCCGACTGCTACAGTAATGACAAATCCACGCGCCCAGCGCCGTGCCATTAAAATATAGTGGTCATCGTTTTTCTTGATTCCCACCCATTGGGCAATCATGATCATGAGCGGGACCCCTACTCCGATCGTTGCATAAAGAATATGGAACGACAGCGTCATCAAAGTCAATATGCGACTCAGCAGGGCTGTATCTTCGATTCCCATTTGTTTGTCCCCTTTCAGAAACCTTGATGAATTTCATTCATCTCTTACTACCTATTGTACCTCATCCGCTCTTTTCAAAACTTCCCTCAACCTTTGGAAAACCACTATTTTCAGGCCAACTATGAAAACAATGTGACAAGCCTGCATCCCGCTTGCAATTCTCTACTATCCATGAAAAAAAGCCCAGCACAAGGGATAATCCCAGTACCAGGCTTTCGTATTATACGTGGTCTAATGCGTTAAGCGATTGAATCGGAACGAGCACTTCAATGTGGCGGTATAAATTTTCAAAAGTGGCTGGAAGAATTCCGCCGTATTCGCCGTCTAAGTTCAACAACACCGTTTCTTCCGACGTAACGGATATTTTGCTCGCTTTTGCGTAAATAACATGAGGGTCTGACAAATGCTCTCCTCGAAGCGCCAAAGATGCCAACCGGATAAACTCAGCCATGTTCACTTCTTTTAAAATCAATAGCGTAAACTTGCCATCATTGATGCTTGCATCCGGCGCCAGTTTCTCAAAACCGCCGACCGAGTTCGTCAAGCCGATCAAAAACATCATCGCTTTGTCATCAAACACATTGCCATCGTATTCGATGCGCACTTTCGATGAACGGATCGATGGCAGCATTTCAATGCCTTTCAAATAATACGCCATTTGGCCAAGCACCGTTTTTAGCTTGCTCGGCACTTCATAAGTGAGCTCGGTCAATCGGCCGCCTCCTGCAATATTAATAAAATATCGGTCGCTATCCATGAGCCCGACATCTACCGGAATGGATTCGCCCTGTAAAATAATATCGACGGCTTTATTGATATCCCTTGGAATGTGGACGGCACGCGCAAAATCGTTCGTTGTTCCCATTGGAATCAAACCGATTTTCGGGCGCTCTTCAAACTTCGAGATGCCGGACACTACTTCGTTCAATGTCCCATCCCCGCCAACTGCTACAATCAAATCGTACTTCCGCTCAACCGCGATCGCCGCTGCTTTTGTCGCATCGCCTTCTCCAGTAGTCGCATGGCAGGACGTTTCATATCCCGCTTGTTCCATTTTTTCCAGCACTTCAGGCAAATGCTTGCGAAACAATTCGCGGCCGGAAGTTGGATTGTATATAATTCGTGCACGTTTCATACGATTTCAGCCTTTCTCGTCGTTCTCTAAGAATAAGACAGCAGGAACACCGCTAAAGTTCCCTCCAAGAAAAAAGCCGACGCTTTGCCGGCCATTCTATCATTCTTATTGCTTCACTTTTTTATTTTAACGCTATTGTAAACGTGTTTCGTAAGTCTTCGTACACCGCTTGCCAAAACTCTTCGTTCCACGTAAAGGCATCTGAAATTTCCCCAATCATCGTTTCATGATTGATCGCATAGCGCGGATCTTCTTTTTCAGGAAGCGATTTTCTTTTTTCCATGACAAATTCTTGGATTTTCGGAGCGCGAGGTCCCCAATGGCCCAGCACTTCGCCTTCTTTCGAAAGGATGATGTATTTTGGAATCGAACGCCCGCCGTTCGTTAAATACTGGTCCATCAATTCCGTATTTTGATCGCGGTAAACGCAGCGCACTTCCAAATTGCCTGCTTCAGCGATTCGCCGAAGAATCGCATTGTTCATCATCGCGTCTCCACACCAATCTTCCGTAATGACCAAAACATGGGGCTGTTTTTCTTTCAGCAATCCGATGAATTCAGGATCTTCCGGAAGGTTGAATTTTTCATAAACCGAATACGACGTTTTTTGGTTCGATTCCATTTGAGCCATGTACTTTTCAATGGCAATGGCTTCTTCGAAATACTGCTGTTCCGTTGGCATACGATCACATCTCCTTTTTATCTGCATAAAGCTTACTAAAGAAATTAACCAATCTATTCTGTTCAATATATAGTTTACTTCCCTAGATTGAAAGCTTCAAATCATTTACTTGCAAAAAAAGGATGGCCCTGAATTCGGACCATCCTTTTCATCGCATATTAGCGTTTTGCGATTTCTTCAAGCAAGATTTTATTCAGCAATGGCGGATTGGCTTGGCCTTTTGTTTGTTTCATAATTTGGCCGACTAAAAAGCCGATTGCGCGGTCTTTGCCGTTTTTAAAATCTTCGATTGACTGAGGATTGTTGTCCAGGGAAGCCGTTACAAATTCTCGCAGCACTTTTTCGTCCGAAATTTGGACAAGGCCTTTCGCTTTAACGATATCGTTTGCGTCTCCGCCTTTTTCAATCAATTCCTTAAAGACTTTCTTGGCGATTTTCGATGAAATCGTGCCATCGGAAATCAGTTTAATCATGCCAGCCAAGCCAGCAGGCTCAAGCAACGTATCGCTCAATTCTTTTTGTTCAGCGTTTAAGTAGGCCGAGACTTCACCCATGAGCCAGTTAGACGCCAGTTTCGCGTCAGCACCCGCAGCAACAGTCGCTTCAAAGAAATCCGAAATCGGCTTCGCAAGCGTCAAGACCATCGCATCGTATGATGACAAACCCAGTTCAGCAACATAGCGGGCTTTCCGCGCATCCGGCAATTCCGGAATTTCTGAACGGACGCGTTCCAGCCAAGCGTCGTCGATGATGATGTCCACTAAATCCGGTTCCGGGAAATAACGATAGTCATCACTTCCTTCTTTCACGCGCATCAAGATCGTTTTGCCGGTAGTTTCATCGTAGCGGCGTGTTTCTTGTTGGATCACTCCGCCTGAGAGCAATACTTCTTCTTGGCGAATTTGTTCGTGTTCAATGCCTTTGCGGACATAGTTGAATGAATTCAAGTTTTTCAATTCGGTTTTTGTGCCGAATTGTTCTTGGCCATACGGACGAAGCGAAATGTTCGCGTCGCAGCGCAAGGACCCTTCTTCCATCCGGACATCGGAAACGCCCGTGTATTGGATAATCGCTTTGATTTTCTCAAGGTAGGCATAGGCTTCTTCCGGAGTCCGGATGTCTGGCTCTGATACGATTTCAATCAACGGTGTTCCTTGGCGGTTAAAGTCGACAAGCGAGTGGCCATTGCCTGTATGCGTCAGTTTCCCAGCATCTTCTTCCATGTGGAGGCGCGTAATGCCGATGCGTTTTTTCTTGCCGTTCACTTCAATTTCCACCCAGCCGTGTTCGCCGATCGGCTCATCAAATTGTGAAATTTGGTAAGCTTTCGGATTGTCTGGATAAAAATAGTTTTTGCGGTCGAATTTGGTGTGGCGCGAAATCTCACAGTTTAATGCAAGAGCCGCTCTCATCGCCCAATCCACTGCGCGTTTGTTGACGACCGGCAAGACGCCCGGGTAGCCAAGGTCGATCACGTTTGTATTCGTATTCGGTTCTGCCCCGAAATGAGCCGGTGCAGGCGAGAACATTTTGGATTCTGTTTTTAGTTCTACGTGGACTTCAAGCCCGATGATCGTTTCAAAGTTCATTGTGCTGCTCCCTCCCCAATTTGCGGAGTTTGTGTATGGAAATCGGTTGCTTGTTCGAAAACATCCGCCACGCGGTAAATTGTTTCTTCATCAAAGTATTTCCCGATAATCTGCAAGCCGAGCGGCAAGCCGTTTTCGAAGCCGCAAGGAACGGAAATCGCTGGAACGCCTGCCAAGTTGACCGGAATCGTTAAGATGTCATTCGCATACATTGTTAACGGATCATCGATAATTTCACCGATTTTAAAGGCTGGTGTCGGCGTAGTTGGTCCGATAATAACATCAAACTTTTCAAACGCTTCGTCAAAGTCACGTTTGATCAAGGTACGCACTTTTTGCGCTTTTTTATAGTAAGCATCGTAATAGCCAGAGCTTAATGCATACGTCCCGAGCATAATGCGGCGTTTTACTTCATCGCCAAAACCTTCTGCACGCGTGTTCATGTAGAATTCCAATAAATTCGCCGCTTTTTGCGTACGGTAGCCGTAGCGGATGCCGTCAAAACGGGACAAGTTGGATGATGCTTCTGAAGAAGCGATCAAGTAATAGGTCGCTAACGCGTATTTTGAATGCGGAAGCGAGATTTCTTCCCACGTTGCGCCTTTTTCTTCCAATACCTTTAATGCATCGCGGACAGCTTGTTTTGCTGCTTCGCTCACGCCTTCTCCAAAATATTCTTTCGGTACGCCAATGCGCAAACCTGTGATGTCGCCAGTCAACGCTGCTGCGAAGTTTGGCACTTCAACGTCAGCTGAAGTGGAATCCCGCTCATCATGGCCGGAAATGGCTTCAAGCAACAACGCGTTGTCTCTTACCGTTTTTGTCAAAGGACCAATTTGGTCAAGCGATGACGCAAATGCAATCAAGCCGAAACGAGATACCCGCCCGTAAGTCGGCTTCATGCCAACCACGCCGCAGAAAGATGCCGGCTGGCGAATTGAGCCGCCTGTATCCGTACCCAATGTGAATGGCACTTCGCCAGCTGCAACTGCCGCAGCAGAACCGCCTGAAGAGCCGCCGGGAACAGTTTCCAAGTTCCATGGGTTTTTCGTTTTTTTGTAGTACGAGTTTTCGTTGGAAGAACCCATCGCAAATTCGTCCATGTTCAATTTCCCGACTGTGATCATGCCGGCTGCTTTTAATTTTTCAACAACCGTCGCATTATAAATCGGATTAAATCCTTCTAAAATGCGGCTTGAAGCCGTCGTTTCAAGGCCTGCAGTCACAATATTGTCTTTCACGCCGATTGGCAAACCAAATAGCGGCCCCCGTTCTGAAAATGGAACTTTGTCCATTTCTTCAGCTTGTTGAGTCGCTTGTTCGTTGTTCATCGCCAAAAACGCATCCACTTTTGAATCAAGCGCTTCGATTTGTTCGAATGCTTGCTTCGTCACTTCAGCAATTGTCGTTTGTTCGCTATGTATCAATTCCTGCAATTGATCCGCTGTTTTTTTCATCAATGTCATGGGTTTTCCCTCCTTCCGGTTATTCTAAGATTGTTGGAACTTTCACTTGCCCCGCTTCGTGTTCTTTCACATTTTTCAAAACCAATTCCCGGTCTAAGCCAGGTACGGATTTATCTTCACGCAGCACGTTTACCATCGGCAATACATGGGTTGTCGGCTCTACATTGTCAGTATCCAATTCGTTGAGCAATTCCATTGCGTTCGTGATTGCTTCCAATTGATCCGCAAAATGCTCCGCTTCTGCATCGGTAATTGCCAGCCGCGCCAAATGCGCAACTTCAATCACTTCTTCTTTAGTCATTTTCGCCATTTTTCTACACCTCCGGATTCATCAAACATACGCTATATCATACCATTTTTCCAAGAAAAGCGGAAGCGCCCGGTCAGCTATGGAAAACGGCCGCTATAAAAAACAGTCCGTATAGAATTCTTCTATACGGACTGCAAAGTTCGTTTTTCTTTTATTCCTTGCTCAATCGTAAATATGGACAACCGGTTCGGTTTCATTTAGTTTTCTTAACACCAAAGCTTCCGGCCCGTTCGTGGAGGTCACGCTTACTTCTACTTGAACGTTTTCCGGGAAATGCTCGATGACAAGTCCCGTCAAGTATTGCGTAAAGCCAATAATCTCTGCGGAGCCGTAAAACTGGATAGGGATTTCAATTTGCATTTCCCGCAATTGATCTTCCTGGTAAAAGCCAGTACCGATGACGCTTGTAAAGTTGGAGAAATATTCTTCTACATCTTGCTTGAAATTCAAGAAAGATGTATCCACTTCGCGGTATTTGTCTTCCGTGCCTGATGTCGGGAACAGCACGTATTCTTCATTGATCGGCTTCCAATCTGCCACTTTCGTGTCGCCGCCTGGTGCTACGCCGTAAGAAAAATACGTGGCTGGCACAATCGCTTTTCGGCTGTTTTGCTCAAAAAGTCCGACCGTGATCGGAATATCAGCCATCCCTTCTTTTGCACGCAAGCGTTTCACGATTTCGTTGGCGATCCGCTTGCCTTCTTTTTCAACTTCCGCGTGCGGAATCGTTTCTTCAAAAGAAAATTCGCCTTCGGAACTGTAATAAACCGAATTCAACGCCAAGCCGATTGATACTCCGCCCAAGCGGATCGTATCTTCAGCAGTTTTCACTAAGTAGTTTTGTTCAACGATGTGGGCCAGCACTTCCGGAGTCGGCCGATCGCCTTTTTTCTTTTGTTCAGCAGTTCGTTTATCGGCGGGATTCAGTCCTTGCGGATCGCCGCCGCTTTTGTCGTCTTTGCTGACGCGCTTAAGCCACGCGGTAATTTCTTTGTCTGTGATTTTTTGTCCTTCTTGAAAATAATAATCGTCCGGCGAGAACTGATGCTGCGACAAGCGAAGAAGCCCATTTTCCACTTCTTTAATGTCATAGCGAGAATTCAAACGGTTAATTATTTTTCCTCTCGTGGCGCTTTGTTTATAAGGCAGCAAGGTCCGGTAATATTGGGCATCCAATTGAATGCTCGGAATAATGGCCGTTTCCGCTTCTTCTTCCTCCGTGTTGAGCACTTCCGTCTTATCATTCGAGGAAGGTACACATCCCGAAAGCAACAGCAAGCTGATCGGGATCCACCAAATGCGTTTCATGTTAAAATCTCCTTATTTATTCAATTCTTCGATGAGGCGTTCTTCGTTCCAAATGTCCACTTTCAGCTCGAGCGCTTTTGCCAACTTCGAACCGGCTTCTTCGCCCGCAATCAATAAATCCGTTTTTTTGCTGACGCTGCCGGACAATTGTCCGCCAAGCGCTTCAATTCTCTCTCCGGCTTCGCCGCGGGTCATTTTCTCCAGCTTGCCAGTCAGCACAATTTTCTTACCGGCAAATGCATTCGATCCCGCTTCCACACGGACGCGTTTTCCGGTATACGTTAAGTTGACGTTTAACACGGATAAACGTTCCATTAACGCTCGAACTTCTTCGGTTTCAAAATAAGTGACAATCGAATCCGCCATTTTTTCGCCGATTTCGTGGATACTGGTCAATTCCTCGACAGTTGCGCCCATCAAGTTTTTCATCGAACCGTAATGCTCGGAAAGGATGCGTGCTCCTTTTTCACCCACATGGCGGATGCCTAGGCCAAACAGCAGCTTTTCCATCGAATTTGACCGTGAAGCATCAATTGCGCCAATTAAGTTAGATGCTGATTTTTCGCCCATGCGCTCTAAATCCAGCAATTGTTCTTTTGTCAGTTTGTAGATATCGGAAATATCGGCAATGAGCCCTTCCCGGTATAATTGTTCAATCACTTTAACGCCCAAGCCATCGATGTTCATCGCATTGCGGGACACAAAATGAATCAACCCTTCCACAATTTGCGCCGGGCATTTTGGGTTGACGCAGCGAAGCGCCACTTCGCCTTCAATCCGCACCAATTCAGCATCACATGCAGGGCAGTTTTCAGGCATTTCAAACGGCATTTCTTCGCCGGTCCGCTGCTCTTTTAGTGAAGCAACGATTTCCGGAATCACATCGCCCGCTTTGCGGACGATCACTTTGTCGCCGATGCGGATGTCTTTTTCGCGAATCAAATCTTCGTTATGCAGCGATGCCCGCTGTACAGTCGATCCTGCCACCAACACCGGATCCAAAATAGCAGTTGGTGTAACGACGCCGGTTCGGCCGACGCTCAATTCAATTTCGCGCAATGTGCTCAGCACTTCTTCAGCCGGGAACTTGTAAGCAGTGGCCCATTTCGGGCTTTTCGCCGTAAAGCCCAGCTCCTGCTGCTGCAGAAAACGGTTTACTTTAATGACAATGCCATCGATTTCGTACGACAACTCCGAACGGTTTTCCGTCCATTTTTCAATATAAGCCAACACTTCTTCGACGCTTCGGCAAACTTCGCGTTCGTTATTCGTTTTGAATCCCAAGTCTGCCATATACCGAAGCGTTTCTTCGTGTTCGCTTAACCGATAAGTTTCTCCGTCGCCGCCAATTCCGTAAATAAACACGTCCAAATTGCGGCTGGCGGTAATTTTCGAATCCAGCTGGCGCAGCGATCCTGCTGCTGCGTTGCGCGGATTGGCAAATAACTCTTCGCCATTTCCAGCTCGCTCTTCATTCAAATTGCCGAATGATTTTTTCGGCATGTACACTTCGCCGCGGACTTCAATAGAAACCGGCTGCTTCAATTTTAATGGAATCGTCCGGACGGTACGCAAATTGGCAGTGATGTCTTCGCCGATGCGGCCGTCGCCTCGCGTGGCGCCGCGGACAAAATTGCCGTTTTCGTAAACGAGCGATACGGCCAAGCCGTCAATTTTCAATTCGCAAACATATTCGATTTCTTCTCCTGCACCGCTTCGCACCCGTCGGTCAAAATCCCGAATGTCTTCCTCGTTAAAGACGTTCGACAAGCTGAGCATTGGCTGTTCGTGCGTAACTTTATCAAAATTGGAAAGCGGAGTCCCACCCACTCGCTGGGTAGGGGAATCCGGGAAAATCAAATCGGGGTACATCGTTTCCAACTCGATTAATTCATGGAGCAATTGGTCGTATACCGAATCCGGGACAGCCGGCTTGTCGAGCACATAATACGCATGGCCATAGCTCCGGAGTTGGTCATTCAATTCAATTACCCGTTGTTCTGCTTGTATGCGATCCATGTTCTTTCCTCCCGCTTACTCTTTTTCAATCGGTGCGAACTTGGCCAGTAGGCGTTTGATGCCAACTGGGCTCGGGAACGCAATATCGAGCTCGGTTTGTTCGCCTTCGCCTTTGACGCTAACCACGGTCCCGGTGCCCCATTTTTTATGCGTCGCACGGTTGCCAGGCTGCCAGCCCAGTTTGTCGCCGCCGGATTGCTGATAGGCAGGGCGCGTGACCGCAGCGCGTTTTGGCGCTTGCTTATAGCTGGTTGCGGCTCCTGCACGGTGGTTGGCAAATGTCGGTTCAATCAGTTCTTCGGAAATTTCGCCGATAAAGCGGGATGGCATATTGTAGCTGCTCTTGCCAAACAATGTCCGGGAAGTCGCATGCGTCAAATACAACCGCTTCTCGGCGCGGGTAATCCCCACGTAAGCCAAGCGGCGTTCTTCTTCCATTTCTTCCTCATCATTGTTCGAACGGGAATGCGGGAAGACGTTTTCTTCGAGGCCGATAATGAAGACGACAGGAAACTCCAGCCCTTTTGCCGCATGCATCGTCATCAAAATGATCGGGCCATCCGTTTCTTCTTCATCGTCAAGCGAATCGATGTCGGAAATGAGTGCCAGATCCGTCAAAAAGGAAACAAGCGATTTGTCGTCGCTTTGCTTTTCAAACGCTTTCGTAACTGTTAAAAATTCTTCAATGTTTTCCAAGCGGCTTTCGCCTTCAATCGTACGGTCGCTTTGCAGCATTTGGCGGTAGCCGGATTTTTTCAGCACTTCTTCCACCAATTCCGTTACCGACAAGTATTCCTGCATTTGCGTAAATCCATCAATCATTGAACGGAATTCCAATGCCGTTTGCGCGGTTTTTGGCGACAGCCCCATAAAGTCGACTTCCCGCAGTGCATCCATAATCGTCCGGTCTTGGTCAATTGCGAAACGCGCCATCCGTTCAAACGACGTCGCCCCGATGCCGCGCTTTGGTTCATTAATCACGCGCGCCAAAGACAAGTCGTCGTCGTTGTTGGCGATCAAACGCAAATACGCCAATAAGTCTTTAATTTCTTTGCGGTCATAGAACTTCGTGCCACCGACAATCGTGTAGTTCATATTCGATTTAACGAACATTTCCTCCATAATCCGGGACTGGGCATTCGTCCGGTACAGAATAGCAAAATCGGATGTTATATAATTTTCTTCTTCCATTAACTTTTGGATTGTCTGAACCACGAATTGGGCTTCTTGGCGTTCATCGCCCGCTTTATGGAGCGTAATCGCCGGCCCTTCCGCATTATCGGTCCGCAATTCTTTCGGATAGCGGCTGGTGTTTTTCTTGATGACATCGTTTGCTGCTTGCAGAATGCGTTTTGTCGAGCGGTAGTTTTGTTCGAGCATAATCACTGTGGCGTTCGGATAATCTTTTTCGAACGACAAAATATTTTTGATGTCCGCTCCGCGCCAGCGGTAAATCGATTGGTCGGAGTCGCCCACGACGCAAATGTTCTTGAATTTGCTTGCCAATTTTTGCACCAGCTGGTACTGGGCATTGTTCGTATCCTGGTACTCATCGACATGGATATAGTGGAATTTGTTTTGGTAAAATTCAAGCACTTCGGGAACCGTATTGAATAAAGTCAGCGTCATCATGATCAAATCATCAAAATCGAGCGACTGGTTTTTCCGCAGCCGTTTTTCGTAAGCGGTGTACACTTCAGATACCGTTTTTTCGTACGGATTCACTTCATTGGCTTCCGCCGCGAACTGCTTGGCGTCTATGCATTCGTTTTTTGCAGAGGAAATGGCGTTCAGCATCGTGCGCGGCTCGTATTTTTTCACATCCAAGTTTTTCTCTTTCAAGACATTTTTAATGACCGACAATTGGTCGGTCGTATCCAAAATCGAGAAGTTTTTGGAAATGCCCATACGGTCGATGTCACGGCGCAAAATGCGCACGCACATCGAGTGGAACGTCGAAACCCACATGCGCTCGCCCGTACCATGGCCAAGCAGACCATCAATCCGATTGCGCATTTCGCGTGCGGCTTTATTGGTAAATGTAATTGCTAAAATATTGGATGGGTAAACTTGTTTTTCCAGCACTAAATAAGCGATTCGATGTGTCAGCACCCGTGTTTTCCCGGAACCGGCACCGGCCATGATCAATAGCGGGCCTTCCGTCGCTTTGACGGCTTGTTCTTGTTCAGGGTTCATCCCTTTGAGTAAGTTCTTTGTAATAATTTCCATTTCGCACCACCTCGAACATTTGTTCTCATTATAACGATTGATGCTCCGTTTCTGCAACTGCTTGGACGGTTTCAATCGCTTTCGTTAAGTTTTCATAAATGATATTTCCGATAACGACCGTATCAGCGGCCGCTGCCATTTCGCGTGCTTTCTCGGGCGAATCGATGCCGCCTCCATAAAAAAGGCGGGTTTCGGACAACACGTTTTTAACGCTTTTCACTAACTCTATATCGCCATACATTCCGCTGTATTCCATGTAAAAAATCGGCAGCCGGAAGAAATGTTCGGCCATCCGTCCATATGCAAGAACGTCATCTTTCGTTAACTCCGTTTTGGCACCCGTCAGCTGCGCTGCTTTGCAATTCGAATTCAAAATGCAATAGCCTTCGGGAACAAGTTCTTCCCAGTCCATCACTTCTCCGTATTCACGGATCGCTTCGTGATGGAGGCCTTTGATCCATTTTGGATCTTCGCTATTCAATACCGTGGGAATAAAATAAAAATCAAAACCCGGTGTCACCGAATCGACCGTTGAGACTTCCAAAACCGCCGGCACCGTATAGCGCCGTACCCGTGCCATTAAATCAAGGACATTGTCGAGTGTGACATTATCGCTGCCGCCAATCAAGATGGCATCAGTCCCGGATTCGCAAATTCGTTCCAAATGTTCATCGGAAATCGATTTGGCTGGATCTAATTTAAAAACATGCCGCCATGTGTGAAAGTCCAAATGATTCACCTAACCTTTAGCTTGTTAAAGAAATTTATTAATGAAAATTGAATTGGTTCGTGTAAAGGCTATTCCGCAAAACAGCTCCGCGAGAACCGTGTGCTCCTGCAGCGTTGCAAAGGCATTGCCCGAACTAACTTGGGCTTAGCACCCACGTGGGTTTCGGCACTTCGCTATCCCGCGGGAGTCTCCACTGTTTTGCTCCATAGCTAAAGGAAAACTCAAAAACTAAGTTGTGAGACCTTATATCTCAAAAATCATTCTTAATATGAATGAATAAATGAAGTTTATCTTTTTCATCTTCTCATTATAACAAATAAAAGGCTGTCCACTAAGCCATATCATAGACTTAGTGGACAACCTTGCTCTTTTTAAGGCAACTAAACGCACTGCTCCTGACTCTGTCTCGCTTCGCTAGCTTTGAGACAAAAAGAACTCTGCTCCTAATCGCTTCGCTGCTTCGCCGCAAAAGAGTTGCTTCAAATTACTTTGAAGCAACTCTTTTGTTCAGTCTTTCGGAAGTTGAAACGGTTTTTCGTCCGGGTACATGCGTCCTAGCATTTCGTCGTATGCGTCATTGCCGTAATTTAAGCAGCGGCGCACGCGTGAAATGGTTGCTGTGCTCGCTCCCGTTTCATTTTTTATTTTTTCGTACGTTTTTTTCATTCGCAGCATATGGGCTACTTCTAAACGTTGGGACAGCGATTGAATTTCGCTGATCGTGCACAAATCATCGAAGAAGCGATATGCTTCTTCTTTGTCGTTCAAGGCCAAAATGGCTTCGATCAATTGATCGGTTTGTGGTCCGCGAATTTTATCTACTTGCATATAGCTTCACCGTCCTTTCATTTCTATCGCTTACGGGGTATAGTCAACCATTTCGCCTATAGACGGAACAATATGGATCCATGTTTTCCCCGGATCCAATTCGATGGCTTCCCCGTTATTGGTCGGCACTAACATTCCGCCCAAATTGCTCCACTGAGTTTCCATGACGCCGCCATTTTGAAAAACAAGGGCACTGCCTCCGCTTTCCAAATCGATGGACAGCCTTCCTTCAGCATCGATGGTGTCATGGGTTGCTTCCAAGACCAAAACATTGGAAACCGCAACGGCTTCACCCGATTCTTTATCCTTTGTCTCTTCGCCGCCGGATGCGCGGTTGTACTGCCCCGTATTTTCATCGTATGTAAACACGCTGTAAAATTGAGGATTCGCACCATAGCGCACTTCAATGCGAGATGCCTGTTCCTCCAGTTTAGCACGTTCATCCGCTTCATTGAACTGATACGTTGAATTGCCGCTAAAATCGGCATCTGCTTCCACTTGCTCCATGCCTGCTCGCACATTATCGTACATGATGTACGAATTATGCGGCGCGACACGGTCGGTTGAACGCTGAAACAGCGTACCGTCGTAAAAAATGCCATTGATATGGTCTACCTCTCCCGAGTCAAGCAAGCTGCGTGCATCGGGGCTGAAGCCGTGGGCGACGAAAAAAGCGTCGTAGCTTGCGGCCATTTCCACAAAATAATCACGGGCACTGCGAATCGGACCCATTTCTTCTGGAAATTTGCTTTGATACAACGCCAAGAAACGGGTTACGTTGCCTTCTGCTAAAAATTCAAAGACAATATCCGCTTCCACCAGTCCCGTTTGCGGCCTTGCATCCGGATGATTGTTGATGACCGCCATGACCGGCCGCGCTTCAAATGGCTCTTCTGCTTGCTCTCCGCTGAACGGAGACACAAATACTTCAGGCTCTTCTGTTGGCGGTTGTTCCGGCGTTGCCTCTTCCGGCTCTTTATTCATTAGCCAATAAACCAAGGCGCCTGCCGCGAGCATTAAAATTACAATGATGCCAATCCACTTTTTCATTGGGCTACCTCATAAATGCAGGGAACAGGATTTTTTTATTTTTCACGTCATAAATTCCTTTTTGGGTAATGCGGATATACGGCAAATGCGTCGCCTGTAAAAACAACAGCGTGTAAACGGCATCGCCTTTTGTATAGCCCCGCTCTTTAAGCGCTTCTTTTAAAACCAGCTCTTGTTCAATGAGTTCTTCCATTGGCAGATCCGACATACCGCCGCCAATTGGCAAAGGCACGCTGCAAACCGTTTCGCCGTTTTCCACAAGGACAATGCCGCCTTGCATCAGCTTCACTTGATTGAATGCTTCCCACATGTCGTTGCGGTTTTTGCCGATCAACACAATGTCGCCTGTGCTCGTATACGAAGAAGCAAAACCGCTGACATTGGCTGCAAAGCCTTTGATGAGCGTATTGACCCGCCATTTGCCATGCCGGTCAAGAAGCATCAAAAAGCTTTCTTCGTGGTTCATGGACAAATTGCCGTCATGCGTATCGACACTGACTGAATACGGTTTGATGATGACGTCATTGACCATTTCAAGTCCGAATGGCATGGAGAACTGAAAATCATCTTCGGACAAATCGAAATCGAGATGAAGGTCCGGCATCACCGACCAATCAATTTTCGGGAATGCATGCACTTGTTTTCCGTCTTTTTTCAGCCACACCCCTTTTGAAATGACGCCGGATGGCACAGGGTTGTCCAAGCTGTCGAGAATGTTCAAATTTGCGTAGCGGCTCGTCGCAATGACGCCGTGCAAGCTCGTAACATTGTAATAGCGAGCCACGTTATAAGAAGCCATCAAATAAGCATCGATTGCCGGAACTCCCGCTTCAAGCGCAATCTTGATGCACAAGTCCATGACGCCGTTCAAATGGAACGACGGCGTCGAGCCGTCTGTCGTCATCATCAATTTGTCAAACACATTGAGTTCTCGTTCGATGATCCCTTTCAGCAAGTTCGGCAGATCGGGGCGAATCGATGAATGGCGAAGTGTCACACCGTACCCGTGAAGTAATCGCATTTCCGCTTCCTCGGCAGTCATCGCCTCATGGTCACCATCTGCACCGAGCAGGCGCATACGGGCCAACGTCTTTTCTGATGCTCCCGGGAAATGACCTTCGATTTTCTTGAGGCCCGTTTTCGCTTTTTGAATCCAATACAGCATTTGGTCATCGCCGTCCAACAGTTTTGGCCAGCCGGTCAACTCCCCGCCCAGCAAAACATCCGGCCGATCCAGCCATTCGCCGACGGACTTAGACGTAAACAATTGGTCTTCTTCATTCAATTCCGTTTGCGAATCAAATCGCGTCCACCAGTAATACGAGAACGGCAGCTTTTTCAGTTCATCCAGCAATGAAAACGCTTTCTCGTTTTCCAATGCCAAAAACAAAGTCAGGTTATCAGAAAGAAATGTCGTTGTTCCCCGTTGCGCTGCGTATTCTGCAAACGTTTGGGGATTGTATAGCTGATACGGGTGGACATGGGGTTCTATGTAGCCGGGAACGATAATTTTTCCAGTCATATTCGTTATTTCCGTTGAGCTGTCAATCTTCGGCATTTCTTTCCCGGCATAAACGATGCGGTTTCCCTTGATCCAAATATTCCCTGTCATCCATTTTTTAAAAATACTATGCAAATAATACGCATTGGTCAGCAAAATGTCCGGCGCTTCTTCTCCGTCTATTACTTTCAATTGTTGCCTAATTTCTGTATTTCTCCAAAGAGGATCCACTTTCATCCCACTCCTTTTCTACTCTAGTTCAATACATTATATACTAGCATAATAATGCATGATAATACAGGATGCCATTAAAAAACATGAATATTCTGAAAGTCATATGACACAATAAATACACTATGCCTGCTCTTACTTCCTGTAAAAAAATGAAAACTGCCTCAAAAGCGATTGCTCAGCTCTTGGGGCAGTTTTTTATTGATTAGTTAGGAACTTTTGTTGATAGCTGCTCTAATACGTCTGTTTTCTCTACTTCATTAAAAGTCAGCACTTTTGAAACCGGCTCATGCACTTCGCCATAAAGCTCTTCGTTTTTATAAGAATGAATGTCTTTATACGTTTTTTTCATCGCTTCAAAAATGTCTTCTTCTGTTTCGCCATTTGGAGCCCAGTACAAGATTTCCATTGAATTTTCTTCGCCAGTCGCAACAGAGCGGCGGCAATAGCCAATTGATGAGGCATGTTCAAATCCTTCTCGTGCATAAAAGCGCAAACGTTTTTCAGTATCGGTGTCTTCGTAATTGACCGGTTCTACTTCTAAAATGATCGGTTTGTTTTTGTCTTTCAACATTTGCAGCGTCTTTTTGCCGAGACCCATGCCGCGGGATTCTTTTGAAACGAATAAATAATCAACAAAAGAAAAGTCCTGGAATTCCGCATACATTAAAATGTGGTAAGGGCCTTCATCTTTACGGTAAACGTTCCCTTTTTCTTTCAGCAATACATCAAAGTGCTCTTTTGATTTCATTTCTTCTGCCGGGAAATACTGATTTAATTTTTCATACCAATTCATTAAAATGCCCCTTTCGAATTTAGACAACCTTTTTTAGCTTCGCTAGCTATGTCGTTCTGGAGAGTATTAGAGAGGTATAACAGTGGGTCTTAATCATATTAACTTCTATCTATACCCGATTGGCAAAGGGATAAAACAAAAATGACACAAATTCAGTTGAATAAGTGTCATTTCTTAATTGATAGCCCTATTATATCACTTTTTTGTTCACTTAACTATTATTTTGCTCGCCAACCGATATCGGATCGATAGAAAAAATGATTCCATGAAATGCGCCCTAATTGGCTGTAGACGTTTTCCTGGGCTTCTTGAATGGACGTACCTATTGCTGATACAAGCAGCACACGGCCGCCTTCTCCACTAAAACCATCGCTCGTGAGCTTTGTCCCGGCATGTGTGATTTCTACTTGTTGCAGTTTGGACAAATCAGGAAGCAAATGACCTTTTTTAACTGCCCCTGGGTAACCTTCGCCCGCAATGACGACGCCTAGAATCGCTTGATCGCTCCATTCAAGCTTATAGCTTTCTTTGTTTAATAGACTGGATAGGAATTGCGCAAAATCGGATGTTAAGCGCGGCAAAACCACTTGTGTTTCCGGGTCGCCAAAACGCGCATTAAATTCAATTACTTTCGGCCCTTCCCCGGTCAAGATAATGCCGGCGTACAAAACTCCGTTAAACGGCGTCCCCTCTGCTTCCATCGCCCGAACAGCCGGTTTGACAATCCGCTCAAACGTTTCATCAACAGCGGATTGAGGAATTTGCGGCACCGGTGAGTAAGCGCCCATGCCGCCCGTATTCGGCCCCCGGTCTCCGTCGTAAGCCCGTTTATGATCTTGCGAAATCGGCATGGGGTAGATTTGCCCATCTTGAACAAACGACATGAACGAAAATTCTTCGCCTGCCAAAAACTCTTCGATGACCACCTGCGAACCGGAACTGCCGAATTTCGCATCTTCCAGCATATCTTTAACAGCCGCAATCGCTTCACCTTCTGACGTGGCAACGATTACCCCTTTACCAGCAGCCAAGCCGTCCGCCTTTACCACAATGGGCGCACCTTTTGTACGGATAAATGCAATGGCCGGCTCCACTTCCGTAAACGTTTCATAAGCTGCTGTAGGTATGTTGTATTTTTTCATCAACTCTTTGGCAAAGGCTTTGCTTCCTTCAATTTGTGCAGCGGCTTTTGAGGGCCCGAAAATCTTCAAGCCCTGCTGTTGAAAATAATCCACAATGCCTTCAGCAAGCGGCTGTTCCGGACCGACAAACGTAAAGCTGACGTGATTTGCCTCGGCAAAATCCGCCAAGCCGCTGAAATTCATTTCATCAATAGGAACCAATTCTGCTTCCCCTTGCATCCCGTCATTTCCCGGTGCGGCATACACTTGTTCCACTACAGAAGAGCGGGAAAACTGGCGAACAATGGCGTGTTCTCTGCCGCCTCGCCCAATGACCAATACTTTCATCTCGCTTGCACCTCGCTTAATGTTTGAAATGGCGGATGCCCGTAAAGACCATGGCGATGCCGAATTCATTCGCTTTGTCGATGGATTCTTGATCTTTTTTCGAGCCGCCCGGCTGAATAATCGCTTTAATGCCCGCTTGCGCTGCCGCTTCCACCGTATCAGACATCGGGAAAAATGCATCAGAAGCCATAATGGCACCTTGCGCGCGGTTCCCAGCTTGTTCCAACGCGATTTTTGCAGAGCCGACGCGGTTCATCTGGCCTGCGCCAATGCCAAGCGTCATTTCCGCATCGCACACAACAATGGCGTTTGATTTCACGTGCTTAACGACGCTCCAGCCAAGTTTTAAGGCCGCAAGTTCCGCTTCAGTCGGCTGGCGTTCAGTAACTACTTGAATGTCTGCATTCTCATACCCGAGTTCATCCGGCTGCTGGACCAAAAGCCCGCCTTCGACTGTCACCAAGTTCCATGAATCTTTCGTTGCCCGCTCAAACGGAATCGTCAACAAGCGGATGTTTTTCTTTTGCGTCAATATTTCCAGCGCTTCTTCTGTAAAAGCCGGCGCAACGACAATCTCCAAAAAGATCGAAGCCAATTGAGTGGCGGTTGCCGCGTCCACTTCGCGGTTAAGTGCCACAATGCCGCCAAAGATCGATGTTGCATCTGCTTCGTATGCTTTGGCAAACGCTTCGCTGATGGTTTCCCCAGTTCCAACGCCGCAAGGGTTCATGTGCTTGACCGCAACCGAAGCAGGCAAGGTGAATTCTTTGATCATTTGAAGCGCTGCATTGGCATCTTGGATGTTATTGTAAGACAGTTCTTTGCCATGCAATTGATCGGCACCCGCAATCGAAAAATCAGAGCCTAGCGGACTGCGGTAAAATGCCGCTTTTTGGTGCGGGTTTTCACCATATCGGAGCGATTGGTTTAATTCATATGTAAGAGTCAGTTGATCCGGGAATTCTTCTCCTGCCAGGTCTGTTAAATAATTAGAAATATACGAATCGTAAGCCGCTGTGTGGCGGAACACTTTTGCGGCCAAGCGGCGGCGCGTTTCAGGAGTCGTGCCATTTTGTTTACGCAGTTCGATCAATACCGCTTCGTAGTCGCTCGCGTCGACAATGACTGCGACATACGCGTGGTTTTTCGCAGCGGAACGCAGCATCGTCGGCCCGCCAATATCGATGTTTTCAATGGCATCTTCAACCGTCACATCCGGTTTCACAATCGTTTCACGGAATGGATACAAGTTGACGCACACAATATCGATCGGCGAAATGCCGTTTTCAGCCATTTCACGCTGATGCTCCGTGTCGTCTGGTTTTGCCAGCAAGCCGCCATGAACAAGCGGATGAAGCGTTTTGACGCGACCACCCAAAATTTCCGGGAATTTTGTGACTTCATCAACCGCAGTAATAGCGACGCCGTTGTCTTCTAAAAAGCGTTTCGTGCCGCCTGTTGAAAGAATTTCGTAGCCCATTTGTTCCAGTTCTTTTGCAAAATCCAAAATGCCGGATTTGTCCGATACACTGAGTAGCGCTCTTTTTTTCACTGTAAATCCTCCTAATAGCCGATTGTTTATTGATGGAGCAATTGTTGCAGCGTTTCCGGATAAAGCTCATGTTCAAGTTCATGGATTTCTTTTTCCACGGCTTCCCGGCTTTTTCCAGCAATAGGAAATGCCTTTTGGGAAATGATAGCGCCCGTATCCATGCCCGCATCGACGAAATGCACCGTGACTCCTGCACGTTCCGCTTTTGCCGCAATCGTTTGGCCGATGGCATCTTTCCCGGGGAAGGCAGGCAGCACAGACGGATGGATATTGACGATGCGGTTTTCAAAAGCCGCAAGCAAAACCGGTCCAATCAAACGCATATAGCCCGCAAGCACGAGCCATTCCACACCGCGTTCTTCGAGTTTTTCTTTCAGCAATTCTTCATAAAGCTGCTTTGAATCAAATTGAGCCGGAACAAAAGAAAACGACTCGATTCCAAGCCGTTTTGCCCGTTCCACTACAAATGCTTCCGGCCTGTCCGTCACCACAAGCACAAGTTCTGCCTGCAGCTTGGCGTCTTGAATGGCATCGGCAATCGCCTGAAAATTAGAGCCGTTTCCAGATGCGAAAACGGCGATTTTTGGTTTATTCTTCATTTCAAACTGCCATCCTGTTCACCGGCAAATTGGACGCCGGGCGTTTGAGACACTTGTCCGATTTTATAAGCTTGTTCACCACTTGCATTTGCTGCGGCGATGACATGCTCTGCATCTTCTGGAGCAACCGCTATGACAAATCCGATGCCCATATTGAATACAGAGTATAAATCGCGGTCAGCAAGCTTTCCTTTTTCTTTCAACAACTTGAAAACCTCCAGCACCGGCCAGCTGCCAAGTTGAATTTCTGCTCCTAAGCCGTCCGGCATCATCCGCGGAAGGTTTTCAATAAAACCGCCGCCCGTCACATGGGCCATGCCGTGGATTTGGACTTCTTCTGCAACCGCCGCAACGGCTTTCGCGTAGATTTTTGTCGGCGTCAACAAAACATCGCCTAGCGGCCCAAGTGCTTCATAGCCTTCAATCGCTTGGTTTAACGTGAAGTTATTTTCTTCAAAGACAATATGGCGGACGAGCGAGTAGCCATTGGAATGGATGCCGCTAGAGGCTAAGCCAACCAACACATCACCAGCTTGAATGTTCTCACCCGTAACGATTTTTGATTTTTCAGCAGCTCCCACCGCGAACCCCGCAATGTCGTATTCGTCTTCTTCGTAAAGGCCCGGCATTTCAGCCGTTTCGCCGCCAATCAGTGCCGCACCGGCTTGAACACAACCGTCCGCGACACCTTTGACGATTTGTTCAATTTTTTCAGGAACCGCTTTGCCAACCGCGATATAATCGAGGAAAAACAACGGCTCAGCGCCTTGCGCCACGATGTCATTTACACACATGGCCACGCAGTCTACGCCGATCGTATCGTGCTGATCAGCCATGAACGCAAGTTTCAACTTGGTTCCAACGCCGTCCGTTCCAGACACCAAAACTGGCTCTTTTAAGCCAAGTGCCGACAAATCGAACATGCCGCCAAAACCTCCGAATGTTCCCATTAAGCCGTGGCGCGCTGTACGCTCCACATGAGATTTCATGCGTTGGACCGCTTCATAGCCCGCTTCGATATTGACGCCTGCTTTTTCATACGCTTTTGACACGCTGTTTCCCCCTATCGCACTTTTTCTTTTTCATGCGGCAATACTGTACTTGGATAGATGTTCGTCGGGTATTCTCCTGTAAAACAAGCCAAACAATGGCCGCATTTCGAGCCTGGATCGGTTCTGCCGATATTTTGCACCATGCCATCCACTGACAAGAACGACAACGAATCAGCTCCAATAAGCTCGCGCATTTCTTCTATTGTATTATTTGCTGCGATCAGTTCACCTGACGTGCTGATGTCGATGCCATAAAAACATGGACTTTTGATCGGCGGAGAAGAGATGACCACATGCACTTCTGTCGCGCCGGCTTCTTTCAACAAATTGACGATATGGCGGGAAGTCGTGCCGCGGACGATTGAATCGTCAACCATGATGACGCGCTTGCCTTTGACTACTTGGCGGACCGGCGACAATTTCATTTTCACGCCTTGTTCACGCAGATCTTGCGAAGGCTGGATAAAGGTACGGCCGACATAGCGGTTTTTAATTAAGCCGAGTTCATACGGAATGCCGCTTGCTTCCGAATAGCCAATAGCTGCAGAAATACTTGAATCCGGTACGCCTGTTACGACATCTGCTTCAATTTTAAATTCTTTCGCCAATTGAATGCCGAGGCGTTTCCGCGCAGAATGGATATTGATGCCGTCAATATCGGAATCTGGACGGGAAAAGTAGACGTATTCCATCGTGCAGATTGAGCGTTCTTCCGGGTAGGCAAAACGTTCTGCGCGCACGCCGTCTTTCGTGACAATTAAAAATTCGCCTGGTTCAACTGAGCGGACAAATTCCGCTCCGACGATATCAAATGCACAAGTTTCCGATGCCGCCACCCATGCATCGCCAAGCTTGCCGAGCGACAATGGGCGCAAGCCATGGGGGTCAAGCGCAATGTACATCGCGTCTTCCGATAAAATGATACAAGCAAATGCGCCTTTTAAAAGAGACAATGCGTTTTTCGCCTTTTCTTCAAACGTTGCATAGCCGCTGCGCTTGATCAAATGCGCCAGCACTTCGGTATCGGACGTTGTTTGGAAAATGCTGCCTTGGCGTTCCAAATGGCCTTTTAATTCGGTCGCGTTAACCAAGTTGCCATTATGGGAAATGGCCAAGCTGCCTGTTGTCGAATTAAACAGAAGCGGCTGGACATTTTCAATGCCGCTGCCACCTGCAGTCGCATAACGGACGTGGCCGATTGCCGCATGGCCCGCTATTTTTTCAATTTTCTCTGGCGTAAACACTTCACTGACCATGCCTTCGCCTTTTAACGGTTTTAAAGAATCTCCATCTGTCGAGACAATTCCAGCGCCTTCTTGGCCGCGGTGCTGCAGCGCATGCAAGCCGTAGTACGTCAACTGAGTGGCATTGGCATGTCCCCAAATTCCAAAGATACCGCATTCTTCATTTAAGCTTCTGATTTCAGTAAGCATGGGATAGCTCCTTTCCAAGCTGAGCGAAGCGTTTCGACTCTTTCGTTGATCCAAGCCGTGCCGTCTTCACTTTTGATGATCACGTGTTCCCCAGTGACAGTTCCGATCTGCTTGGCATCAGTAACGATTGTTTCAAATTCTCCCATGTGTTCCGGTGATACAGAAACGATAAAACGCGATTGCGATTCGCTGAAAAGAGCTGTTGTTGCTGATCCTGAAAGTGTCGCTTCGATTCCCAATCCGTTGCCAAATGTTTTTTCCGCGAGCGCTACAGCTACTCCGCCTTCTGCTACGTCATGAGCAGAAACGACAAGCCCTTGCTGGATGGCTGCAAGAATTTGCTGCTGGCGTGTTGCTTCTACTGTCAAATCGATTGCAGGCGCTTTGCCGAAAATGCGGCCTTCTACCATTTTTTGCAGCTCACTGCCGCCAAATTCCGTAAAGCTTTCCCCGATCAAGTACACAACATCACCTACGTTTTTCACGTCTTGTGTCGTCACGTGTTTCAAATCTTCCACAAGGCCGACCAAGCCGATTGTCGGCGTCGGGTAAATTGCCGTGCCATTTGTTTCATTGTATAAAGAGACGTTTCCGCCAATCACCGGCGCGTCCAAAATCGTACACGCTTCCGACATGCCGTCAGCCGCTTTTTCCAGCTGCCAGAAAATCTCCGGCTTTTCCGGGTTTCCGAAATTCAAACAATCCGTGATGGCGAGTGGTTTTGCTCCTGAAACGACCACGTTGCGCGCCGCTTCCGCAACCGCAATCTTGCCGCCTGTTTCTGGGTCCAAGTAAATGTAACGGGAATTGCAGTCTGTCGTCATCGCCAGTCCTTTGTTTGTTCCGCGAACACGGACAACCGCTGCATCTGATCCCGGACTAACCACCGTGCTCGTCCGTACTTGGTGATCGTATTGATTATAGACCCATTCTTTTGAAGCAATCGTTGGCTGCTGCAATAAATTCAGCAACGCTTCTTGATGATTATCAACTTTTGGTTCAACATTTTTCATCGCTTGGTATTCCGTGAAATACGCTGGCACGCTTGATGGCTTGTGGTAAACCGGCGCATCTTCTGCCAATGCATCAACCGGCACTTCCGCAACCACTTCGCCTTTATGAAGAAGGCGTAAAGTAGAGTCGTCCGTGACGGTTCCGACCGTTACCGCATCCAGGCCGTATTTTTCAAATAGCTCGACGATTTCCGGTTCACGTCCTTTTTGCACAACGATCAACATGCGTTCTTGCGATTCGGATAACATCATTTCGTAAGCGGTCATTCCCGTTTCGCGCTGCGGGACATGATCCAAATCCATTTCAATTCCCGAGCCCGCTTTTGAAGCCATTTCAGCTGATGAAGAAGTCAGCCCTGCTGCTCCCATGTCTTGAATGCCGACAAGCGCATCGGATTTCACAAGTTCAAGGCATGCTTCTAGCAACAATTTTTCCATGAACGGATCGCCCACTTGAACTGCGGGACGGTTGTCCCCGGATGATTCCGTCAATTCTTCTGATGCGAATGTAGCGCCGTGGATGCCATCACGTCCTGTTTTGGCGCCAACATACATCACTGGGTTGCCGACGCCTGAAGCGACGCCTTTTTGGATGTCTTTGTGGTCAATTAAACCGACACACATTGCGTTGACCAGCGGATTGCCGTCATACGAATCATCAAATTGCACTTCGCCGCCCACAGTCGGAATGCCGATGCAATTTCCATATCCAGCGATGCCGGCAACCACTTCTTCAAACAAATATTTCACTCGTGGGGTCGTCAGTTCGCCAAAACGGAGCGAGTTAAGCAGTGCAATGGGACGTGCACCCATTGAGAACACATCGCGGATAATGCCGCCTACGCCTGTAGCAGCACCTTGATAGGGTTCAATCGCTGACGGGTGGTTATGCGATTCCATTTTGAAAACAACTGCCTGCCCGTCGCCAATATCCACAATGCCCGCTCCTTCGCCTGGACCTTGCAAAACACGAGGCGCTTTTGTCGGGAATTTAGCAAGAACCGGCTTGGAGTTTTTGTACGAACAATGCTCAGACCACATGACCGAAAACAAACCGGTTTCCGTGTAATTCGGCGTTCTTCCTAAAATCGTTTCGACCATTGCAAATTCCGCATCCGATAAGCCCATTTGCTGATATATTTTCTGTTCTTTAATCTGCGCTGTATTTGGCTCAAGCATGAGTGACATTTGCTTCCCTCCACTGTTTCACAATTGATTTGAATAACGCAAGACCGTCGCTGCCGTTGATCAATTCAGATACTGCTCGTTCCGGATGAGGCATCATGCCAAGCACATTGCCGCGTTCATTGATGATGCCCGCAATTTGGTTGCGGCTGCCGTTAAAATCATCCGCGTATGAAAAGACGATTTGATTGTTTTTTTGAAGCTGATCATAAGTAGCATCGTCGCAGTAATAATTGCCTTCGCCGTGAGCGATCGGGATTTGGATTTCTTGGCCGTCTTTATACTGATTAGTAAACAGCGTATTGGCATTTTCCACTTTTAAGCCGACTGTTTTGCACATGAATTTCAAGTTTTTATTGCGCAACAACACGCCTGGCAAAAGACCCGCTTCCGTCAAAATCTGAAACCCGTTGCAAATTCCTAAAACCGGCTTCCCTGCTTCTGCTGCTTTTTTCACTTCGTCCATGACTGCTGATGATTGGGCAATCGCGCCGCAGCGCAAATAGTCGCCATAGGAGAATCCGCCCGGCAGCAAAACGCCGTCAAACTTGCTCAAGTCGGTAGAATCGTGCCAAACGTACTCTGCTTCTTCGCCGAGTTCATCTTTAATGGCATGGTACATATCCAAATCGCAATTCGAACCTGGGAACACAATCACTGCGAACTTCATTGTGAGACAGCCTCCTCAACTTCAAAACGGTAATCTTCAATCACGGTATTCGTCAGCAATTTCTGGCACATTTCGTTGACCAGCGTATCCACATCTTGTGCATCATCTGCAATGTTCAATTCCAAGTATTTGCCGATCCGGACATCTTCAACTTCCCCGTAGCCCATTTTATGAAGCGAGCCCATAACAGCAGAGCCTTGCGGATCCAATACACTTTCGCGCAATGTTACATAGATTTTCACTTTTTTCATGAATGTTGACCTCCCAGTCGAGTCAAAATGAGTTTGTATGCATCAGTTAAATTGCCAAGATCTCGGCGAAATACATCTTTATCAAGCTTTTGCTTTGTTTTTGCATCCCACAGGCGGCACGTATCCGGAGATATTTCATCCGCAAGCAAAATGTCGCCATTTGCATCGCGGCCAAATTCAATTTTAAAATCGATCAAGTCGACGCCGATTTCATTAAAGAAACCGATCAATACTTGGTTGATCACAATCGCTTTTTCACGCAGCTGCGCTACTTCATCGGGGCTGGCCAACTCAAGAAGGTCGATGTGGTCCTCTGTGATAATCGGGTCGCCGAGTTCATCGTTTTTTAAGTAAAACTCAATAATGGGGCGGGCAAGCACTGTGCCTTCTTCAATGCCAAGGCGTTTCGCCATGCTGCCTGCCACAATATTGCGTACCACAACTTCTATCGGGATAATGGAAACTTGCTGGACCAGCTGTTCATGGTCAGACAATTGCTCTACGAAATGAGACGCGATTCCCGCTTTCTGCAATTTTTCAAATAACAACGAAGTGATTTTATTGTTCAGTGTACCTTTGCCGGCGATTTCCGCTTTCTTTTCTCCATTGAAAGCGGTCGCCGAGTCTTTGTATTCGACCCATAAAATATCTTGTTCGTCTGTTGCGTATAAGCGTTTGGCCTTTCCTTCGTACAAAAGCTGACCTTTTTCCATTATGAATGCCCCCGTTTAGTTTAATCCAAGTCGGTTGAAAATCATGTCCACTTGCTGCAAGTGATGATTGTAATCAAAGCAGTCATCCAATTCTTCTTTTGATAAATGAGAAGTGATTGTTTCATTTGCTTCGACGATTTTGCGGAAATGCGTTTGGTTTTCCCAAGCTTTCATCGCACACGGCTGAACGGTATCGTACGCCGCTTCGCGAGCCATGCCTTTGTCGATCAATGCCAACAACACACGCTGCGAATAAATGAGGCCTAGCGTTGAATCCATATTGCGCTTCATGTTTTCCGGGAATACGGTCAAATTCTTTACGATGTTGCCAAAACGGTTCAGCATATAGTTCAACGCAATCGTTGCATCCGGCAAAATCACCCGTTCAGCTGATGAATGCGAGATGTCGCGTTCGTGCCAAAGCGAGACATTTTCGTATGAAGTAACCATATAACCGCGGATCAAGCGCGCAAGGCCTGTCATGTTTTCAGAACCAATCGGATTGCGCTTATGCGGCATAGCAGAAGAACCCTTTTGTCCTTTTGCGAAAAATTCTTCCACTTCGCGTGTTTCCGATTTTTGAAGGCCGCGGATTTCCGTTGCAAATTTTTCGATCGATGTCGCAATCAAAGCCAGCGTGCTCATATACTGGGCGTGGCGGTCGCGCTGAAGCGTCTGTGTAGAAATCGGCGACGCTGCAAGGCCAAGCTGTTTGCAGACATATTCTTCAACGAAAGGATCAATATTGGCATACGTGCCAACCGCACCAGACATTTTACCCGTTTCAATCGTTTTCGCCGCTGCTTCAAAACGCTCCAAATTGCGTTTCATTTCTTCATGCCACAGCGCTAGCTTCAAGCCGAATGTCGTCGGTTCTGCATGGACACCGTGCGTCCGGCCCATCATAACAGTCATTTTGTGATCTTTGGCTTTATTGGCTAAAATTTCGATAAAATTCGTTAAATCCTTGCGGAGGATCTCGTTTGCCTGTTTTAGCAAATACGATAATGCCGTATCCACAACGTCAGTTGAAGTTAACCCGTAATGAACCCATTTGCGTTCTTCGCCGAGTGTTTCCGATACCGCTCGTGTAAAAGCTACCACATCATGGCGGGTTTCTTCTTCAATTTCCAAAATGCGATCTACGGAGAATGAAGCATCTCTGCGGATTTTTGCCACATCTTCTTTTGGAATATCGCCGATTTCTGCCCAAGCTTCACATGCTAGAATTTCAACTTCCAGCCAAGCATTATACCGGTTTTCATCTGTCCATATGGCACCCATTTCGGGCCGTGTATAACGTGCTATCATCTTTTGTTTCCTCCAATTATTTCGGCCAAATGCCGGATTCATCTATTTCTTTTAAAGTTTCGTTGATATCTTCTGTCAAAATGGTCACATGCCCCATTTTGCGCTTATGCTTGGCTTCTTCTTTCCCGTACAAATGGATGGACCAGTTCGGGAAATGCGCAATTTTCGAAGCGAGAGGCGCTACATGTTCGCCGAGCACATTGACCATCACCGTATCCGACCACAATTTTGGCTCTCTCAGCGGCCAGCCGCAAATGGCCCGGATGTGTTGATGAAACTGTGAAACGTTTGTGCCTTCTATCGAATAATGACCCGAATTATGGGGCCTGGGAGCCAACTCATTTACCACAATTTCGCCGTTTTCAAGGACAAACATTTCCACTGCCAGCGTGCCGATCATCTCCAAGTATGAAGCGATTTTACGGGCAGCTTCTTTTGCCCGTGAAAGTGTTGCATCTTCAATACGGGCCGGAACAATCGTTTGATGGAGAATGTGATCTTTATGGATATTTTCCCCAACAGGCAAGACCATCATTTCGCCGTGCACATTGCGTTGAATAATGACCGAAATTTCTTTCTCGAAGTTTACGAAAGCTTCCGCTACGCAAGAACCGTTTTGAAACAATGGCTCAGCTAGCGGCAATTCCTCTTTCGAAAAAATGGTCTGTTGCCCTTTGCCGTCATAGCCGCCAGTCGCAGTTTTTACCACAAACGGAAAATCCAGCTGGCTGCTTTTATTTACTAGCTCTTCGTAAGTGGCAGCGGCAATATAATCTGCAATCGCCACATCCGCTGCTGAAATTGCCTGCTTTTCGTAAATCCGGTTTTGCGTCACCCGAATCAATTCGGCTCCTTGCGGTACGTAAGCAATTTCCGCAAGCTGCTTTAATCCAGCCACATCAATGTTTTCAAACTCATAGGTGATGACGTCGCTTGCTTCCGCCAGCTCTTCAAGTGCATGAAAATCGTTGAACGGAGCGACGATTTGAACATCGGCAACTTGCCCAGTCGGAGAATCCATGCCAGGATCAAGAACTGCAATTTTAAAACCGGCTTCTTTTGCAGCGATTGCCATCATCCGCCCCAATTGCCCGCCGCCGATTATGCCAATCGTCTGCCCTGGCAAAATAGTTTTCGTCATACCAAATCACCTGTACTTTCCAGCACATCGGCTTTTATTTGGTCTCTCCGGTCCTGCAGCGCTTCGGCTATAGCCGCATCAGTCGTCCCAAGAATCTCTGCTGCAAGAAGTCCGGCATTGATCGCACCAGCCTTTCCAATTGCCATCGTCGCCACCGGCACGCCGCCTGGCATTTGAACAATCGACAACAGCGAATCCAAACCATTCAACGCCTTTGACTGAACCGGAACACCAATTACCGGCAACGTTGTTTTGGCTGCGACCATTCCCGGCAAATGCGCCGCTCCCCCAGCGCCTGCAATAATCACGTGTAGCCCTCGTTCTCTTGCTTCTTCTGCATAAGAAAACATTAAATCCGGAGTCCGATGGGCAGAAACCACTTGCTTTTCATAAGCGATATTCAACTCATCTAATATATCACATGCATGTTTCATCGTTTCCCAATCGCTTGAACTTCCCATGATAACGCCAATACGAGGATTCATTCCATTCTCTCCTTCTAAACAAATAAAAGCCCTCAAGCAAACTGCTCACTTTACGTGAAAAGCAGTTTACTTAAGGACTTGTTGTGTGCATAGCGAATTCGAAAAGAATGGCATAACATAGCCTTTCTTTCGCCAAGTCTCCATAAGTTGCTTTCCCGCATAGTCCGGACATTACGGTGTCCTGGTAGAAACGCAGAAGCCAATCCTTCTGCATATATGGGGTATTCTCACCTATCATAACAAGTTGATCAAAGCGCGTCAACGATAAACTCGAACGATTACACAATAGTCATTTCCATCGTTCGGTTTTAAGAGACTTTATTTCTTATTCTTCAATCTTTACACCTTTAAACTTAACAATTTGCCTTACCGGTATCGGTTCTCCATTCACTTCTTCAAACAAGGGCTCTTCTTTCCGCCCCATTGCCGCATACCCTTGCAGTTTCATGCGTTCGAGGCAGTCAGCCATCGTTTCGTTCTCGCCCACTTCAAACCAAACCGTCTTTTTGCTCATTTAAATAACTTTCCTTTCCTTACCGATTTGACCCAGAACCCGCCATGAATATTTTTCGGCTCATACGCCATAATGAATGCCTTCGGATCGATTGCTTTAATCGTATCATACAAACGCAATTCCATTTTTCGAGGAGTCAGGATTTGCATCGTCTGCCGTCCACCATCGCGGCCCTTTGCTTCCCAATCGGTGACCCCGTAACCTTTTTCGCGCAAGATATTTGGCAAATGGTCACTTTCTTCCATCGTAATCACATTTACCATAATATAGCCAAGCGCCATTTTCTCTTCAATTTTCGAGCCTACGATAACACCAGAAGCATAGCCAAGCGCATAAGCAATTAAATTTTGGATTTGATCCAAATTATCAAGAACCAAACCAAGTCCTACTATATAAATAGTAATCTCGAACATGCTTATCAAAGCCGCAATGTTTCGATAACCTTTCAAGGTCAAAATCATTCGGATTGTTGATATGGACACATATACAACATTAATGGCAAAAATAATGGCTACCATTATCCAAGGATTAAAATCCATTATATCCAACCTTTCCATAGAGCATTAAAGATTTATGTTTCATACTAGGTGAAATTTATAGTGATTGCAAGGAAGAAGGGTAAGCAAGACAAGAAGAGTAGCGTTAAGTAGAGTTTAAATAATAAAGAAAATTCATTTTTTCTTTTGAAAACAAAGAATGAACTGAAATCCTATTATATAGAAGAAATTTTACAATAAATTAAGTCTTGCTTATTTTACCGATCCAAGAAGGAGTACAGAACGCAAAAAAGCCGCTACCGGGAACCGGTAACGGCTTCTTTGACTGGTTGCCCAGCGACGTCCTACTCTCACAGGGGGAAACCCCCAACTACCATCGGCGCAAAAGAGCTTAACTGCCGTGTTCGGGATGGGAACGGGTGTGGCCTCTTTGCCATCATCACTGGACTCTT
>NZ_JBOZWR010000008.1:0-236713 GCF_050864155.1 Planococcus sp. YIM B11945 | reverse complement strand
CCCTCAAAGACGATGAGGTAGATAGGTTCGAGGTGGAAGCGCGGCGACGCGTGCAGCTGACGAATACTAATCGATCGAGGACTTAACCAAAAAGGGCAGGCGTGCCCGCGTTTCGTTTCAAGCAGTCGGCTATCCAGTTTTGAAAGAATAAGATAAAAAGTTTTGAAAAAAGCTTGTAATACCTTCTGTAATTGGTATAATAAATCTTGGCTTTCAAAAAATATTAGTCTGGTAATGATGGCAAAGAGGCCACACCCGTTCCCATCCCGAACACGGCAGTTAAGCTCTTTTGCGCCGATGGTAGTTGGGGGTTTCCCCCTGTGAGAGTAGGACGTTGCCAGGCTGATAATATTATTCCGAAGTAGCTCAGTGGTAGAGCACCGCACTGTTAATGCGATGGTCGTAGGTTCGAGTCCTACCTTCGGAGCCATTATATGGAGAGCTGTCCGAGTGGCCGAAGGAGCATGATTGGAAATCATGTAGGCGGGCAACCGTCTCAAGGGTTCGAATCCCTTGCTCTCCGCCAGATATAACTCTTATTATTAATGGCCCCTTGGTCAAGCGGTTAAGACACCGCCCTTTCACGGCGGTAACACGGGTTCGAATCCCGTAGGGGTCACCATTTTCATATATGTGGAGGATTAGCTCAGCTGGGAGAGCATCTGCCTTACAAGCAGAGGGTCGGCGGTTCGATCCCGTCATCCTCCACCATTTCGTTTGATACATAAGCAGTAAAACGAAAAGAATTACTTAGTATTGTCGCGGGGTGGAGCAGTTCGGTAGCTCGTTGGGCTCATAACCCAAAGGTCGCAGGTTCAAATCCTGCCCCCGCAACCAAATGGTCCCGTGGTGTAGCGGTTAACATGCCTGCCTGTCACGCAGGAGATCGCCGGTTCGATCCCGGTCGGGACCGCCATTTTTATAAAAGTGGGTCAGTAGCTCAGTTGGTAGAGCATTAGATTGAAGCTCTAAGTGTCGGCGGTTCGATTCCGTCCTGACCCACCATTTTTTAATAAATATCTCCATGCCGGAGTAGCTCAACTGGTAGAGCAACTGACTTGTAATCAGTAGGTTGAGGGTTCAAGTCCTTTCTCCGGCACCATGGTGGGGTAGCGAAGTGGCTAAACGCGGCGGACTGTAAATCCGCTCCTTCGGGTTCGGCAGTTCGAATCTGCCCCCCACCACCAGTTTTTAGGGGCATAGTTTAACGGTAGAACAGAGGTCTCCAAAACCTCCGATGTGGGTTCGATTCCTACTGCCCCTGCCAATTTTTAAATTTATATGATGGCGGTCGTGGCGAAGTGGTTAACGCACCGGATTGTGATTCCGGCACTCGGGGGTTCAATTCCCCTCGTCCGCCCCATGTTTTAATTTTATTCAATTGTATTTATAAAATAGTAAAGTGGCGGTCGTGGCGAAGTGGTTAACGCACCGGATTGTGATTCCGGCACTCGGGGGTTCAATTCCCCTCGTCCGCCCCATCTTATTATTGGGGTATAGCCAAGCGGTAAGGCAACGGGTTTTGATCCCGTCATGCCCTGGTTCGAATCCAGGTACCCCAGCTTATGCGGAAGTAGTTCAGTGGTAGAACGCCACCTTGCCAAGGTGGAGGTCGCGAGTTCGAACCTCGTCTTCCGCTCCAATTTTTGGCGGCATAGCCAAGTGGTAAGGCATGGGTCTGCAACACCCTTATCACCGGTTCGAGTCCGGTTGCCGCCTCCATTACTATTTTGCCGGCGTGGCGGAATTGGCAGACGCGCGGGACTCAAAATCCCGTTCCTTCACGGGAGTGTCGGTTCGACCCCGACCGCCGGTATTAGTTAAAAGGCAGCCAACCTTTTTGCCCCCAACTTTGATTCAGTTCAAAGTTGGGGGTTTTTTGTTTGTTTATTAAGCTTTTATATTTGCTAGGAATCTTTCACAATAAATGATACTGTGGTAAATAGTTAGAATGTTTGATAAATTAGGAGGAGTTAAAGTGGCTTATAAATTTATTTTTAATGGGACATTAATCGATGGGACAGGGCAGCCGGCATTAAAAAACGCGGCGGTATTAATCAAAGACAATAAAATTGAAGCAGTGGGCTTGCAAAGTGAGATAAAGGTACCGGATAGCGACACCGAAAAAATTGATGCGCTGGGCGGCTTTATTTTGCCTGGTTTGATAGACACCCATGTTCACATGATTATGGAAATTAAAGATATTCGTGAGTCGCTTGCAACACCATTCGCTTATAAGTATTATGAAGCGATTGAATACATGAAACGAACGCTGAATGCTGGAATTACGACTGTTCGAGATGCCGGATTTACTGATCTCGGCGTAAAGATGGCCGTTGAAAAAGGGCTTGTCGCTGGACCGCGCATGCAATTAAGCATCAATCCCTTAACGATTACTGGAGGGCACGGTGACAACTGGATGCGTTCAGGCATTGATATTACAAGTAAAAGCTACCCAGGCATGCCAAGCGGCGTGTGTGATGGACCAGAGCAAGTAAGGCAGCGCGTAAGGGAAATGCTGAGAGCTGGTGCCGAAGTGATTAAGGTCCATGCTACTGGAGGGGTGCTGAGCCCTACTGACCATCCAGAGTTTACACAATACTCGCAAGAAGAATTGGCGATTATGGTAGAAGAGGCGACTTTTCGCAGAGGGATAAAAGTTATGGCCCATGCACAAGGTGCAGAAGGCATTAAAAATGCAGTGCGAGCAGGCATCCATTCAATTGAACATGGCATTTTTCTGGATGATGAAGCGATCGAGTTGATGGTGCAGCATGGAACTTATCTCGTTCCCACTCTACTTGCGCCAGTGGCGGTTGTAGAAGCAAGCAAGGAAAATGACAACATGCCCGAATACGCGGTTCAAAAAGCGCTGGATGTGGTGGATATCCATAAAGAAAGCATAGCAAAAGCCTATAAAGCGGGAGTGAAAATTGCCATGGGGACAGACGCCGGTGTAATGGCCCATGGCACGAACTTGCGCGAACTGGGGTTGATGTGCGATATTGGCATGTCGCCGATGGAAGCCATTTTGGCGACCACTAAAGTAGCTGCGGAGTGTTTGGGGTGGGAAGATAAGATTGGCACTTTGGAAGCCGGCAAATTAGCTGATCTTATTATTTCCAATACAAACCCGCTGGAGGATATTCGGGCATTAGAAAATGTCAATACGATCGTTGCGGTTATCAAAGACGGGAAGATTGAGAAAGACTTGCTTAGTGCAACTAAAGCTAAAACGGCGCAAGTGTGATGTTCAAATTGGTTTCAGTAATGAAAAATACGGGAACTTAAATGGGAATGGTTAAATTTTAAAAGGCCGATTCTTTTAATTAGAAATAATGCTATATCAATAAAATAATATTATTAGATAATTTCGTTATGTTACGGTTTTGTAAATTTTTTAATAAGCTATTGTTAAGGTGGTTATAAATGAGCTATTATTATTTAGCTTAGTGTTTATTTTATTAAAATAGCGGGGGTAAAAGAAGATGGCTTTTAAAAAGCAGGATAAGTTTATTGTACAGTTGGATAATATTTCGAGAAACCTTAAAGAAAGTGCTGATTATTTCGCAGATTATAAATTAAGTGCAATCAGTGATTTGAAGATCTTTTCAGATACGATGAAAGATTATGAAACAAAAGGTGATTCATTCGTACACACTGTTATTCAAGATTTAAACAATGCCTTTATTACTCCTATCGAGCGTGAAGATATTTTAGCACTTGCGATGACGATGGATGATGTATTGGACGGTTTAGACCATACAGCCTCGTTATTTGAAATGTATTCCGTCATTAACGCTGACAAATATATGTTGGAATTTGTGGAAGCTATCCGCAAATGCACAATTGAAATTCAAGCGGCGGTGGATCTGTTGTCTACTAAAAAACTAGGCAATATGAGAGCCCATGCCATCAAAATTAAAGATTACGAGTCTCAATGCGACGTGACGCTACGTCACTCAATCAAAAATCTTTTCCAAGTTGAAAAAGATCCAATCCGTATTATTCAATACAAAGAAATTTATGAAGAACTTGAAGAAATTGCGGATTATTGCCAAAAAGTTGCGAATACACTTGAAACAATCATTATGAAAAACGCTTAAGGGGCACTCAGACGATGGATATACTATTAGTCACCACAGTTATAATTGTCATTTTAGCACTTGGGTTTGACTTCATTAATGGATTTCATGATACAGCGAACTCAATTGCCACTGCAGTCTCAACAAAAGCATTAAAACCGCGCCACGCCATTATGTTGGCTGCTATTATGAACTTCGTGGGGGCTCTTGCTTTTACGGGAGTTGCCAAAACCATTACTAAAGATATAGTTGATCCATTTACTTTGGAGAATGGCTCTATCGTCATCATGGCTGCTTTGCTTGCCGCAATTGCTTGGAATTTAATCACTTGGTATTACGGTATTCCAAGCAGTTCATCGCACGCATTGATTGGTTCAATCGCAGGTGCTGCTATTGCAGCTGCCGGATTTAGTGCACTGAATTATAGCGGATTCTTGAAAATCATCCAAGCGCTTATTCTTTCGCCAATCCTGGCTTTTGTAGTTGCCTATATTGTTTACAGTATTTTTAAAGTGGTTTTCAAAAATAATAACTTAACGAAAACAAACAAAAACTTCCGCTTGATTCAAATCGGAACAGCTGCGCTTCAATCGTTTACCCACGGGACAAACGATGCGCAAAAAGCGATGGGTATCATTACGATGGCTTTGATCGTGAACGGCCTTCAAACAGGCGATGATATTCAAACTTGGGTACAGGTTTCTTGTGCGATGGCAATGGCACTCGGAACTTCGGTCGGAGGATGGAGAATCATCAAAACAGTTGGCGGCAAGATCATGAAAATCCGTCCGGTGAACGGAGTTGCTGCTGACTTAACTGGAGCAGCGGTTATTTTCGGCGCTACCTTCATTCATTTGCCAGTAAGTACAACTCATGTTATTTCTTCTTCTATCATGGGTGTAGGAGCGTCTCACCGTTTGAAAGGCGTTAAATGGGGAACAGCTCAGACAATGTTGATTACCTGGATAATCACGTTGCCAATTTCTGCTGCATTGGCTGCAGCTTTCTATCTTCTTTTAAATATTTTCTTTTAAGGTTATATCAGCGCTGGAATTTCCAGACGCTGATTTTTTTTGTGAAAAACTATTGGCATAAGTTCGATGTTATGTTATATTTGTATAGTTCCTTTAGAACATTTGCCGGCGTGGCGGAATTGGCAGACGCGCGGGACTCAAAATCCCGTTCCTTCACGGGAGTGTCGGTTCGACCCCGACCGCCGGTATACTTCTCATCGCCATGCCAAGCGATGAACTCAAAAAGCCCCTGCTTTGAATTTTTCAAAGCAGGGGCTTTTTTCTATGGCTTTATGGCGCTTCAGCTTTGATTAAAGAATTCTGATTGCGCCGCTTTTTGTTTTCTGTTAATGCCGTTAAAGCAGGTTCGTTAAAGCCTTTGCTAATAAGCCACACCGCTAAAATTATTTCATTGGCAGCAACAGGCAAGGCCAAAACCGCGCCCCATACAGATAGTTGCTCAATTACGCCGAACATGACCAACAAGGAACAGCTGAAAACGAGTACGGCTCCTGTCATCCCCAATACGGGAATGAACCGGGGAACAAGTTTGGTTTTGTATAGAATGTAGCTGTACATGATCGTGTTGATGCCAAGCATGAAATTGGGGCCGAATAAAAACGTCCATTCGTGTATGGCTTTTAAGACTGTTCCTGAAGCTTGGAAAGAGGCGGCATCCAAAGAACCAGCTGCGACAAATTCCCGGCTCAAGGTCAGCAAAGAAAGCACACTGATGACGCCGATGACAATAATGACCGCTTCGAGGAAACGGAAACAGACATGCCAAAGGGCGATTGTTTCATTGTATTTTCTTAAAATCGGAAACATGGCTGTAGCGGTGCCAATTGCTGCTGCTACAAGCATCAATTCCATCAAAGCCCCTAGAATGATTTGGTTGGCATGCTCGGCGCCTTGAACGAGGTAATCAGGGCTATTTAAAATTGGATCATACAAGAGCAGGCCAAGTACCGCAGTAACTGCTGCAATGAGAAACAATACCCCGACAATTTTTGCGTTTCTTTTGTTTTCCTCCATTTTTCTCTCCTCCTTTAAAATAAGTACCAAAGGTTAATCTTTTCTGTTCGATGCCTCTCCATAAAAGAACACTTCTTCCAACGGCAAATTAAAGACGAGAGCAATGCGGAAAGCCAATTCCAAGGAGGGAGAGTAGTTTCCCTTTTCGAGAGCAACAATGGTTTGTCTTGTGACGCCTGCCTTGTCAGCCAATTGCTGCTGAGTCATTTCGCCCAAGTTGAACCGCAATTTTCGAATGTGGTTGCCGACAAGATGATTGCCCATATTAAACCCCTTTCTTGTAGTGATAAAGTTTCGTAACAGAGCCGATCAAATCGGAAACAAACCCGGAAACAATCAAAATAATGAACATGATTTGAGTGGGTTCTGAGAAAACGAGTGAGGCCATAGCTAAAAGGAAGCCGATGATAAACACAAAGAACGAGTTGCGGTTCGCTTTCAAGTCAATGAGTTTATCCAGTTCATCCGAAAAACGCGGTTCTTTTTCTTGAGTGGTAATTCGAAAGGCGATATTGAAAAGAATTGAGATAATGATGTGAGCAACAATTGAAAAGACGGTCAAGAAAAGGACGAAAGACCCCCAATAGCGAAACGTTTCCATCGATTCCAAACCGCCAGTTGGATAGTGGGGCAACATATAAAGGCAAAAGGATGTGAAAATAATGATCGTGCTAATTACTCCGACAATACTTTTCTTTTCTTGGTACGTCATAAAGATTCCTCCTTGTAAGTTAATGTATACTTTTAGTAAATATCTTTTGACATAATGTATAGTAAACTAGACATTATGTCAATAAGTATTTAGAAAATTTAGATAATTAAAGAAGGTTATTTGCAACGTGAAATATGTTACCATTATATGTAAAGTAAAATAATCGCAAAAGGATGTGGAAAAGTGAAGCGAACGATAAAAGTAACGGGATTGCTAATTGGTTTTATTGCGCTGGCAGCAGGAGGCTACTACTTTATCCAACAGTCAGATTCAAAAAAAAATGAAATAATGGAAGTGGCAAAAGATATCGAGGAACGAAATGTTCAAGGCGATCAATCGGAACAAGAGGAAAAGCCGAAAGCGGCTGGTGGAGAGGTGGATATGCTTGAAGGGGAAGTACAGACACTGCTTCATAAAATGACCCACCAAAAGGTGAAAGCGAAAGAAAAATGGGGAGCAGTCGAAATGACGCCTGAAAATATTGAGGGTTTGCTGACTATCGTTCAGGAAAACAAAACTCTCTACGAATATGGCGATTATTACGAGGAAGTATTAAGCCAATGGCAAAGTGGCGATTTTTCAAATTCAGTGGATGTGCATAATTTCATTTGGCAGTTGAATGGCGGCACGATTGGAAAAGCTACCGGCCGTTTAAGTAAGGCGGAAGAGAAAAAGTATATTGAAAAGAATTTTAAAGATTAACTAAAAGGCTCTTGCACATGGCAAGAGCCTTTCTTATACGGGATTTAGCGCTTCTAATAAAACCTGGAGCCGCTCATGATTTTCAGCGCCAATTCGTCGACGGATCTTGCCGCGCTTGGAATAGCGGCCTTCTGCGTGTTCATCGATTAATAAAAGGGCATCAAAAATAAAGGATTCAGAGTACCGCAATTTTCGTAAAATCGAATAGCTTAGGTACATCGAAACGTGTTCATATCCGTAATAATTGTCTTGCTCGCTCGGCCGGTTTTTGCGTACATAGGGTTTCCCAATGACGGAAAGCAGCGCTGCCCAAGATAAAAGTTCCTTGTCGTAAAGATCGGTTGCACCGTTTCTTACGGCAATAAAAGCCCGATAAGCTTTTTGAACAGTTGGCTGCAGTTCTTTCATTTGGAGAAGCGGTTTCGTTTCTTCAAACGATTCATATAGACAACAAATTTCTTCAAAAGAGACATGTTGTGTGTAGATTGCATTTATAGTTTTATTTATTGGAGGAAAGTCGTTTTTTGCGGAAATGACGGTAATGCAATTGAACTTTTCATCTTTTCTCGGAAAATGAAAAGCGCGGATATAGCGTTCAATAATGCAATCCGGCACACGTTCCCGCGCACTTCGTTCCTGGTTGCGGTTTTTCAATAAATCATAAGGTGTAAAAAAAACTACAGCTTCTGCCTCAGCTTCGAATTTTTGGATGCGGTTGAGAAAGCTGCGCCTTTTCTTGGACGCCAGATTGGTAGCATCATAGATTACATTTTTACCTGTTTCAAGAGCGGTGCTGGTTTGCTTGTACAATTCCTCGAAAACATATTGATGGTCAATAGAGGTTCCAATTCCAAATTCGGCATAGGCGATATTATCGGACGATAAATGAATCCAATCAGGCTCGGTTTTCATGAGTTGTTTCGCATACGTGGTTTTTCCGCTTCCTGGAAGCCCAATAAGCATTTTTATGCGCGGCATAGCAATTCCTCTTTTCTTTGTTTGCCATCTATATACCCAGCAAATAAAAAAAGATGAAAAAAATGATTTTTTTCCAGCCGCGATATTGTATTATGGAGGAAAATGAAGAACGGACAAGTTAATACATAGCCAATGCATTTTGAAGAAAGGCAGGAGAATGAGGTGGACAGCAAAATTCAAAAAATCATGGCCAACTTCTGGTTTAATCAAAATGCGGAAGAAGCAGTCGATTTTTACATGTCTATTTTTAAAAACTCCCGTGTTGGCCGCAAAACGTATTTTATTAAAGAAGGCCAAGAAATTCATGGGATGCCCGAAGGAACGGTCATGACCATCGAATTTCAAATAGAAGGACAGGAGTTTGTCGCGTTAAATGGCGGGCCGATGTTTCAATTTACAGAAGCGGTATCGTTTATCATCAACTGCGACTCTCAAGAAGAAGTGGATTATTATTGGGATCGGCTGACCGCAGGCGGAGATGAAAAAGCGCAAGTGTGCGGATGGTTGAAAGACCAGTTTGGTGTGTCGTGGCAAGTGGTGCCGACAGTATTAAACGACATGATGGCCGATTCGGATATCGAAAAAGCAGCCCGGGTGACGCGGGCAATGCTGCAGATGAAAAAATTGGACATTCCCACTTTGCAGCAAGCATATGATGGCCGGTAGTTAAAATCAACTACGAATGCAGTGGCTATGTCCCATCTTTGTTTCACAGAAGATGGGCTTTTCGTCTTCTTTGAATTTCGTTCCAGTAATGTGTATGCTGTTATTCAGGTAAGGAGTTTGCGCAAGAAGGAGACGATTATGAAGACGATACATAGCGACATCATTCAATTCAGAGGCGACCATTTTCAGTTTGGGTATATGCAAGGGAAGAAGTTGAAGGATTCGGTGACGCTTGAAAACCGGCAAAAAGACTGGCAGATTAAACGGGCGCGCTTTATCATCGATGTGCCCGAAACGGAAGCGATGTTTAAGCGTTTTGCACCCGGAATTTGGGATGAATTTCTCGGTCTGCAAGCTGCGCTTGAATTGCCGATGGAAGATGTTTTACGCAATTTTGGCGGCTACCGGATCGATGCACTTCCAAGCGGCTGTTCGATTTTTACAGGTGAAGATTTTCTGGTGCGAAATTATGATTTCCATCCGCAGACGTACGAAGGGCGCTTCGTAGTGTTCCAGCCAACCGACTCGGGCTATGCCGTCATCGGCCCGACGTCGCGGATTACCGGCCGCATGGACGGCATGAACGAAACAGGGCTGGCGCTCGGCTATAATTTCATCCATCGCAAAAAGCCAGGCGACGGGTTTGTCTGTTATATGATCAGCCGCATCATTCTCGAAACGTGTGCAACAGCGGAAGAAGCAGTGGCGCTTTTGGAAACCATTCCGCATCGGGGATCGTTCAGCTATGTCGTGTTGGATGCGAGCGGTGAGACATTTATTGTGGAATCAAGTCCGCGTTCAGTTGATGTGCGAAAAGCGGCTGTCTGCACCAACCATTTTGAAATCCACCAGCAGGAAAACCGGAATTACTTGAAGGATTCCTATGCGCGGTTGGATGCAATTGCCGCACAGTCTGATTCTGCGACTGATGCGCACCAGGCATTCCGATTGTTTAACGACACGGAAAAAGGTGTTTTTTCCAAGCTTTACAAAAGTTGGGCGGGCACGATTCATACGTCGGCTTATTTTCCGAAAGAGAAAAAAATGTGGTTTGCTTTAGGGGGTAATCAAGAGCCCAGGGTATTTGACTTTGCCAGCTGGCTTGAAGGAGAAGCGGTCGAACCGGAGCAAATTACCGGTGAGATTGATACCGCCATCGGTTTTGCCCATATGGACAAGATTCGGGTATAACAAAAGCGCTCCTCTCAAATGAAAGGAGCGCTTTTAACTTAAATTTCAGCCATATTAACAAACGGAATGTCGATATCCAGTTTGCCATTGATGCGTTTGATATACAGTTTTTCGCCGTCCAGCCAGTTTTGAAAGCCGAGCATGAGCGGCAGGCGATCCGGCCCGAGCGCAAACCCCATTTCCAGAGTTTCAGGAAAATAAGCGGCGGTGTGAAGCGTGCCGGAAGCGGTCGCGTATTTTTTCGAAAAGACGCCTTTTTGAGAGTCATTCAGCAGCTGGAATGCGCTGAAAGCATCGGGACTGCTTTGTTTATAGTCCTGCATCACTTGCTCACGGCGCTTGGAGTCTTCAATTTGGTAGCGGTTTTCTTCAGTCAGCAATTTGAAATGGTTGGTGGAGATGGTGGATTGCCGCACTTCTACTTTGCGCGGGGAAGCTTCGACTACAACCGTTTCTCCAGTTTGGTCAAGCAGCACGTAGCTGAACGACCGGCGGTGGGGGAGCTCTTTTAATAAGGCGATGGCTTCGGCGTTCGTTGCGCAATTCTCCAGCACAAGCCGGCCGATCATGTTGCAGATAAAGCCATCTTCTGAATCTCTCCGATTGATGAAGTTATACCCCATTACCAAGCCTTTTTCGTTCATGCCGTCGGTCCGTCCGGTAATTTGCATGGTCGGACCAATGGTCGCATAGCCGCCATCAGTCGGCTGGTACAAAGCGAAACGCCCTTCATAGCCAAGCGGCGCACTGTCGTAATTGCGGACCATAAAATCCGGTGCAGTGAAGATGGAACAGCCGCTTCGGACATATTCCAAATAATAGCCGCCAAAATCCCGGATGGCGTCGTGCATCGTCCATTCCAGTGCATCAGCGAGTCCGCAAATCTCTTCCCAGATCAAAGGCGAAAAATCTTGAATTAACATTTTGGCTTGCTGTTCATTTATTGTAAAATTGCGATTCGGCGGCGCCCATTGTTTTTTGCGGTTTGGGAGGATGTAAGAATCCTTTAACAATTCCCCTTGCATAAAACCGAAATCGTAATGGCTGCCCCGAAATTGAATCACGTCACTGTGTACTCGTCCCATATGTTCATCCCTCATTTTTAACTTGAACTAGTCTGAGTCTACTGCAACTTTTATGCAAAGAAAAAGAATATGCTTATGTTACACGACCGCAATCTCAGCTTCGCCGCCGTTGATGCCCGTGAACATTTTCGAAGCCGCCGTCAATAGCTGAATGGCGGCGTCTCGGTCCATCGATGGCCGCAGATAAAAGAGGTGTAGGGCGTTCGTCGTCTCTTCGGTGACGGCCGTGCGTTTGGAATCGACATACGGGCTGCCAAATGCGCCCTCGCTGTCTTTTGACACAAGAATACGCTTTAATGTGTTGACGCGATTGTTCAAGCCTTCGTATCGGTCGTCTTCGGTGCCGATGGAAATGGACACGGCGCCTGAAATTTTGTCGGCGTCGTACAAGCCGAGCGGGATTTCGTATTGCAAGGAAAGAAAGCTGTTCATGTCGACAGCCGAGTGGACCGGAGACAAGTAATTCTGCTTCTTGATTCTGCGGAACAACGCTTCTGCGGAAGGGCGGTAGCGGCTTGGATCTGCTCCCAATGCTTTCCAAAGCACTTGCCATTCAAGAAGCCCTGGGAAATCCGTGATCTCTTTGTCTTCCAGATCAAAGAATAATTGTTCCTGGAAAAGCTGCAGGCGGCCTTTTAACATTTGAGGTGAATCGGAAACGGTGATATTGTTATATTGTATGATTCCTATTTTAAAATCAGGAAAGATTTCTCGAATTTGAGGATTGACTGTCACTTCCACTGCAATCTTCCTTTCCATGTTTTGTTTTCCATTATCGTATCATAAAATAGAGTGAGGGGTTATCGACATGAATCTCGAAGAGTTTCAACAGGAACTTGTTGCATACGCCTCTAGCATCGGGATTGATAAAATCGGTTTTGCTTCGGCAGAGCCTTTTTATAATTTGCGGCACCGGCTCATTCGCCAGCAGCACTTAAACTATCAGTCCGGCTTTGAAGAACCGGACATCGAAAAACGAACGCAGCCTGCGCTTTTATTGGACGAAGCGGTGAGCATCATCGCCATTGCGATTGCCTATCCTTCGAAAATGAAAGATGCGCCTCAAGGAGTGAAGGGCGCACGTCGAGGAATTTTTTCCAGGTCGTCGTGGGGAAAAGATTATCACGCGGCCCTTAGAGAACGGTTGGCGTTACTAGAGGCATTTATCGCCGCGCATTGCCCCGAAGCCCGCATGCGGTCGATGGTGGACACTGGCGAGCTATCTGACCGGGCAGTGGCAGAACGCGCCGGCATCGGCTGGAGCGCAAAAAACACCAACATCATCACGCCGGAGTTTGGGTCGTATGTATACCTCGGGGAAATGATCACCAACATTCCGTTTCGGTTTGACGAACCGATGGAAGATCAATGCGGCGATTGCCGGCTGTGCATCGACACATGCCCGACCGGTGCAATCGTCGAAGGCGGCCAATTGAACGCCCAGCGCTGCGTGTCGTTTTTGACGCAGACTAAAGGCTTTTTGCCGGATGAGTTCCGCGGCGTTATCGGCAATCGTCTGTACGGCTGCGATACGTGCCAGACGGTGTGCCCAAAAAACAAACGCAAGGCCAACCATATCCATTTGGAATTCGAACCGGATCCGGAAATCGCCAAGCCGCTGCTTGAGCCGCTGCTGTCGATTTCAAATAAAGAATTTAAAGCGAAGTTCGGCTATGTTTCAGGTTCGTGGCGCGGCAAAAAACCGATTCAGCGAAATGCGATTTTGGCGCTGGCGCATTTTAAAGAAGCGAGTGCTGTTCCGGCACTGATTAACTTGATGAAAACCGACGACCGCCCGGTAATCCGGGGTACGGCTGCGTGGGCCATCGGGAAAATCGGAACCGTTGAAGGGTTGGATGCGTTGAAGCGAGCCGAACAGCTCGAAAAAGATGAAGAAGTACAGGAAGAAATTCAAAAAGGATTAGCATTTTTTGCTGAAAGATTGAAAGGATAAGTGAATAATTTGGCTATACACATTGTTTTGTATCAACCGCTGATTCCAGCGAACACAGGAAACATCGCCCGCTCATGTGCAGGGACAGGAGTGAAACTGCATTTGGTGCGTCCGCTGGGCTTTTCGACGGATGACAAAATGCTGAAGCGCGCCGGGCTCGATTACTGGGAGCACGTCGATTTGACGTATCACGATTCGTTGCAGGAGCTATTTGACCGTTACGCAGACGGGGAATTCTACTATATAACTAAATTCGGCACGAAAACCTATACAACATTTGATTTTTCGGATACCGAGAAAGACCATTTCTTCGTGTTCGGCCAAGAAACAAAAGGCTTGCCGAGAGAATTGATTGATCAAAATTTGGATCGCTGCTTGCGGATTCCAATGAACGAACACATTCGGTCATTGAATTTATCCAATACGGCTGCCATTTTGATGTACGAAGCCTTGCGCCAGCAAGATTACCCTGGATTAAAATGAAAAAAGGACAGCGATTTCGCTGTCCTTTTGCATTATTTCTCGTCGAATGTACCTGGTTTGTCGTCGTGCCCTGCTGTCAGGATAGCTGACAAGAACGCCACAATAATACCTAGAATAAGGATTAAGTTCATAATTCACGACCTCCTCTAAATGTGCATCTGTTTTTTAGTATAGCGCATGATGGAATAAAATGAAACATAAGAGCCGGTGGAAATGTGAAGAATTTCTGTCTTTATTGGCATCTGGCTTTTTGCTTTGTGGGCACCTCCCAATCATTTTTCTTAACCTATTTTGAAATAAAGATTCGGTAATGGAGAGATTACCGACGTTAAGTTGAAATAAATGAAACGCATTGAGCTTTCGTCCGTATATATAACATACGAATTTTTTGGGAAGAGGTGAAAAGAATGAGAATGAAAATTTCTGTGGCGTTGCTGTGGATTACCGGCCTTGCTGAAGCATTTCTGGCGATTCCAGTTATTGGCGGCGCTGTTGTCATCGGTACGGGGTATACAGCACTTGGCGTCATGTTTGTCCTTCACGCAATCACGTTGTTTTTCTGTTTCAGAGAATATTCACCAAAATCCGGTTCCGTTCTAGGGATCATTACAAGCATCGTGGCTTGGATTCCAGGAATTGGCTGGGTGCTTCACTTGATTACAGCAGTCGTGTTATTGATTTCAGCAGCGGTCTCCAACCGTTCAGTGCGCATATAAATATAAAAAACCGCCAAATGGCGGTTTTTTTAATGGGGCGCAATAATGATTTGAATGGCAAAGAGAACTGCGAATACATACAAAATCGGATGGACGGCCTTGCCTTTAAACAATTTCATCAAAGGGTATGAAATAAATCCGAGCGCGATGCCTGTTGCAATGCTCGACGTAAGCGGCATAGCCAAGACGATTAAAAACGCAGGAAACGCTTCGTCAAATTGATCCCATTCAATTTGCTTGACTGAACCGATCATCAAACTGCCGACAATAATTAAAGCGGGAGCGGTGATGGCCGCGACGCTCGACAAGGCACCGACGAGCGGGCCGAAAAAGGCTGCAGCGATAAAGAGGATCGCTACAGTCAACGTAGTCAGTCCGGTACGGCCGCCTGCTGCAACGCCTGCGGATGATTCCACATAAGCGGATGTGGGACTCGTCCCAAGCATAGCGCCAGCTGTGGCAGCAACAGAATCCGCAAGCAATGCCTGCCGCATGCGCGGCATTTTGTTGTCTTTCATCAAACCGGCTTGTTTGGCGACGCCGATCATCGTGCCGGTCGTATCAAACAGCGTCACGAGCAAGAACGAAAACACGACACCATATAGTCCATATTGAATGACCAGTTGGAAGGCTTCAATCGGATTCCAGACGATTATGCCTTCAGGCAAGGAAGGCAATTTCAGGATCGTTTCTTCAAATTTTAATTGGCCAGTGAAGAACGCAATGATTCCTGTCACAATCATGCCGAAGAAAATGCCGCCGTGAATGTTCAAAGACATAAAAATAAGGGTAATCAATAAGCCAACAAGCGTCAATGCGACTGGCGGCGCTGTTAAATCGCCAAGTCCGACAAGATTGGCTTCATTTGCCACAATGATTCCGCTGAGCCGCATGCCGATAAACGCGATAAACAGTCCAATGCCGGCCGTAATGGCATGTTTTAAGTTTTCGGGAATGGCTTCAATCAATACTTTGCGCAAGCGTGTCATGGACAATGCGACAAAAATTAGCCCAGCCGCAAAGACGGCCGCAAAAGCTGTGGTGTAATCAATGGCTCCATCCGAAGCGAGCACCATTGATGTGAAATAGGCGTTCAATCCCATTCCCGGAGCGATTGCAATCGGATAGTTGGCAAAAAGTGCCATCCAGAGCGTGCCGATGACAGCGGCGATGATCGTTGCCAAAAATACTTGGTCGAATGGCACGCCGGCCGCTCCTAAAATTACGGGATTGACGATAACAATGTAAGCCATGGTCAAAAATGTTGTCGTTCCTGCCAACACTTCCGTTTTAATGTCCGTACCGTATTCTTTTAAGTAAAACATAAACAAACTCCTTTCAAAACACGAACGATTTAAATGACTTAGAAAATAATATTCGTTTTTCAGTGAAAAAGCAAGCGGTTTTGAAAAAAAGAAGTTTAAAAGTCGAACTTCTGCTTTATTATTTGTAATATGAAAAGAGAAAGGGTGAATGCAATGGAATTGACAATCAACTCAACGAAAACCTTACATAATGGAATTGAAATGCCGCGTTTTGGCCTTGGGGTCTACAAGATGACCGATAAAGAAGCTGCGGTGGATGCGATGGTCACGGCTCTTAATGGCGGCTACCGGGCAATCGATACGGCATCGCTTTATGACAACGAACGGGAAGTGGGAGAAGCGGTTCGGGCATCTGGTTTGAAGCGCGAAGAAGTGTTTGTGACTTCAAAAGTATGGAATACCGACCAAGGCTATGACCAAACCTTGCGGGCGTTTGAAGCCTCGCTCGAACGGCTAGGCTTTGATTACTTGGATTTGTATTTGACGCACTGGGCGGTTCCGGGAAAATACGAAGATACATACCGGGCGATCCAGCGTTTATACGATGAAAAAGTGGTCCGCTCAATCGGTGTCTCTAATCACCAGCAGCACCATTTGGAAAAGATTATAGCAACTGCCAATACGAAACCGATGGTTAATCAAATTGAATTGCATCCGCATTTGACGCAAGAACCGCTGCGGGCATTTTGCGCTGAAAACGGAATCGCCGTCACCTCGTGGTCGCCGCTTGCGCGCGGGACGCTGCTTGATGAAAATGTCCTGCAGCAAATTGCAGAATCCCACGGCAAATCGGTAGCCCAAGTGATCATTCGCTGGCATTTGCAAAGTGATTTAATCGTCATACCGAAGTCCGTAACGCCAAGCCGCATCGCTGAAAATGCCGACGTTTTTGATTTTGCATTGTCTCTAGAGGAGATGCACATGATTGATGCCTTAAATCAGAATCGCCGTACAGGCATGCATCCGGACAGCCTTACAGCTTTATAATTTAGTTAAACCGACTCGCTTTATAAGCTTGTCGGTTTTTTGTTATGTTATTCTATTGTAAGAATAGTCAGAAAAGGAGGGGTGTAGATGAGCAAAAAAGAAATGGTTTTGGATCAGTTGGCGATGTGCCGAAATGTAGACAGTTGGGTCAAACCGCTAAGCAAAGCACTCATTGGGCTGCGCTTGGAAGAAGCAACATGGAAGCCGAACGCATCTTCAAATTCAATCGGAGAAATTGCGAATCACCTATTGTTTTACAACAGCCGGTGGATGAAGCGCTTTAAAGGCAAAGCGGTCGGGGAAGCGCCGGAACTCAATTCTTCCACGTTCCAAACGGTGGAAGGATTGACGGAAGAAAGCTGGCAGCAGCAAGTGAACGAATTGGATGCAGGGCTTGCTGAGTGGCAAAGTGCGATTGAAGCGTCTACAGAAGAAGAACTCCATGCCCACATTCCGGGCTTTCCGGAAGACGCAATTTGGTGGGAAGCCCTGTCCAGCCTTTGCGTACACAACGCCTACCATCTCGGGCAAATCATTTATATCCGGAAAGCGCTGGGCAACTGGGAAATAGCGCCGGATTGGGAATGACAAAGCATCGCTTCAGCAAAAAACCTTCATAGGAAATCCTATGAAGGTTTTTAAAAAGCTTATTATTTTAACGCGATGTATCTTCAACAACAATTTTTTCTTCGGTGAATGGGTGGATGAACGACATGCGGAAAGCGTGTAAATGGTATGCGCCGTCTTGTGTCGGCGATCCGCCATACAATTCGTCTCCAATGATTGGATGGCCCAGGTACGCAAGATGCGCCCGAATCTGGTGGGTGCGCCCGGTTTCAAGCGTTAAATGAAGCAAGGTTTTTCCTTCCAGCTGCTTGGCCACTTTGTAATGAGTGACGGCGCTTTGGCCGGTTGGAGATGCCACGCGGCGCGTCGGATGGTGGCGGTCGCGGCCGAGCTTGACGTCAATGGTGCCGGTTTTATTAGGCACGCGCCCTTTAACAACAGCTTCGTAATCGCGCACAAGCAATTTTTGTTCAAGCAAACGGTCCAAAACGTTTTTGGCTACCGGATGTTTGGCCACCATCAATAAGCCAGACGTTCCTTGGTCGAGCCGGTGGACGTGTTCGGCATACGTACCGCCGTTTCGGACAATGTGGCCAAGAATCGCATTGATGAACGTATCGATTTGCCCGACTTCGTTTGGATGGGTTTTCATGCCTTTTGGTTTGCTGGCGACGACAAAATGCTCATCTTCAAACAAAATCGGCAATTCCACATCGTGTTTCGGTTCGTACGGCGAATCAGCGGGCGGCAAATCAAAGACTAAAATCGTTCCTTTGGCCAATGGCTCTTTCCAAATGATTTCCTGGAATTTTTCGTTCTTGACGCTTTTTGCCATCCGCATTTCGTGGACGACTTTTTTGCCAAGGCCCCATTCTTTTCGCAACAATTCTTCAACGGTTGTGCCTTCATCTTTTATTTCATAATTCCAACTCATCAACGATTCCTCCATAAAAAAGGATCATGCGCGGTGCACATGATCCTTTTGTCAATTAGTTTAAAACAACTTGATTGAAAAACTGCTCAATGTTTTCTTTCGGTTGTGCGCCGACCCAGCGTGCCACTTCTTTGCCATCTTCAAAATGGATCAAAGTTGGGGTTGCTTCGATGGCATAGTCTGTCCACCCTTGATCAAACTCTAACAGATTATACTGCAAGACGTCTACATCCATATCTTCAGCAACGGGCATCAATACCGGTGTGGTAGCTTGGCAATGAACGCATTCCGGACTGAAAAAATAAACGGTTGTCGGTTCACCGCTCGTGATTTTTTCGTTAACTTCGTCAGGCAATGCAATGCTCTGGTAATTTTCATCGTCCAGTTGGTCGATTGTCGATTGCCGCAAATCTTTCGAGCCGTATGGATTGTTCGCCAGCTTTTTGTCATTCGCTTGATTGGTCAAAAAGATGATCAATCCGAAAATGACAACAACAACTGCTGCGATAGCGATCATTTTTTTCATGTTAGTTTTCCTCCTTGATTGTTTTTCTCAGGTAAAGGCTCATTCCAGCAATTAAGAAGAATGCGATAAGCGCTAAAAATGGAATGGTGATAAATCCGAGCCAGTTGATGTATTGGCCCGTGCACGGAACTTGTCCACATGAAGGAGCTGAATCAGCCAAAAAAGACAGTTTTTGGATTCCGTAATGGTAGAGGGAAATACAGCCGCCGACGACAGCGAATACTAACGTCGTTGCAGCAATCCGCACGTTTTTCTGAACATAGGCGACCCCAATAATAATGACGAGCGGATACATGAAAATCCGTTGGATCCAGCATAATTCACATGGGGTATATCCGCGGATTTCAGAAAAATAAAGTGACCCCAACGTTGCGACCAGTGAGACAGCCCACATGGACAGCAAAACGTTTTCTTGGCGCTTTGACATAAAAACAGCCCTCTTTTCAAGAATTTCTTCTATAAAAGTATAATTCTTAACCGAACGCAAGTAAATCATTATCAACCTGTTCCACTATCCTATATAATGAACTATGAAACTTTTGTGAAGGAGTGGCTGCAGTGCCAGAACAATTCGATTTATCCAATTTCGAAAAAAGCATGATTATCCGCGAAATGAGTTATGCAGATATACCTGCGATCATGGACATGCAGCGATTGTGTTTTCCGGGGATGGACCCTTGGAAAGAAGAACAACTAAGAAGCCATTTGGGCGTTTTCCCTCAAGGCCAATTAGTCGCTGAACTTGACGGCAAAGTTATTGGTTCATGCTCGAGTTTATTGATTAATTTTGATGAATACGACGACCGCCATACATGGGACGACGTGACCGACGGAGGTTACATCACCAACCACAACCCGGATGGCTACAATATGTACGGCATTGAAGTTATGGTGCACCCGGAATTCCGCCGGATGCAAGTTGGGCAGCGATTATACGAAGCGCGAAAAGAATTGGCCCGCGAACTGAATTTAAAGTCGATTATTATTGGCGGCCGCATTCCGAACTACCATAAGCATGCGGATGAAATGTCACCGAGAGAATACGTGGATTCAGTGTCTCGCCACAAAATCTACGATCCCGTCTTGACGTTCCAATTGATGAACGGGTTCCAATTGATGCGAATCAACCCGAACTATTTGCAAGATGATTTGGCATCGGGCAAGTACGCTACGCTGATGGAATGGAACAACGTGGATTACAAGCCGATTTCCAAGCGCCATTTTAAAACAAGTTTGCCGGTGCGCATTTGCGTCGTGCAGTATTTGATGCGCGCCATCGAATCATTTGATGACTTGGCAAGCCAAGTGGAATATTTCGTCGACGTGGCATCGGATGCCCATTCCGACTTTGTGGTGTTCCCAGAAATTTTCACTACGCAATTGATGTCATTCTTGAACGAACCATCGCCGAGCCAGGCAGTGCGCAAATTGACGGAATACACGCCACAATATATTGAGCTGTTCACGGATCTTGCGGTGCGCTACAACGTCAACATTATCGGCGGTTCGCATTTCGTAAAAGAAGAAGACGACGAGATTTACAACATTGCGTACTTGTTCCGCCGCGATGGCTCGATCGACAAGCAATACAAAATCCACATCACGCCGAACGAACGCAAATGGTGGGGGATTTCTGCCGGTGATTCGGTACGCGTCTTTGATACGGATTGCGGCAAAATCGCCATCCAAATCTGCTACGACATTGAATTCCCAGAACTTGCCCGCATAGCGACAGATATGGGAGCAAATATCATTTTCACGCCGTTTTGTACAGAAGACCGACAAGGGTACTTGCGCGTTCGTTATTGTGCACAAGCACGTGCCGTGGAAAACCAAATTTACACCGTTATTTCCGGTACCGTCGGCAACTTGCCGCAAACGGAAAACATGGACATCCAATATGCCCAATCCGGCATTTTTGCGCCATCCGATTTTGAATTTGCCCGCGACGGCATCGTTGGGGAAACCAATGCCAACTTGGAAATGGTCTTGATCGGAGACGTCGATTTGGAAATCCTGCGCCGCCAACGACAAAACGGTACGGTTAAGCAATTAAAAGACCGCCGCCACGACGTTTACCGCGTGGAGTATAAAAAAGACTAACCAGTTTCACTGGAAAGTAGATTTTACACCCCGCTTCGGACGCTTTGGGCATGGCTCTGGCAATAAGCCGAGAAGAACACTCGTCTTATCGCTTCGCCTAGCCCGTGGACGCGCCTGCGCTGGTTAGTTTTACAAAAAAACGTTAAAGTTTATTTATTATATCTGCCTAGATATGGAGCAAACTAGCGGAGACGCCTGCGGTAAAGCGAGACAGCCGAGACCCTGCAGTCGCGCTAGCGACGAAGCGGCTCGGCGCTCGCCCGCGGCAAGCGCAGCTGGTTTGCGGAATATGAACAACCCAACATACTAAGTTCAACTTAATATAGCGGCCGCTTCCAACTGGGAGCGGTTTTTTCTTGGTTTTTTTGGTAGAATGAACTGTAAAAGAAAGGGAGGCGTTCAAATGGCTTGGAAAGAGAAAATCAAAAGATGGTTAGAGCACGATCAATTAGATGAAACAACAAAAGAGACATTAAACCTTCTAAAAGACGATGAAAAGTGGGCAGAAGACGCTTTCCATCAAGACCTGGTATTCGGAACAGGCGGAATGCGCGGCGAAATTGGGCCGGGCACAAACCGCATGAACGTTTATACAGTGCGAAAAGCTTCCCAAGGCATCGCGAACTACATAAAAGAAAACGGGGAAGAAGCAATGGCGAGAGGCATGGTCATTGCCTATGACAGCCGCCGCATGTCGCCGGAATTCGCCATGGAAGCCGCCCGTACGTTTGCGGCGAACGGCATCCATACGTATTTATACAGCGCGCCGCGTACAACGCCGCAACTGTCGTTCAGCGTCCGCTATTTAAATGCCTTTATGGGCATTGTCATCACGGCAAGCCACAACCCGCCTGAATACAATGGCTACAAAGTTTACGGAGAAGACGGTGCGCAGCTGAACTTGGCGGATGCCGACCGCGTCATTGACTTTGTCAGCCAAGTGGAAGACGAATTGGCCGTTGTTAATACGGAATACCCATCCGATCTGCTTGTGATGATTGATGAAAAAATGGATCAAGCGTATATTACGAACGCTTTGACGGTGCAAGAGCAGTCGGCAAACCCGATTCAAGCCGTATTTACACCGCTTCACGGCGCATCCGGTTCAACGGTTAAGCGTTTATTGACTGAAGCAGGCTACACCAACATCACGTATGTAAAAGAACAAATGGATCCGGACGGCGAGTTTCCGACCGTCACATCGCCAAACCCGGAAGAAGCGTCGGCGTTTGAACTAGCGATGCAATACGGCAAAGAAAATGGTGCAGATTTGTTGATCGCCGTTGACCCCGACGGCGACCGCGCAGGCATTGCGGTTTGGAGCGGAGAGCATTATGAATTGCTGTCTGGCAACCAGACCGGTGCGATTTTGATTGAGTATTTGCTTAGCCAAAAAGAGCGGAAAGGCACACTTCCTGAAAATGGCCGCATTTTCAAAACCATCGTCACATCCGAATTTGGCCGTGTCGTAGCGGATGCTTACGGCGTCGGCTGCGAAGATGTATTGACGGGCTTTAAATTTATCGGAGAAAAACTAAAAGAAAACGACGAGCAGAAAACGTTCGAGTTTTTATTCGGCTACGAAGAAAGCTATGGCTATTTAATCAAAGATTTTGCCCGCGACAAAGATGCCGTGCAGACGGTGCTGCTGCTCGTTGAAGCGGCTGCTTATTACAAGCAGCACGGCAAGAGCTTGCATGATGTGCTGGTTGGTTTGTACGAACGCTTTGGCTGGTACCGGGAAAGCCTCGTTTCGATCACTAAAAAAGGCGTGGACGGCGCGCGTGAAATCTCGGCTATGCTTGAAGGGCTGCGCCAAGACCCGATCCAAGCGATTGCGGGGGTTCCTGTCGTGACCATCGAAGACTATGAATCGCAAAACCGCGTCTTTACTGATCTCGGGACCGATGAAAAAATCGAATTGCCGCAGTCGAACGTGCTCAAGTATTTCTTGAAAGACGGTTCGTGGGTTTGCGTGCGGCCAAGCGGCACGGAACCGAAAGTGAAATATTACTTCGGCGTGTTTGCAGATACCGAACGCGACAGTGATGAAAAAATGGAATTCTTAAAAGAATCCTTCCTAAATGAAATGAACAGCCGCTAAGAAGATAAGCTCCCTTTATGGGGGCTTTTCTCATTCCAAAGTATGAGGCAAAAGAATGCCCGGAACGTGTATCGTTAGGATAAGGCTAAGAGGTGAGATTAATGGTGATGGACGAACATTCCAATGTGGCATTACTGAAAGAAATAGCGGAACTTTTAAATGAAGAAACCGATATGGACCGAATGTTGAAAGGGGCGCTAGCCAAACTGTTGCGGGGATCGAATTTTGAAACTGCCTGGCTGTTTTTTATTGACGAACAAGGCAAACATCGGCTCGTGGCTCAGGAAAATTTGCCGCCGGCGCTGAAAGAAAACGGCTGCTTTCATTTGAAGAAAGGCGGTTGCTGGTGCGTCAAACGCTATCATGACGGCGATTTGGAAAAAGCGTCCAACATCATCGCATGCCAGCGCATTGAAAACGCGTTGTCCGCGGACGCGGGAGACGCGGAAGGCATAACTCACCATGCGACGGTTCCGCTGCAGTCGGGAGAAGAAAAATTCGGACTGTTGAACATTGCCGCACCGAATACCGTCCGTTTCTCAATAGACGAATTGGCATTACTAGAATCGGTCGCTTTTCAAATTGGTTCGGCGATCAAACGGATCGTGCTGACCAAACAAGAGCAGGAACTTGCACTCGTCAAAGAGCGAAACCGCTTGGCGCGCGATTTACACGACTCGGTCAATCAATTGCTGTTTTCGGTTACGCTGACCGCACGCGGCGGCGTGGAAATGGCCGATGATCCGGCTATCCAAGAAACTTTCAGCGACATCCAGCATTTAACGCAAGAAGCGTTGAATGAAATGCGGGCGCTGATTTGGCAATTGCGGCCGAAAGGGTTGGAAAGCGGGCTGCTTGAAGCCATAAAAGGCTACGGGGAAATGCTCGGACTCGCTGTGGAATTGAAAGTGACCGGCGTCATCCAATTGCCTTCACGCATCGAAGAGACGCTGTTCCGCATCGCGCAGGAAGCATTGAACAACGTCCGGAAACATGCCGGCGTCAATGACGTGCAATTGTATTTGTCCGTGACTTCGTCTGATGTCTTGCTTGTCTTGCGAGATGAAGGGCAGGGTTTTGCCATTGGCGAAAGCTTGACCCTTCCGTCCATCGGAATCCAAAGTATGCAAGACCGCGCGAAAGCGGAAGGCGGTTCGGTGGAGTGGTCAAGCGAAATTGGCAAAGGAACGGAAATTCTTGTGCGGATGCCTTATTAAGAAAGGAATGAAAGGGATGGTAAGAGTATTAATTGCTGATGACCATCATGTTGTCCGGCGCGGCTTAATGTTTTTTTGAAAACGCAAAAAGACATCGAAGTGGTCGGGGAAGCAGTGAACGGCAAAGAAGCCGTCGAACTGGCAGCGAAACTATTGCCGGACATCGTATTGATGGATTTGGTCATGCCGGTAATGGACGGCATCCAAGCAACGCGGAAAATCAAAGAACAGCATCCGGAAATAATCGTTTTGATGTTGACAAGTTTCTCCGACCGCGACCATGTCGTACCGGCAATGGAAGCGGGAGCGGCCGGCTACCAATTGAAAGACATTGAACCGGATGAATTGGTAGCTTCACTCCGGAGCTTGATGCGCGGGGAAAACACGCTGCATCCGAAAGCGACGTCAGAACTGTTAAAAGGGCCGATCGAACCGCCGCCGCATACCGTCAACCAATTGACGCCGCGGGAGCAGGAAGTGCTTTATGAGTTGACGAAAGGCAAAAGCAACCGGGAAATTGCCTCTGCACTTTATGTCACAGAAAAAACGGTGAAAACGCACATCTCGAATATTTTCAGCAAACTGGAAGTGCAGGACCGCACGCAAGCCGCCCTTTACGCAGTCAAGCACGGCCTGACGGAACCGGCACAATAAAAAGCAGGCGCGATTTATATCGCGCCTGCTTTTTCAGGCTGTTGAGTAAGCGATAGCACCTTTCTCATTGCGCTTCAGGCGGACGCGTTCCGCGGGCACGGCTTCTGTATCCTCGTCGCTTGCGAAAACCGTTGCTCCTGTCTCTGCACCGCTTCGCTAGCTTCGAGACATGAAAGAGCGTTGCATCGCTTCGCTGCTTCGTCGCAAACCAGTTGGCCGAACTGCCTTCGCCCAACTGGTTCGCCGCCTTCCGCTTCATTCGAAGAGAGAGCTTTCTAGAAGTGTTTCGAAGAATAGAGAATAAAGGCTAACACCAGTGGATTTCTATACTTGTGTTGGCCTTTTTAGCTTTGAAATGTATTCCCATTAAGCTATGGAGCAAACCAGCGAAGACGCCTGCGGGCCCGCGGCAATAAACCCTTGTGCTCCTGCGCAAGCTCGTCGCAAAGCTATTGACCAAACTTCCTTTGGCCAATAGCTTCGCAGCTGGGTTGCGGAATAGCAACCTGGAAAAGATGTTTTCTACTTTTTTAAGAGTTTTTCTTTTATCGTTTTTTAACCGGCCGTTTCCGGGAGTCTTTCGTGATTTGTTTCCACTTATTGCGTTCAGCTTTTTGGGCAGCGAGGTCGCTTTTGCGTTCCATATGCGCCAATTCGCGTTTCAGTTTCAAGTAACTGCGGTAGCGGTCAGGCTCCAGTTCGCCATCAGCCAGCGCTTCTTGGATGCGGCAGCCGGGTTCGTTGTTGTGGGTGCAATCCCGGAAGCGGCAAAATTCCGCGAGCGATTCCACATCGCTAAAGCTCGATTCCATGCCTTCAGAGGAATCGCCGAGCTGGAATTCACGCATTCCCGGCGTATCGATCAACAGCCCGCCACTTGGCAAAAGCACCAGTTCCCGGTGAGTCGTCGTATGGCGGCCTTTGCTGTCGTCTTCGCGGATTTCCTGGACGGCCATGAGCTCGCTTCCCGACAGCGCATTGATAAGCGAAGACTTTCCAACGCCTGATGAACCGAGCAAAGCGCCTGTTTTTGCGCCGGCTAAAATTGTTTGCAACTGGTCGATTCCTTCACCAGTGAAACTGGATACAGGATAAACCGGAACGCCGAATGCAACCGATTCGACAGCTGTTAAATATGGCTCAATATCCGGACATTGGTCCCTTTTCGTCAACACGATGACCGGATTGGCACCCGAATCCCACGAAGCGATTAAATAGCGCTCCAAGCGCCGAATATTAAAATCATGGTTCAGCGACATCACCAAAAAGACATAATCAACGTTAACCGCAATCGTTTGAATTTCCGACGTTTCGCCCGCAGATTTCCTCGAAAAATGCGAAGAGCGGGGAAGCACGCTATGGATGATGCCTTTTTCTTCCCCCGGCATTTGCTCGACCATGACCCAATCGCCGACCGATGGAAATTCAGCGGTGCTGTACTGATGCTTGTATTTTCCGGACAAGGAGCTGAGCCATTCGCCTTTATTTGTAATGACCCGGTATAAATGTTTATGTTCAAGCGTTACCCGTCCAGGAATTCCTGAAGTGGTCACTTTTTCTTGCCATTGTTCATTCCAGCCAAATTGTTCAATCGTATTCACTGTTCGTTCCTCCTATTTATGCATAATAAAAAACCATGGATGCGCACAAATCGCAGTCCATGGTTCCCGGGCATAATGGAAGAAGCGTATCGTCAGCGATACACAAGGCGGGACACTATAGACTGGATTTGTGTATTCAAAAATAAAATAGCCATAATGCCTCACCTCTTTCTTCAAGTTAAGTTAACTATAAGCGATGAAAAACAAGCGGTCAATGGATTTTTGTAAGAAAAGAAAAATTTATCAGACTATTAGAAGAGATCCATCTAAGAAGAATAGTAAAATTTTTAATAATTTATACCTAAGAAATAAAAATATGTTACGATAAATGCAAAGCAAGAAAACAGAATATTCCAATAAATATTTTCTTGTGCAAACAGACAAAGGAGAGATCGCGATGAAGAAAGTGAAGCATTTTGCTATCGGTTCCATTGCCTTTTTGATGTTGGCGGCTTGCTCTACAGGTGGTGGGAGCGGAGGCGGCAGTACACTCGAAACCATTGAAGAAGAAGGTAAGGTGAATGTCGGCTTTGCGAATGAACGCCCTTATGCCTACCAAGAAAACGATGGATCGATTACCGGCCAATCCGTGGAAATAGCCCGGGCAGTTTTTGAAGAAATGGGCGTTGAAGAAATGGAAGGAACCGTCGTCGACTTTGACTCTTTGATCAGCGGCTTGAACTCCCGCAATTTTGACGCCGTAACCGCGGGGATGTACATTACACCGGAACGCTGTAAAAACGCAGCGTTTGGCGAGCCGGAATACCAAATCGGAATCGGCATCGCCACACAGGCGGGAAATCCATTGGAAATTAACAGCTATGAAGACATCGCTGGCAATCCCGATGCGAAAGTGGCAGTCATGGCAGGTGCTATTGAACGCGAGTATATGCTTGCCAACGGAGTTGCTGAAGGGCAAATCCAGCAAGTCAGCGATATTTCCGCTGTGATTACGGCACTTGATACCGGCCGGGTGGATGCCATCACGATGACGGATCTTACACTCCGCACGGCGCTTCAGGACCAAGAAACCGAAAACATTCAAGTTATTGAAGACGTTGAACAGCCTTTAGTCGACGGGGAAGAAGTGATTGGCTACGGCGCTGCAGTTTTCCATCCGGATGACCAAGAACTGGTGGACCGCTACAATGAAATTTTGGCCGAGTTCAAAGAATCGGGCAAACTGCTTGAGCTGATGGAGCCGTTTGGATTTACCGAAGATAACTTGCCAGGCGACGTGACAACAGAAGAATTGTGTGCAGGATAAGCTGAGAAAAATAAACCGGCGGCCAGGTTTTTTTCGTACTGGCCTGGCTCAGCCGGAAACTAGCTGCCAACGAAAGGAGTGGGGCTTTTGAGTACGATTGATATTGTCAGTATATTGATGAGAGGGGTAACAGTGACTGTCAGTTTACTGCTTGCAGCTGGAGTTCTCACTTTTGCCGTTGCTTTTATTGCTGGCTTGTCCCGTGTATCGCGCTTTAAAACCATACGGGTTGCGACAACCATTTATGTGGAATTTTTCAGAGGGACGTCGCTTCTCGTCCAATTGTTTTGGATCTTTTTCGTCTTGCCGCAATTATTCGATATCCGCCTCGAACCGTTTTTTGCCGGTGTGGTAACGCTCGGCTTGAATTATGGCGCTTATGCGTCTGAAATTGTCCGAAGCTCGATTCTCGCGGTCCCTGAAGGCCAAACGGAAGCGGCTATCGCGCTCAACATGTCCCGTTTCCAGCGCATGCGCCGCATTATTTTGCCGCAAGCTTTGCGTACGATGCTTCCGGGATTTGGCAACATTTCCATTGAATTATTAAAAGGAACGTCGCTTGTCTCGCTCATTACCCTGCAGGATATGATGTATTTGGCGCAAAACCTGCGGGCATCGGATTTTAGTTTGAGCTTAAAAGTGTTCGGCATTTTGCTCGTCATGTATTTTGTCCTGGCATTGCCGCTTATTGTGTTGTCCCGTTATTTGGAGAAGCGCGCATCTCGGGGGGTGGCTAATACATAATGGAAATTTTTGATGTTCCCTACGCAATTGAAGTGTTTCCAATCATTTTTAAAGCGATGTTCAAAACACTGGGGATTACGCTTGCCGCTTTTGCAACGGCGTTGATTGTTGGCCTCGTTCTCACACTGCTTCGGCGTTCACGATTCAAGCCGCTCGCATGGCTAACGTACGGTTTTATTGAATTTGTCCGGGGGACGCCGGTGCTCGTCCAGTTGTTTTTTGTTTATTTTGCTTGGCCGATGGTTCCGGTGGTCGGGTTTAAAATGACGGCGTTAACTGCAGGCATCGCGACGCTCGGCATTCATTACAGCACGTATTTATCGGAAATCTACCGTTCGGGCATTGAAGCGGTTGACCAAGGGCAATGGGAAGCAAGTAAAGCCTTGAATTTCAGTAAAACCAAGACGTGGACGAAAATCATTTTGCCGCAAGCGATTCCGCCGGTGATTCCGATGCTCGGCAATTACTTGATCGTTTTGTTTAAAGAAACGCCGCTTTTAATGGCGATTTCGGTCAGCGAAATGTTATTGACGGCTCGTAATTTGGGGTCTCAAGTGTTTTCGTTTGTGGAAGTCTATACGATTGTCGGCTTGCTGTTTCTGCTCTTAAGTTACCCGTCATCTCTTTTAGTGGGCTATGCCGAAAAGCGCATGAACAACCGCTATATGCGCAACGCCAAAAAAGTGAAAAAGGAGAATGTGATCACATGACGACAAAGCCCATCGTGCAGTTTAAAAACGTAAAAAAATCGTTTGGCGATTTGGACGTGCTAAAAGGTTTTGATTTGGATATCAAGCAGGGAGAAAAAGTTTCCATCATCGGTCCAAGCGGTTCCGGAAAAACGACCATCATCCGTATGCTGATGACACTTGAAAAACCGACGGATGGCGAAATTTTCGTCAATGGTGAAAATCTTTGGCATATGGAAGTGAACGGCAAACGGACAGATGCCAACGAAAAACATTTAAGCAAAATCAGGGGCAATATCGGCATGGTGTTTCAGCATTTTAATTTATTTCCGCATATGACCATTTTGCGCAATTGCACTGAAGCGCCGATTCAAGTGCTGGGGCTCAGCAAAAAAGAAGCGGAAGAGCGGGCGAAAGAAATGCTAGGAAAAGTGGGGTTGGCGGATAAAATCAACAACTACCCGTTCCAGTTGTCAGGCGGCCAAAAGCAGCGGGTCGCCATTGCGCGTGCCCTCGTTATGAAGCCAAAAGTGATGCTGTTTGATGAAGTGACTTCTGCGCTGGATCCTGAATTGGTTGGAGAAGTGCTTCAAGTGATCAAAGACCTCGCGGAATCGAGTGATATGTCGATGATCTTAATTACGCACGAAATGGATTTTGCGAGAGAAATTTCCGACCGGGTGGTTTTTTTCGCAGACGGCTATTTAGTGGAAGAAGGGCATCCCGAAGACATCTTTGCTCAGCCGAAAAGCGACCGGCTGAAAAGTTTTCTGCAGCGTTTCAGCAGAGTTTAATAGGCCAAGGCCCCGCTGCCCAAAAAACGGCACGCAGGGCTTTTTTATGCCAGAAACTTCATCAAGCGAGAAACATGTTCTTGCAATCTGAAATTGGAAACGCTAACATTAAACTAATATTCTGAACATACCAACTGGTTAGTATTTAAAAGGAGGACGTAGGCCATGGATTTTTCTTATTCGCCGAAAACGCAGCAGCTTCAAGCGCAGCTTATCTCGTTTATGGAAGAATTTGTTTACCCGAATGAAAAATTGTTTGAGGAACAATTGAATGCTCAAAAAAGCCGCTGGTCAGAAGTGCCGGCCATTATGGAAGAGATAAAGCAAAAAGCAAAAGATGCGGGGCTCTGGAATTTGTTTTTGCCGGACAGCGAATTTGGTGCGGGCTTGAGCAACCAGGAGTACGCCCCGCTTTGTGAAATTATGGGGCGGTCGCTGATCGGGCCGGAAGTGTTTAATTGCAATGCACCGGACACCGGCAACATGGAAGTGCTCGTCCGCTACGGGACAGAAGAACAAAAAGAGCAATGGCTCAAGCCGCTGTTAAGCGGAGAAATTCGTTCTTGTTTTTCCATGACGGAACCTGATGTGGCTTCAAGCGACGCGACGAATATTGCGGCATCCATTGTCCGGGACGGCGATGACTATATCGTCAATGGCCGAAAATGGTGGTCATCAGGAGCGGGGGATCCGCGCTGTGAAATTGCCATTGTCATGGGCAAAAACGATCCCAATGCTGCAAGGCACGAACAGCAGTCGATGATTTTGGTGCCGCTCGATACGCCCGGCGTGAAAATCGAGCGCATGCTGCCAGTATTCGGCTATGACCACGCCCCGCACGGGCACGCTGAAATTACGTTTGATAACGTACGTGTTCCTGCTTCGAACATCATTTGGGGAGAAGGAAAAGGCTTTGCAATTGCACAAGGGCGCCTAGGACCCGGCCGCATCCATCATTGCATGCGTTTAATCGGAGCGGCCGAACGGGCGTTGGAAGAAATGTGCCGGCGCGTGCAAGAGCGCAGCCCGTTCGGCAAACCGCTTGCCGATCAAGGCGTGGTGCGGGAATGGATTGCGGATTCACGCATTGAAATTGAACAAGCCCGCCTGCTCACGTTAAAAGCGGCGTATATGATGGACACGTCCGGCAATAAAGAAGCCAAAGCAGAAATTGCCATGATCAAAGTGACGGCTCCGAATATGGCGCTCCGCGTCATTGACCGCGCCATCCAAGCATTCGGGGCAGCCGGCGTCAGCGATGACTTCACACTCGCCGCCCAGTGGGCCAATTCAAGGACATTGCGCCTTGCAGATGGCCCCGATGAAGTGCACCGCAGCCAAATTGCCAAGCTCGAACTGAAAAAATACCAATAAATTGGAGGCGTTTAAATGACATCAAAAAACCTTTCATTCCATCATTATCCCGAACAAATTGCGTCCGTTATGGATTTCCCCAATAAAACCATGCCGGAATTTCTTGCCGAGACAGCCGCTAAAATTCCGGATCATGTGGCCATCAAGTTTTACCAGAAAGAAATCACTTATAAGGAATTGTTCATGCTGGCGACTGTTTTTGCGTCATCGCTTCAACAATCGGGGGTGAAGAAAAACGACCGGGCGGCGATTATGCTGCCGAACTGCCCGCAGTATATCATTTCCTATTACGGAATCTTGAAAGCTGGTGCGATTGTCACACAAGTCAATCCGATGCTGATGGAAAACGAATTGATCCACCTTCTCCAAGATTCCGGTGCGGAAACGATTGTCGTCTACGAACCATTGTATCCACGCATTAAATCAATTGCCAAACACACAGCATTGAAAAATATCATTGTCGTCAGTTTCGATCCGGAAAAGCTGAAGCTGGAAGAGGATCTTTCATTCGAGGCGTTTGTCGGAAAAGGGACTGGCCAGCTTCAAGATGTGGCCATCATACCTGATGACGTAGCGGTTTTGCAATATACAGGAGGCACAACCGGGCAGTCAAAAGGGGCGATGCTGACACACCGCAACATTGCCGTCAACGCGCTGCAATCGCAGGAATTTTTTAAAGAAGAAACAACTTTCGGCGAAGAAAGCTGTTTGACCGTAATTCCGCTGTTCCACGTTTTTGCGATGACGTCTTCCATGAATTTGTCCATATTAAACGGCACGCGGAACATCTTGCTGCCGCGCTTTGATTTGGTGGAAGTTTTGCAGACCATTAAAACGGAACAGCCGACGACGTTCCCTGGAGTGCCGACGATGTATATCGCCATCACCAACCACCCGGAAGCGGAAAAATACGGCATTGATAGCATTCACATCTGCAATAGCGGAAGCGCGCCGATGCCGATGGAAACGATGAGAGAATTTGAAGGCAAAACGGGAGCGAAAATTTTGGAAGGCTACGGCTTGTCGGAAGCTTCCCCTGTCACGCATTGCAACCCACCGTTTGCTGAACGTAAACCAGGGAGCATCGGCATCGGCTTTCCTTCCACCGAATACAAAATTGTCGATATTGCGACAGGGAAAGAAGAAGTGCCAATGGGTCAAGCGGGCGAGTTGATTATACGGGGTCCGCAAGTGATGAAAGGCTATTGGAATATGCCGGAAGAAACAGCGAATGCGATTCGCGACGGCTGGCTCTTTACCGGCGACATCGCCAAAATTGATGAAGACGGCTATGTCTTTATTGTCGATCGGAAAAAAGACTTGATCCTGTCAAGCGGTTATAACGTCTACCCGCGGGATATTGAAGAAGTGCTTTACGAACATCCTGCCGTCCAAGAAGCTGTAGCGATTGGGGTGCCGGATGCTTACCGGGGAGAAAGCGTCAAAGCGATCATTGTTAAAAAAGCGGGGCAGGAAGCGACGGAAGAAGACATCATCGAATGGGCGCGAGAGAAAATGGCAGCTTATAAAGTGCCCCGTGTCATCGAATTCCGCGAAGAATTGCCAAAAACCAATGTCGGTAAAATTCTGCGCCGAGCACTCCGCGAAGAAACAAATTCGCAAGGCAACGCATAAAGAAGAAAAGGGGCAGCCGACTCACGCTGTTCCTTTTTGTTAGAAAAAACGCAAAGGCGAGGTGCTGAAACGATGAACGAGTTGAATGAAACGATTCACGTTAGAAAAGGCGAAGAATTGGACATCGGAAAATTGGAACCGTTTCTTCGCCGGCATATACCCGGAATTCCCGCTGCCCCACTTGAAATCCGCCAGTTTGGCACGGGGCATTCTAATTTGACCTATGCCTTGAAAGCAGGCGGTTGGGAAGCTGTGCTAAGGCGTCCGCCGCTCGGCCCAGTCGCGCCAAAAGCGCATGACATGAACCGGGAATACCAGATTCTTTCAGCGCTGCACCCTGTTTTTCCGATAGCCCCAAAACCTTTAGTCTTTTCGGATGACCAGGACATTGTCGGCAGCCCGTTTTTTGTTATGGAACGGCGGCACGGAGTGGTATTGGATTTTTCTTTCCCGGAAGGCGTTGAGCCGACAGCGGAACTGGGACGGGAAATTTCCGAGAAAATGGTGGATCTTCTCGTCGAGCTGCATGCGCTCGACTACACAAAAACGACGCTTGCCAATATGGCAAAACCGGATGGCTTTATGGAACGCCAAGTCCACGGGTGGATTGGGCGCTATGAACGGTCAAAAACGGAAGAAATTGAGGGCCTCGGCGAATTAACCGAATGGATGGCGGCGAACATTCCGGAATCACCAGCGCCGACCGTCATCCATTATGACTTCAAGCTGAACAATACCATGTTTTCAGAAGACTTCTCGCGCATCACCGGCTTGTTTGATTGGGAAATGACGACAGTCGGCGATCCGCTGGCCGATTTAGGGGCGGCGATGAGCTACTGGATCCAAAAAGACGACCCGGTTTTATTGAAAAAAGGGATGGGAAAAGAGCCGGTAACGGTTATGGACGGTTTTTATACGAGGAAGGAATTTATCGAACGCTACGGGGAAAAAAGCGGACGCGATGTATCGAACATGCATTTTTACATGACGTTTGCTTATTTCAAACTGGCGGTCATCATTCAGCAAATTTACTATCGTTACATAAAAGGTCAGACGGAAGACCTGCGGTTTGCTCATTTCGGGGAATTTGTCAAAAGCCTCATTCAGCATGCGCTGTTGACCGCGAAAAAGGAGTGATGATGTGCCGAAACTCCATCTTTTATTGAAAAAAGAAGAAATCGATGAAATGAAAATGCAGGAGAACAAAACAGCGGTCATTTTTGATGTGTTATTGGCGACATCCACGATTGCCGCTTGTTTTTGGCATGGCGCCAAAGACGTCGTTCCGGTGTTGAATGAAGCAGAAGCCCGGCAGCAAGCAAAAGGCCTCGTTGCAGGGAGTTTTTGCTTGGCAGGTGAATACAACGGCAAAACGATCGAAGGCTTTTTGGATCCGAATCCGGTCGGTTTGAAAGCGCATACTGCCGGGAAAACGGTCGTGCTGTCGACAACGAACGGCACGGTGGCAATCCGAAAAGCGGCCAATGCCAAGAAGGTTTATACCGCTTCGCTGTTAAACGGCGAAGCAGCTGCCAAGAAAATCGTTGAAGAGCACCGAGACGAAACCATCGTCGCTGTTTGTTCAGGTTCCGGCGGCGAGTTTTGCATGGAAGATTTTTACGGCGCCGGTTTTTTTATCGACTGTGTCATGGAGAAAAGCAGCCACTGGGAACTGACCGATTCGGCAAAAGCAGCGCGCATTTTTTACCAGTCCAATAAGGCACAGGCACGTGCCATACTCAATGAATCGCGGGTCGGCGCGATGCTTTTGCGGCACGGGTTTGAAGAAGAGATTGAATTTATTGCACAAACGAGAAAGATTCAGGCAGTGCCATGGCTGGAAAAAGGGAAATTGGTTGCCGATTGACTGCCACATCGCCTATTGGAACTTTTTTCAATTTGGGTGAAAGGAACGAGAAGAAAATAAAGAGGGGCGGGTATAGAAAAGAAAAAGGAGGAGCGATGAATATGTCCAATTCAAACGAACCGGCTTTGTTTTCAAGGGGATTTACGCAAAATCCGTATCCGGCCTATGATAAGCTTCGCGGGCAAGACCCAATCCACCAAGTGCGGTTTCCGGATGGCCAGCTTGGCTGGCTCGTTACCAGGTATGAAGATGCCACGACGGTTTTGAAAGATACGCGTTTTATCAAAGACTATTCGAAGTTGTTTGGCGGCAGTATGGACCAAATGAGCGTCTTTACGCAGAATATGCTTTTTTCGGATCCGCCTGACCATAAGCGGCTGCGGGGCTTGGCCCAAAAAGCCTTTACGCCCAAAATGATTGCCGGCATGCGGAACCGCATTCAGGAAATCACGGATGAACTGCTGGACGCACTTGCTGATCGAAACGAAATTAATTTGATCGACGAATTTGCTTTTCCGCTTCCCATTATTGTCATTTGCGAAATTTTAGGGGTTCCTTCAGAAGACCGCAACAAATTTAGGCTGTGGTCGAATTCCTTGATCGAAGGCACAAGCGGCGAAATCGGTGTCAGCGTATACGAGCATATGACCCAATTCATTCAATACTTAGGGCAATGGTTTGCGAAAGTGCGCGAACAGCCGGGCGACGATTTGATCAGCCAGTTGATCATCGCAGAAGATGAAGGCGATCGGCTGACGGAAAAAGAATTATACGGCGTCGTTTCGCTGCTCATCATTGCGGGCCACGAGACCACTGTCAATCTTATCGGCAATAGCGTACTGGCATTGCTTGCGTTTCCGGAACAGCAGCAATTGTTGCGGGATCAGCCGGAACTCGTCGGACAAGCGATAGAAGAAGCACTGCGCTTTAATGGGCCGGTGGAATTCAGCACATCACGGTGGGCATCTGAAGATTTGGATTTGAGCGGCAAACGGATACGAAGAGGCGATTTGGTCGTAGTGGCGCTAAATGCTTCCAACCATGACCCTGAAAAATTTACCGACCCGGCCATCTTTGATATTCAGCGGGAAAAAAGTCCGCATTTGGCTTTTGGAATGGGCATCCATTTTTGTCTTGGCGCACCGCTTGCCCGCTTAGAAGGGGAAATTGCTTTGAACAGTATATTGGAACGATTCCCCGAAATGGTTCTCAGTGTGGATGAAAGCGAGCTTGAATGGCGTTCTGGGATGATTGTTCGAGGCGTGAAGGAAATTCCGTTATCTGTATACTAAAAGCCGGGGAACGCACCCGGCTTTTTTGCGTTTGTGAATCGCGGATAGCGGGAAAGGTAGGCTAATCTTAAAATAGAAAGCAGGGGTAATTTGTGAAACCCGTTTCCTATACGTTAAAAGAAAAAGTCTGGATAACTCCCGCATTGTACGGTATTGGTGCCATTATTTTATCGTTGGCTTCTTTTTATTTGGATTTGTACCTGGTAGAACGAATAAGAGGTTACATTCCAACAATTTTTTTGACGGATGTCAAGGTAGGTCAAACCATTTTGGGGATTTTGACGGCTGCAATGCTAACAATGACGACGTTCACATTTTCAACGGTGTTGGTGGTTTTAACGATGTATACCTCTCAATTCTCACCTCGTGCACCCGAAAACTTTATTCGCAGCAAGACTACGAAACACGTACTCGGCATCTTTGTCGCGGGGTTTATTTACAATATGCTGTCGCTCCTTTATATACGCGAAGATTTGTTCGACCATGAGATTTTAACGACCTCCATCGGCATTTTTCTTGTGTTTTTCTGCATTGCGACGTTTGCCTACTATATTCATTTTGTGGCATCCAATGTCCAGGTCAGTACGCTCATCAATAAATTAATCAAGGATGCGGAAGGCGTGATTGCCCAATATACCGAGCTGCACGACAAAAATTATGTGACGTTGGACAAGTGGGAGCCGGCTAAAAAGCGGCATATCATTACAGCGGAAAGTGCTGGATATCTTCAATTTCTGGACCTTGTCCGACTAGTGGAATTTGCAGAAAAACAGGGCAGTGAAATCGAAGTTCTTCCTAAAATCGGCGACTATATTTACGAAGGCAAGCCGCTGATGCATGTTTACACCGATAAAGATGAACATTCGCCAGTAGATAACTTTTTCACCGTTGGAGATGAGCGGGTCGCCGAACAAGATCTAGGCTACGCGATACAAAAAATCATTGAAGTCGCCATCCGGGCAATTTCACCGGGAAGGCAAGACCCAAATACCGCCAACGACATATTGGTCCGCCTGGGTCCTTTGCTTGGTAAAATGGGACAGTTAAAGACAGATGGACTGGTGTTGACGGATGACGCAGGGAAAAATCGTGTGCTGTATCGTTTTTCTTCATACAGCGACATCGTATACCGCGCATTTTACCAAATTTCCTATCAAGGAAGAAGCGACATATCCGTTCTTTCCGCAATGACCGATTCCTTGATCATCGCCGCGGCAACTGCGCCGGACATGCGGCACGACACCATCTGGAAAACCCAGCTTCACATTATTGAAGGGTTAAATGAAGCTGCTTTAAAATCACTGGATTGGAAATTGCTCCAAGCAAAAATTAATGAACTGGCAGCAATTGTTCAAAAAAATCCAGTTGACCTAAAAAAAATGAAAGAAACTGAAAAATAAATCAGAATCAATGATTATTAAAAAATATACATGGGTATTTAAATACTAATAAGAAAAAGGAGGAATAGTCGATGAATCATGTTAAAGCACTTATTATGAAATTTGTTATGATTGCAGCCGTCCTTTTAATCGTGTTGACTTTGTTCTTCGATGTACCGTTTGCGGACACTTTATGGATTAGTTTAGTGTTAACGGTAGTCGCTTATGTCATGGGAGATTTGATGATTTTCCGAAAAGCTGGGGATGCCAGTGACCAAAACAAACGCAATATGATTGCTACAATATCTGATATTGTAGTGGCATTCTTAGTCATTTGGTTGATGGGCGATGCACTAGTCGGAAATAATGTGGACATCATTACACCAGCCATCATTTCTTCAATCGTCATTGGCGCTGGAGAATGGTTCTTCCACAAATACCTCGACCGCAGCGTCTTCCCGCACGACCACACAACAACTGCAGCCCGGTAGCTAAAGAAAGCATCGCGAAGAAATCGCGATGCTTTTTTGTTTGCCTTGTAAGGGCAAAATGAACTTGGAGAACCAGTCCTGCGATTAATAAAAGCCTAACAATCAAGAAGCAACAAGAAGAGCGAGCCAATAGAAATGCAGAAGCAGAATCATGGAGTATAGGGCATTTGTAGAGATGAGGAAGATCCGCCAATTGCGGGATTGAATCAAAACGAATGGCGTATGCAGCAAACCGAAAAGACATAAAGAGAGAAGAAGTTTGAGCCCTAAAATAAAGGCAGGAGATAAGGAACTTAATAAAGGGTTTTTTTCGGCAATAAATCCAAATGTCAGTCCGAAAAACGTAATTGCCCCATCCAAGACATTTAGAATGATCAACGCCCAAACAGGATTTTTTAAAGGAGCCTTTTGTTCAACAGCAATCATCTGTTCCACCTCGCTTTACAAGATACGTAAAATAAAACCTTTCTTGGAAAGGGACAAAAGGATTATGGAATATATGTTATTTGAATTTTCAGATATATAATAGTATAGAAATACCCAATTTTTGTTTCCTTTACACAGAAAAATTATGAACGATGCTGAATTTTTCTTTTAACTGAAAAAGTATGAAAAACAGAGAAGCCTGTATCGCACTTAAGCGATCCAGGCTTCTCTGTTTTTTTCACTTTCTTAAGGCACCAATTGAGTGGACTTGTTTGCCAAAACTTGTTACTTTCGCCTCGTCTATACTAAAGTAAGTTTTCTTCTTCACCATCAAACGAAACTGAAAAGCCCGGTTCAATATGTATGAGGATTACACAGTTCGGTTTTACTTTGTGGATTTTGCGTTCGATTTCTTCGGTTATCCAATGGCTTTCCATGACGTTCAAGTAAGGGTCTACGGAAATGGTCAAATCGACGAACATGACATTGCCATGGTTGCGCCCTTTAAAATCACTCAAAGCCTGTACACCGGGAACTTTTCGAACAATGACCGACATCGTCTCAACTTCTTCTTCGTTAAATGCATCGGTCAGCGTTAATACAGATTCCTTGAAAATGTCCCACGCTGTTTTGATGATGATCAATCCCACGATAAAAGCAGTCAGAACATCGATGATCGGTGCACCCAAAATAGCGCCGATGATGCCGATTCCAGCTCCTATGCTGACAAGAGCATCGGAACGGTTGTCATAAGCCGCCGCTTTGACGGAGGAACTTTTGATTTTTTTGCTGAGATTCATATTAAATCGGTAAACGCCATACATGACAAGGGCTGAAAAGAAAGCAACCCCAGCGGTAAATGGCGAAGGGGAAGCTTCGGCCGGCCCAAAAAAACTGCGGATGGCGTTGATCAGCACTTGAATTCCGATGACCGCCATAATAAAAGAAGCTAAAAGCGATGCAATTGTTTCTGCCCGCAAATGGCCGTAATGGTGATTTTCATCGGGCGGCTTTTGAGAAATGCGCAAGCCCACCAAAACGGCGACAGATGCAATGATATCAGATAAATTGTTCAATCCATCGGCAATCAGTGCCTCAGAAGAACCAGTAAAGCCGAAAGAAAGTTTGATGGCGCTTAAGAAAATATAGGCCCCGATGCTGAGCCATGCACCTTTTTCTCCTTTTCGCAAATTTGCGTATACTTCCATGGTGTTTCCCGCCTCCAACTTATGCAGACAAAGGGAAACGACCCTCGAGTGAGAGCCGTTTCGCTATATGACTATATGTGTGCTGTTTTGTATTTTATGTACTGCTAAATATAAGATATGATGCCCTTGAATGTCTTTGATCGAAAATTCATAGCCTTGTTCAAAGACGCTTGCTTCTTTAAGCGTATCGAAACTTTTGGACATAAACCATCCTCCAATAGTATCAATGTCTTCTTCCTCGATGTCAATATTCAATAAATGATTGACGCTGGCTATTCTCATTTTTGCATCAATGACATAATTGGCTTCTCCAATTTTTTGGACTTCCGGAATTTCATCATAATCAAATTCATCCTGGATTTCCCCGACAATTTCTTCAATAATATCTTCAATGGTCACCAATCCGCAAGTGCCGCCGTACTCGTCCCGAAGAATGGCCATGTGGATCCGTTCCCGCTGAATTTTCAACAGCAAATCATTAACAGGGATCGCATCAATCACTTGAATAACCGGTTGAATATACAAAGCGATGGAACGGGTCCGGTTCGCTGCATTTTTTACATAAGCACTCAATAGATGCTTCATATTTACAACACCAACAATATGGTCTTTGTCTCCATCAATGACCGGATAGCGGGTGTATTGTTCAATGTCCGGCAGCGCGACCACTTCCTGGAGCGTCAAGCTTTTATCAAGCGTAATCATTTCAGTCCGCGGAACCATGATTTCTTTTGCTAACCGCGTATCAAACTCAAAGATTTTATTGACGTAGGCGTATTTAAACGAATTGATTTTGCCGGTTTTAAAACTATCCGCCATGATCGTTTTCAGCTCTTCTTCTGTATGGCCAACTTCTGCTTGCGATACGGGTTTGCTGCCAAACCAATTGGAAACCAACTCGGCAAAAGCGGTAAGCAGCCAAATAAAAACGGCAAAAAAGTGATAAGACCAAACAAGCAGGTTGGCATTTGCCAATGTGATTGCTTCTGATTTTTGGACAGCAATAATTTTGGGCGCCACTTCTCCGAGTATAGCCAGGATAAGCGCCAAAGCGGAAAAGGTGAAGAGAAACGATAGCAGCGATGCGGCATTTTCTGAAACAGCCAAATTCTGGGCTAGCGGATAAATCAAACTTTCAATGGCGGCATGCCCAAGCCAGCCCAGCCCCAAAACCGAAAGGGCGATGCCTATTTGGCAGGCAAACAAATAGTCGTCAACATTTGAAACGACTCTTTTTGCGGCGGCAGCATTTTTATGGCCGTCTTCGGCAAGTTCGTCTATCCGAGAAGGGCGGACTTTTACTATGGCAAATTCACTGGCTGAAAAAAAAGCGGTGGTGGCGATAAGCGCTGCAAAGACAATCAAAGATATCGCAAGGTCCAAATAATTCCTTTGCTTCAGTTTCAGATTCGAAAGTGAAACAAAGTTTTCACCTCCTGGGGGTGGGAAATCTTAATTAAGAGTACAAGTCACTTCCTCGTAACAGTTCCACGAATGAAGAGAGGCAGTTCAGTTAAGATAATCATAAAATAATATTCGGTAAAAGACAAACTATTCTGAAAAATATTCTTTAGAAACTTGTAATATAGCAGCCCCTTTTTATGCGGTACCCTAATAAGAAAAGAAGTAGAAGGAGAGTATGATGTCAAAAAATACATACCTAGAAATTTTAAAAGCTTCGACAAAATTGGGCCTTACTTCTTTTGGCGGGCCAACCGCCCACCTCGGTTATTTTAGAGAAGAATATGTCAACAAACGGAAATGGCTCGATGACCGTACCTATGCTGATTTGGTGGCGCTGTGTCAGTTTCTTCCTGGGCCTGCCAGTTCGCAAGTCGGCATTTCCATCGGCATGCTGCGCGGCGGTATAGTTGGCGGAGTCTTATCGTGGTTGGGCTTTACAATGCCATCGGTTGTTTTGCTTATTCTTTTTGCAATGTTCATAGCTTCAGGCACTTTTGACAGCGGCTGGCTAAGTGGATTAAAAATCGTGGCAGTGGCCATCGTGGCCAACGCGCTGATGGGGATGGGAAAATCCCTGGCTCCGGACAAACCGAGGATTGCCATTGCCGTAGGCGCAGCGGCGGCCGTTTTGCTATGGCCGGAAGTATTTGTCCAACTTGCTGTGATTTTATTGGCCGGTGCAGCCGGCTATTTGCTTTATCGGAAAGAAGAGGCGCCAGAAGCCGCAAAGATTGCGCTCGGTTTCGGCAAGAAGACCGGCATCGCTGCCTGGATGTTGTTTGCCGTGCTGTTAATCGGACTGCCGCTGCTGCGTCCGATGGTGCATTCTGTAAATTTCGCCATATTTGATATTTTCTACCGGGTTGGATCGATTGTGTTTGGCGGAGGGCATGTCGTCTTGCCGATGCTGGAAAGGGAAGTGGTTCCAGGTTTTCTATCAGCGGACATATTTCTTTCAGGTTACGGGGCGGCGCAAGCTGTTCCAGGCCCATTGTTTACACTGTCTGCTTATTTAGGTCAGCTGATGGCAAGCGGGACGGGTGCATTGATCGCTGTGTTTGCCATGTTTTTGCCGTCATTTCTGCTGGTTCTTGGCACGCTTCCTTTTTGGGCGGCTATCCGGACACAAAAAGGGCTGCAAGCCGCGTTAAAAGGGATCAATGCAGGTGTAGTGGGCATTCTGCTTGCAGCGCTATACGACCCGGTTTTTGTATCCAGCATTCATGGGACGGCTGACTTTGCAATTGCGATTGCAGCCTTTTCAATGTTAGTCTATTTTAAACTGGCGCCGTGGAAAGTTGTTCTCGCAACAGCAGTTCTTGGCGCGGCAGCTTATGGAATCGCATAATTAGGGGGAAATAACATGTCGAATGCACATGAATGGGATCAAAGGGACGTTATGGCAAAATTTAAAACCGAATTTTATCAACCGAATGGCCAGATTTACATGGACGGCAACTCGCTCGGATTGATGTCCACTCGAGCTGAAAAAACATTAATGGAGCTGATGGGGAGCTGGAAAAGCCACGGCATCGATGGCTGGACAGAAGGCGGCCACCCGTGGTTTACATTGGCGGAAGATTTGAGCGCCCGAATGGCACCATTAGTCGGAGCTAAGCCGCATGAAGTGATGGTCACAGGGTCAATTACATCAAATATTCATCAAATGCTTGCTACGGTTTTTCAGCCAACAAAACAGCGCTACGCCATTTTAGTGGATGAACTAAATTTCCCTTCCGATATTTATGCCGTTGAAAGCCATCTGAGTCTTCGTGGATTAGACCCGTCTGTTGCTCTAAAGAAAGTAAAAAGCCGGGATGGCTATACGTTGAAATTAGAAGATGTCGTTTCGGAAATGACGGAAGAAGTGGCGCTTGTTTTATTGCCATCGGTGTTGTACCGCAGCGGCCAATTGTTGCCCATCCGAGAAATTACAGAAGCTGCGCACTCAAAAGGAATCCTAGTTGGATTTGACCTTGCCCATTCGATTGGGGCTTTGCCGCATGAACTGAGTGATGCAGGAGTGGATTTTGCAGTTTGGTGCCATTACAAATACATGAATTCTGGCCCTGGGGGAACAGGGGGCTTGTTTATCCATGAGCGCCATCATCATTTGATGCCAGGAAATGCCGGATGGTTTGGCTCCGACAAAGCGAAGCAATTTGATATGGACCATCACTTTTCAAAAGCCGAAGGGGCAGGAGCCTATCAAATCGGTACGCCGAACATTTTCAGCATGGCGCCGCTGCTGGGCAGTGTTGAACTATTTGAAGAAGCTGGCATTAAGAATGTCCGCGAAAAATCGCTCCAGCTGACGAATTTGCTGCGTGGGCTTGTCGCTCGAGAAATCCCGGAGCTCGTTGACGTGACGCCGCGTGACGATGCGAACAGGGGAGGGCATATCGCACTTGCGCATCCAGAAGCGGCCCGCATTTGCAAAGCGTTGAAAGAAGCGGGCGTCATTCCAGATTTCCGGGCGCCAAACATTATTCGCCTTGCGCCAATTGCGTTTTATACCTCTTTCAGCGATGTGGAAGAAATGGTGGGGCGCTTAAAAAAGATCATGCAAGAAGAATTGTATAAGAATTTTACCAATAACCGAAACGTGGTGGCGTAAATGGCGAACAAACGAATTTTTGATATCTCTATGGAATTGAGCGGCCAAACTCCTCAATGGCCAGGCGACCAGCCATTTAACTATCGGGTGGCTGTGACAAAAGAAGAAAGTGGTTCGGTCAACGTTGGCGAAGTGAAAACAAGCACACATATGGGAACCCATGTTGATGCGCCGTTCCATTACGATAACGATGGGTTAACAATCGAGAAATTGCCGCTGGACGTTTATTTGTCTACTGCCCAAGTGATGAGCGTTTCCCATTTGGATCATGTAGAGCCAAAAGATTTGAAAACGCCTGACTCAGGAGTAACGACTGTATTGTTGAAAACGGGGGCTTGGAAAGACAGAACCAAGTTTCCGGAAACTTGGCCAATTTTCGATCCATCGATTGCGGCGTGGCTAAAAGAACACAACATCCGTTTGCTCGGAGTCGATGTTCCGTCGGTGGACCCCGAAACTAGCAAAAAGCTTGAAACCCATCAAGCGATGAATCGGGAGCAGCGATTTATTTTAGAAGGAATTGTGTTGGACGACGTGCCGGAAGGCATCTATCAGTTAGCGGCCTTGCCGCTGAAGATTAAAGGCGCTGATGGAAGCCTGGTGCGCGCGATTCTTTATACCGAATAAAACACAAAAATCCTGCCTCAATGAGGGGCAGGATTTTGTGTGTAGTCAGAACGGAAAAACGGTTCAAGATTTTTAATATTTACAGCGATTTCATCGCATATTTCTTGATAAAGTGCCCATTGCTCTGCACTATCCGCCGAACGCAATTCTGGATTTCTGATGTCCCAATGCACGACTTTCTGCGCTGGCAAGTCGGTTGGAATATCTCCTCGTTCATATTCACTGTCGTGTAAAGCAACGATTAAATCTGCTTCACCGACTTCTTGCGAATTATAAAATCGTGGTTGAACATCCGGCAAATCAAGTATAATCTCCTTCATGATTTCAAAAGGCGTTTCGTTGATTAAAGGTTGATCCCATGCTGCACTTCGAATGTCCCAGTCTGTTAGTTTCAGGCGATTTGCCCAAATTTCAGCCATGAGCCCACGATGTTGTTGGGGAGATAAAAAATAGACAGTATGTTTCGACATGGCTGATCCCCTTCTTCCTCGTTTCGAATTTTCCTGTTAGTAATCTTTACCCACCTTAAAAGCCTTTAAACTAATAAATTTATGATATTTTTGTAGCAGTTTATGCAAAAAATTCAAAAAATTAAGTCTGGACCAAAAGCCTGTTTGCTTACTTTTGGCCAGACTTTCCTTATTTAACGACCAATACCGAACAGGGTGATTCTTTTAATAATTTCTTGCTGACAGAGCCGACGAAAAATCGCTGCAATCCAGATTTTCCGCTATTGCCAATAATGAGCAAATCGATTTTTTGCTCTTCAATAAAAGCTGGGATTGTTTTGCTGGCATTGCCTTCTAAAGCCAATACCGTTCCGTTCACTTGTTTTGAATCCAGTTGCTGTTGAATGGAATTGTGCATTTGCTTGGAATACTCAGTTGATGTATCTTCAAAATCATGGGGAGCTCGGTACGTTGAATCGCCAAGATCCGGTGGCATAAATTGAGCATAATTGCCGTCCACCTTTGCAGAAACAAGCGGCGCAGAAGCGTTGCCGGCTTCCATAAATCCAATGCTTTCATTTGCTTCTTCATTCACATAAATTACGGACAGTTCTACATTTGGAATGATCTTTTTGAACTCGAGTGCTTTTTCAAATGCTAAACGGCTGCCATCGGACCCATCATAGGCTACTAGGATGTTTTTATACATTTCATCCACCTCATATCCTTTTTCTATTCTTAAAATACCCTTATCTAATATCTCGAAACCTGCGGGAAACGATTTAACATAGGCTTTTGGAATAGCTCTAAAGTTGTATGCGCAATAGCTGTTGAGAAAGACTGCAAAATTTGAGCAATTGCTTCTGATACTCCATGTTCTACGGGCAAGAGCTTAAGAAAAATTGAACATAAGAAAAGCGTTTATTGGATTTGTATAATTAGAATATAATATTTGTTCTAAAAATGTTGACAATTCAAAATTGAGGGTGGTACTCTTAACCTATCAAATTTAACGGAAATGGGGGGCAAGGCGATGAAAAAAGCAGCAATCATCTCAACACACAACTTGATAGCACCGCCAGGCCCTCTTGTTTTTTCTATTGGTTTTATTTTTTAACGTCAATCATTAGGAGGGGTCTGAGCACCCATCCTTTTTTGTGAGCGCATGCCCAGAAACGGGTATGCGTTTTTTTGTGTCCAGTCTCCAGTCCCGAGCTCTTTGGGGCAAAGTGAAACAGGCACTTCTTGGTTTGATCAGCGCAAAGCTGTCCAAATAGATAGGGATACTTCATACAGCGGAGCGCTCCGGTGGCATGTTGCTTATCTCCCGCATATTGCGGAATCCATCATAAAAACAAAAGGAGAGGTTGAAGATGAACACACTTCGACAGCAGAAATTGATGATCAAGGAATCGTTAGAAGGCGACTAGCCGAACTGAAAAAGAAAGAAGGCGTAATATATGTTTGATGTTTTATGGAAATTAAGATGGTTTTTTAAAGAAAATTGGCTGCGGTATACCGTGGCTGTCGCATTATTATTTATCGCAAATATCCTGGAAATCATGCCGCCTTGGCTGATTGGGCTGGCAATCGATTCGATTGCCCAAGGCGAATTGACGCAAACGCTGTTGTGGCAATATGTAGCAGTTTTAGCCGGCTCAATGGTTTTGGCCTATTTCATCAATTTCGTTTGGCAATATCAATTGTTCGGTGGGGCGTATGTGATTGAGCGGCAGCTTCGTTCAAGCTTAATGGGCCACCTTTTGAAAATGACCCCGACGTTCTACGAAAAAAATCGGACAGGCGATTTGATGGCACGTGCAACGAACGATTTGCGGGCCATTTCAGAAACAGCAGGATTCGGCATCTTGACCTTGGTCGATTCGACTTTGTATATGGCCACGATAATAGTCGCCATGGGCGTACTGGTTTCGTGGGAATTGACGTTTTGGGCGCTGATCCCGCTGCCGGTCCTGGCAATAATCGTGCAAATACTTGGCAAGAAAATTCACGAACGCTATACGGCAGCGCAAGACGCATTCGGTGAAATGAATGACAGCGTCTTGGAGTCGGTCGGCGGCGTCCGCGTCATCCGTGCCTATGTCCAAGAGCGTGCATCGGAACAGCAATTTGCTGAAATGACCGACGATGTTTACGAGAAAAACATGGCGGTTGAACGCATTGACGCTTTGTTTAATCCGGTGACAAAAATCTTGACCTCGATCAGTTACATGATCGGCCTTGGCTACGGGGCGTTTTTAGTAGCAGAAGGAACGATGACGCTTGGTGACCTTGTCGCATTCAATGTTTATCTCGGGATGATTGTGTGGCCGATGTTTGCGATCGGTGAACTGATCAATACCTTGCAGCGGGGCAACGCGTCGCTCGACCGGGTCAATGAAACGCTTGATTACGCGGAAGACGTGGTCGACCCCGTCCATCCACTGCATACGGACAATCCGGAAAAAATCGGCTTCCGAGATGTGAGCTTTACGTATCCGCAGTCCAGCTCGATCAATCTGCAAGGCATCAACTTGTCGATGAACAGCGGGCAAACGCTTGGCATTGTCGGAAAAACCGGCAGCGGAAAAACGACGTTTGTTAAGCAATTATTGCGGGAGTATCCACTCGGACAAGGGTCCATTCAAATGAATGAAATTGATTTGAATGATTTAACTAAAGAGCAGCTGCGCAGCTGGATTGGTTATGTGCCGCAAGACCATGTGCTGTTTTCCAGGTCCATCCGCGCGAATATTTTATTCGGAAAAAGCGATGCGACGGAAGACGAAATCCAACATGCATTGCGCTTGTCTTATTTTGAAAAAGATTTGACGATGCTGCCGGAAGGGCTCGAGACGCTTGTCGGGGAAAAAGGAGTGGCGTTATCCGGTGGACAGAAGCAACGCATTTCCATTGCGAGAGCGCTCATCAAAAATCCAGAGATTCTCATTTTGGATGATTCGCTGTCTGCAGTGGATGCCAAAACCGAAGCGAAAATTATTGAGAACATCCAAAAAGAACGTTCCGGAAAAACGACGATCATTACGACGCACCGGTTATCTGCGGTTCAGCATGCAGATTGGATAGTGGTGCTTGACGATGGGAAAGTCGTTGAAGAAGGAACACATGGCGATTTGTTGAAGGCAAACGGTTGGTATCATGAACAATTCCTCCGACAGCAAATCGAGGAGGTGTAACAATGGGAACAGGAAAAAGGCTAGTAAACTATTCGATGCAGTTTAAAAAAATATTGATTTCGGGGCTCGTGCTGTTGGCGATTGCAGTGGCTGCTGATTTGGCAGCGCCCCTTATTGCCAAAGAAATTATCGACAACCACATCAGCGTTTCAGGCGGCACCATCAATTTTGAACCGATTGCTTGGCTGCTTACGCTATTTTTTATCAGCGGCATTTTGGCAGCAGTGTTCCGCTATTTGCAGTATTTGCTTTTGCAAAAAGGGGCAAATGGCATTATAAAAAAAATGCGCAATGATGTATACGAACATACACAAACCCTGCCAATCCGCTATTTTGATGACTTGCCGTCCGGGAAAGTTGTGGCCCGCATCACAAATGATACGGAAGCGATCCGCGATTTGTTCGTAACGGTCTTGTCCCAATTCGCTACAAGCTTTATGTACATGGCCGGCATTTACATTGCCTTGTTTTATTTGAATTGGCAGATGGCGGCGATTACGTTGGGGCTCGTACCGTTATTGTATGTGTGGATGCTCTTTTACCGGAAATACGCAGCAGCGTTTAACCACGTGGTGCGCGAGAAATTGAGCGATATGAATGGGATGATCAACGAATCGATCCAAGGAATGACGATTATCCAGGCGTTCCGCCGGGAAAAGCAAATGAAAGATGAATTTGAAGAAATGAACGAAGTCCATTACAAGTACCAGCAAAAATTACTCGTGCTTGAAGCAGCCGCTTCCTATAACTTGGTCGGCGTGTTGCGGACGATGACGTTTGTGTTGTTCATCTGGTATTTTGGAGGCGCAGCGCTTTCTGGTAACGCCGTCGTGACGGTCGGCTTAATGTACGCGTTTGTGGATTACATCATTCGCTTGTTCAATCCGATCAGCGGCATCGTCAACCAGTTTGCCAAGCTGGAAAAAGCGCTGGTTGCAGCAGACCGGGTTTTCCATCTGCTTGATCAAAAAGGAGAAGCAGTCAGCGACGAAAAAATTATTCGCTACCGCGGGAATGTCCGCTTTGAAAACGTCTGGTTCGCTTATAAAGAAGAGGAGTATGTGTTGAAAAACATTTCGTTTGAGGCAAAACAAGGTGAAACAGTCGCCTTGGTCGGACATACGGGTTCCGGAAAAAGTTCCATCATGAATTTGCTGTTCCGCTTTTACGATGTGACCGAAGGGGCTATCACAATCGATGGAGTTAACGTAGCCGATATGAGCCGACAGTCGATGCGCGAGCATATGGGCATTGTGCTGCAGGATCCGTATTTGTTCAGCGGCACCATTGAATCGAATATCACATTAGGCGACAAGCGCATTACGCGTGAAATGGTGGAGGATGCATTGAAAGCCGTCGGAGGCGAACGCGTCTTGAAGCATTTGCCGAAAGGCATCGACGAACCGGTTGTCGAAAAAGGCAGCACATTGTCATCCGGCCAGCGCCAATTGGTATCTTTTGCAAGGGCATTAGCGTTTGATCCGGCGATCTTGATACTGGATGAAGCAACCTCCAATATTGACACAGAAACAGAAGAAATTATCCAGCATGCAATGGAAGTGCTGAAAAAAGGGCGGACGACGTTCATCATTGCCCACCGGCTTTCCACAATCAAAAACGCAGACCGCATTCTTGTACTTGACCGCGGCCAAATTGCGGAATCCGGTTCTCACGAAGAATTGATGAAACGCAAAGGCACCTATTACGAGATGTATCAAATTCAATCCGGAATGGTCCAAACCCCAAATGCGGGGTAAGGGTCGTTCCCTTTTTTTGAATTTTAAAGTGTAAGCGAGTTTGATGTTCCGCAAACCAGCTCCGCTCAGGTTCCAATCGTTATGAAAATGGAATCCTCTTCTCTATAATGAATAGACATAAGAAAAAGCGCGGAACTTTTCCGCGCTTTGAGCTTGTAGACAAAAGAATTTGTATTAAGACTAAGAACTCTTTAGACAGGAACTATAGTGAAATCCCAGATCCTGCGCTTCAGCCGGACGCTTGCGACGAAGCGCAGAGCGCTGCAGGAGCATCGCTCTTTCATGTCTCGAAGCTAGCGAAGCGATGCAGAGACAGGAGCAGAAAAGGTTCCGCCGGCTTACGCTCCGGATCTTCAAGCGTGGCCATCTTGAAAAGTAGCTTGTTTTTGCTCTTAGCGAACTCCAGCCCGCCGGCAATAAATGCATCGCGTTGACTTAAAAGCGACGCCCCAACCGGTCCGGCCACGGAGACTCCTGTGGGACAGCACGAGCCTTGCGAGAGAAGCGGCTAAGGCCGTGCCCACGGAAAGCGGAGTGGCCGGCCCGGTTGGGTTTGTTCATTCTCATTCATTTATCCAAGAATTTGTCTACAGTTTAAAAGCGCGGAACTTTTCCGCGCTTCAATCGTATACATGAAAGAGCATGAGCTCATGAATCATCTTTTTGACTGCTTCTTCGTCATCGGGCTGTGTTGCCAGCCAAACGATGCTGCCATCCGGATGGTATTCCCCTGTAATCCGCTCATTTTTATAAAAAAATGAAATGTTCCACCCTGGAAGTTGGCGATTTTCGAACATTGGTGTAAATTTAAAATGTTGCAGCATAAAAATCCTCCTTTGTCGTCCATCTTCATTATAGGCGGATTCGAGATGCATGACAAAGAAGAAAAAGAAATGAGTGACGGAATTGAATATATTAGTGACCATCCTGTTTATGACGGTTATCGGTGCGTTAATCGGGGGTTTTACGAACTACATCGCCATTAAAATGTTGTTCCGGCCCTATAAAGCACTTTATATCGGTAAGTGGCGCTTGCCTTTTACTCCAGGCTTGATCCCGAAACGGCGCGATGAACTTTCGACCCAGCTCGGCCGGACCATTGTTCAGCATTTGCTGACGCCTGAAACGTTCAAAAAACGGTTTTTTCATGAAGAAATGGTCGAAAAAACGGAAAGTTGGATTCAAAATCAAATCGAGGTTCAGGTTTTCCAATCTCCTAACTCACTAAATGATTGGCTGGGAGCGGTAGGGCAACAGAATATTGAAGCCAGAGTGGAAGCAAAACTTGATGGATTGGTAGAGCGGCAAGCTCTTTTGCTGGCCTCCCATATCGATGGGAAAACGGTAGGTGAACTGATTCCTGACCGCTGGAAAGAAGAAACTGAACTGAAAATGGTCAACGGCGTAAAATACGCAATTGACCGGGGATCAGATTATTTTGCTTCTTTAGAAGGCCGGGCAACCATCAAGAATTTCTTTGACGAGTTTTTGGCTTCCCGCGGCCGCATTGGCAATATGCTGCATTCTTTGCTTGGGGAATCCAGAACAATCGTGGATCGCATTCAGCCGGAAATCATCAAGTTTCTCAATTCGCCGCGGACTTTTGAACTGATGGTTACGTTGGCGTATGGAGAATGGGAGAAGTTTCAAGACCGAAAAGCCGACGATTTGTTGAAGGAATTCGACTTTGGCCCTGCGATTGAAACGGTAAAACAATATGTAAAAGAAACTGCCAATGTCGATGGCCGCTTGAATGCGACACTTGCCGATACTTGGCCAACAGGGTTAGAATGGACAAGAACGAATTTCACACCACTTGTAACAGAATTTATTTTTCAGCAAGGCGAGGAAAAGCTGGAAGGTGTTTTGCGGAAAATTGATATCGAAGGCATGGTCAAAACCCAAGTGGATTCTCTTCCACTAGAACGGTTAGAGGAACTGGTGCTTGGCATCTCGCAACGAGAGTTGAAAATGATTACAGCACTAGGATTTATCCTGGGTGGCTTTATCGGTATTTTCCAAGGGATCTTCAGTATAACCATCAATTCAATGTAAAGGAGAATGATCATGGCAGTAAACATTTACGATGACATCAACAAATTAGCAAGCACTTTCCGCGAAACAGAGGAATTTGCCAAATTGCAGGCAGCAGTTGCTGACGTAACAGCAGATAACGAAGCGAACGATTTGTTCAAAAACTTCCGCGACCTTCAAATCACACTTCAGCAAAAACAAGCACAAGGGCAAGATATTACGGAAGAAGAAATTATGGGTGCTCAGCAAACGGCTCAAGCAGCACAGGAAAACCCAAAAATCCTCGCAATGCTTGAAGCGGAAATGGGCTTAAGCCAAATGATCGAAGAAGTAAACCGCGTGTTAATTCAACCGGTGCAAGCTTTATACGAAAGCATGTAAAACTTTCTCTTAAATAAAGGGAAAATAGAAAGAGACATCGAATACGTAAGATGAATGACAATTCATTTTACGAAAGGGTGTCTTTTTTTATGTTCGAAACAATCAAATTGGAAAAACATGGCCGCATCGGCCACCTGATATTAAATCGGCCTAACTCGATGAATGCGATGAGCGGAAAAATGATGCAAGAGCTCGCCGACTGCTTTGAATCGCTGCTTCAAGACTCCGGCATTCAAGTGCTGATCTTGCGCGGCGAAGGCAGAGCTTTTTCAGCCGGCGGGGACATTAAAGAAATGATGGATCCGGATCATCCGATGGACATCGACCACGTCATGAAAGACGTCTCGCGTTTGGCGAAATCGCTTTATATGCTGCCGCAAATCACCGTTGCCGCGATTCACGGCGCTTCGGCCGGACTTGGGTTTAGCATGTCGTTGGCATGTGACCACATTATCGCAGAAGAAAATAGCAAACTCGCGATGAACTTTATTGGCATCGGGCTTGTGCCGGACGGCGGCGGCCATTTCTTCTTGAAAGAACGAGTCGGTGTGCCAAAAGCAAAACAATTGATTTGGGCTGGCCAAACCTTGAAAGCGCATGATGCGATGGCCAAAGGGCTGGTCGATGAAGTGACGGCAGAAGGGCGGGCGCTTGAATTTGCTGAAGCCTACGCCACTGAAGTGCTGGCATCGCCAGTGCGCGCAAAACTCGCCTCTAAGCAATTATTGCATCAATTAAAAATCGGTGAGCTTGAGCAAGTGTTGGCGTCGGAAGCATCCGCGCAGTCCGCTATGCGGAAGTCGGCCGATCATTTAGAAGGCATCCAAGCATTCGTAGGAAAACGAAAACCGCAATTTACGGGGAATTAAAAAAGCATGGCGGATTGATTCCGCCGTGCTTTTGTTCTTTTTAAATTTTAAGTGTGGATTACGAATGAAACAGCAAGAGTTTGCCGGCTGGTGAAGCGAGGCGGTGGGTTTGGTCCAGCAATTCTTTTTCAGCAAGAAGCGCGCGGCCTTTGTCTCTTGCTTCTTCGTCGGTTGCTGCCGTAAACGTTTCTTCCATAATTAGCTTGCCGGTTTGTTCGAAAGCTGTCAGTTTATAGGTTCTCATGCGGAATTCGTCCTTTCTGAATAGTGATTCAGTTAAAGTATAGCCGTTTTTATTAAAAAAGTCCTTCAATTGTGAAACTTTTTGGCAAGCGCGCCGTATAAGAAAAAAGAAAGGGGGAATCACTGTGACCTTATACGTAGAAAACGCAACGAAAAAATTTGGTGACTTTACGGCAGTTGACCACGTATCTTTAACGATCGAGCACGGGCAAATGCATGGATTTCTTGGAGCGAACGGAGCAGGCAAAACGACAACTTTCCGCATGATTCTGGGGCTTCTCGATCCGACCGAAGGGTTGATTCGCTGGAATGGAAAACCCATTACATATGCAACGAGCCCAGAAATTGGCTATTTGCCGGAAGAACGGGGATTGTACCCGAAAATGAAAGTGGAAGAGCAGCTTTTGTATTTGGCAGAACTGCGCCACATGCCAAGAGCAGATGCAAAACGGGAAATGACGGTCTGGCTTGAGCGATTTGAAGTGCCGCATTACGCTTCAAAAAAAGTGGAAGAATTATCAAAAGGCAATCAGCAGAAAATCCAATTGATTGCGTCTTTGCTTCACAAGCCGTCGCTGCTAATTTTGGACGAGCCGTTCAGCGGCTTAGATCCGGTCAATGTCGAGATGTTAAAAAGCGCCATCCTTGATTTTCAAAAGCAAGGCGCGACCATTGTTTTCTCCAGCCACCGAATGGACCACGTCGAAGAGCTGTGCGACGATATGAGCATTTTGGATAAAGGGAAAATGGTGGTGTCGGGATCTATCCGTGAAGTGAAGCGCTCATTTGGCAAACAAAATGTCCGCATTAACATGGATCAAGATCTTTCGATTCTCCAAACGATAAGAGGCGTCGACCAATTTAAAAAGACGCATAACGGTGCATTGTTTCAGATTGCAGACGAAGCAGTTGCTGAAAAACTATTAACTGAATCCATGAAACTTGGCATGCTTCGCCACTTTGCGATTGAAGAACCTTCGCTTGAAGAAATTTTTATTGCAAAGGTGGGGAAAGCGCATGCATAGTTTTTGGGTTATTTTCAAACAAGCGTTCATGACAAAAGCCAAAACTAAATCGTTTATCATCACAACAGTCGTTGTAGTGGCTATGTTTTTCCTGTTGGCCAATATGCCAAAAATCCTTGAAGCTTTTCAAGGCGAAGAGGAAGACCAAGTGCTTCACATCGTCGATGAGTCCGGTGAACTGGCTCCGCTGTTTCAGCAGCAGCTCGAAACGATGGACAGCGACATTTCAGCCCAGCCGACCGATTTAACAGAAGAAGAATTAAAAGCAGGCATTGCGGATGAATCCATCCACGCGTACTTGGTTTTTGAACAAGGGGACCAACTAACTGCCCGCTACGTTTCCGAGTCTGCCAATGAATTAAGCAACAACTCGGATATCGAACAGGCAGTCCAGTCGATGCAAACCATATTAACAGCCGAAAGCTTGAATTTAAATGAGAGCCAAGTGGGGCAATTGTTTATGCCGGCCGTATTCGAGCGAGAAGCCGTTTCCGAATCGTCCAAATCACAAGAAGAATTGAGCCAAGCCCGCGGCCTTGTATATATCTTGATCATGCTCATTTACATTGCGGTCATTTATTATCCGAATATGATTGCAATGGAAGTGGCGACTGAAAAGTCCTCGCGTGTGATGGAAATTCTGATTTCAAGCGTGTCGCCAGTCAAGCATATGTTTGCGAAAATCGCCGGGATCGGAACGCTCGGAATTTTGCAGATGGGAATATTCGGCTTAGCCGGGTATTTAGCAATCAAGAGCGCCGGAACGGATTTGACGGAAGGGGCGTTCAGCGTTTTCGGGTTTTCCGATGTGAAAATTAGCACGTTCTTGTTTGCCATCTTGTTTTTCTTGTTGGGCTATTTCCTTTATGCCGTGCTCGCTGCTTTGCTTGGCTCGCTTGTCAGCCGGACCGAAGATGTCCAACAGTTGATGCTGCCAATGATGATGTTGATCGTAGTCGCATCGTTAATCGCATTTTCAGGGATTTCCGTACCGGAAGCCAAATTCGTCACCATCTCTTCGTTTATTCCATTCTTCGCACCGCTTGTTATGTTTTTGCGGGTAGGAATGCTCGACATTCCCCTCTGGGAGCCATTGGTGTCGATTGCCCTTATGCTCGTCACCATTGGGCTGCTTGGCTGGTTTGGGGCACGGGTATACCGCGGGGGCGTGCTGATGTACGGTTCTTCCCAGTCGCTTAAAGATATCCGAAAAGCCATTAAGTTAGGAAATAAACAATAAGAAAACACTGTTTGCAGAGAGTTTGCTGCAAACAGTTTTTTTTCGTCCTTTTCCATGGTAAAATAAGAACAAATATTCGGTTTTTAAAGGGGTTAAATGATGGGACAAATTCGATTTATCCATACCGCAGATTTGCATTTGGGCAGTCCGTTCACCGGTATGAAAGGGCTGCAAAAAGAACAATGGCAGAAGCTGAAAGACAGCACATTGGAGGCATTCGGCCGGCTCATTGAGTATTCGATAGCCGAACAGCCCGATTTTTTGCTGATTGTCGGGGATATTTACGACGGCGAGGACCGAAGCATTCGGGCGCAGCACCATTTCCAGCAAGGCATGGAACGGCTCAATCAAGCAAATATTCCTGTGGTCATTAGCTATGGCAACCATGACCACTTAAGCGGCAAATGGACCCGTTTTAAATTGCCGGAAAACGTCCATGTATTCGGCCCGGAAGTTTCTCAACTAGAGCTTGATACAGCTTCGGGAAAAGTGGCAATTACGGGATTCAGCTACGGAGAGCGCCATATTAAAGAATCGGTCATAAACAAGTATCCGACAGCGGAACAATCGGACACCATCCATATTGGCATGCTCCATGGCAGCATGGAAGGAGATACGGCACATGCTGTCTATGCGCCTTTTGCAAAAGAACAGCTTCTCAGCAAACAATACAATTACTGGGCGCTTGGGCATATTCATGTGCGCCAGGAACTGCACCGGGAACCTTTTATTGTTTACCCGGGCAATTTGCAAGGACGCCATCGGGGCGAATCGGGTCCAAAAGGGTTTTACGACGTCATCTTGTCAAAACAGGAAACAAACACGACGTTCGTGCCGGCGTCGGTCATTCAGTTTGACCGGTTGGTTGTTTCGTGCACGGGCATTATGCATATGAACGAATTGCTGCAAGCTTGCAAAGAGGCAGCTGGTGATTTTGCAGAACAAAATGGAGCCGCGATTGTCGATATTCACTTTTCGGGAATCGGGGTCGAAACAGCGGAACTTTTCAATGAAGTGCCGGAACCCGAACTGCTTGAAACGATTCAGGAAACGATAGGTTCAATAGAAGAATTTGTTTGGGTCCATCACATCGCATTTGAAGAAACCATCAGCGACTTTCCACTTTCTCCGCTTGGCGAAAAAATTATTGACGTGATGGATGGCTGGAATAGCCATGACTGGAAAGAAGTGCTGAAAGATTTATATCGGCATCCAAAAGGCGGCCGCTTTCTTGACACGCTGGACCATCAGGCGATTGAAGAAATCCAAGAAGCTGCCGGCCAAAAAGTCCGCCGCGGCATGCTGGCAGAGGAGTAAAAGGATGAAAATTGAAAAACTGATTATTTACGGTTTTGGCAAACACGAAAACCGTACCATTGAAGTGAATTCCCAAATGGCGCTGTTTTACGGGCCAAACGAAGCCGGGAAAACGACGATTCAGCAGTTCATCGTCCAAACCTTGTTTGGCTACCCGTTGCGCAATCAATCCAAAATGCGGTATGAACCCAAATCCGGCGGCAAGTACGGCGGGCAGATTCATGTCAACGATCCGAAATTTGGCCGTGTCGTGATCGAACGCGTTAAAGGCAAAGCAGCGGGAGATGTGGCGCTTTTTTATGAAGACGGTTCTAGAGGCGGCGAAGCGGAATTGAAATTGTTGCTGAGGGATTATGACCGGGTGGCATTCGAATCGATTTTTGCGTTCTCTATCCACGAACTGCAAGGGCTGGACCGCATGAACGAAGAAGAATTGAGCCGGACGCTCCTTGCTTCCGGCACGACCGGCATCGACGCCATTACCAAAATGGAAAGCCGGCTTGAAAAAGAAATGGGCGCATTGTTCAAAAAAGCCGGCCGCAACCCTGAAATGAACTTATTGATCGAAGAATTGAAAGCGATGGAAAAAGAAGTGAAAGACTACCGGGCACAAACCGAAATTTACAGCCCTTATATCGAACGGCTCCAAGAAATTGAAAATCGGTTGACAGTGCTTAAAGCTGAAGAAAGGCGCCTCTTTAACAACAGGCAGCAGGCTGAAAAATGGCTGCAGTCGATACCGCTGCTCAAAAAAGCAGAACTTCTGAAAAGTGAATTGGATCAACTTGGTGATGCCGAATTTCCTGTGGACGGCAGACGGCAAATGGACCGGCTGCAAGACCGGTTGTCGGAAACCACTGCTAAAATTGACTACGTAACAACGGAACTAGCGGTACTTGAAAATCCGCAGACTCCAATCAAAGAAATCGAAACGCTTGAACGGTTTTTGAACCGGGAATCGGAATGGCATCAGCTTCAAACAGCATTTCTGCAAAAGCAAGAAGAATTGAATAAGCTTACGGATGAACAACAACGATTAATCAATCTTGTCGGGCTCGACCCGCAGGAAATTTTGCACAGCGATGTCTCCTTAAGCCGCGAAGACCAGCTGATTCACCATATTCAGCAAACGGATTTGGAAGACGAGGAAAAACGCTTTGCCCAACGAAAACTAGCAGAAGAAAAAAGTGAATTGACAGAGGCTCAACACCAGTTGAATGCGTTGTTAAGCCAGCAGCCAAGCGATAAAGAACGGCAGGAAGCAGCAAATTGGCCAACTGTGTCCATGAAGCTGGCAGAAGCAAAAGCTGCTAAAAACATGAGCAATACCGGAAATTCACAGCTGCTTGGCTATGCGTTAGCCGCCCTTGGGATCATCGGAGTGGTGCTCGGAATCCTTCAAACCAATTATTTGGTTGTTGGGTTAGCGGTGCTTGCTGGGGCAATTGGGGCATGGATTGCGGCAAAAAGCGGCAGCCCTGAAAACGGAAACGGACGCTACGACGAACTGCTGCACAAATACGGCGGAAAAGAAGCTGAGTTTAGTGCATTGGTGCGAAAAGTAGACGAATTCGACTTTAAGCTTCAAGAAATTAACGTGCGAATCAAGTCCAGTAAAGAAAAAGTGGCCGCTTTATCCAGCGAATTGAGGGGGGCTCCGGCAAAACAAGCATACGAGCATTTTCTTCAAGAGCTTGGCGTCAATGCGCATTCAAGCCGTGCCACGGTCTTGGATTTATTTGAAAAGCTTCGCAGCATACAAGCCATCCATGCACGCCGTGAGCGTCTGCAACAAGAATTAGAAGAACTGGACAGAGAAACCGGCGACTGGCTGCACCGGGCATCCGATGCGGTTGGCAAGGAACTTTCTGCAGAAGGCTTGTACGCGTCATTGCGCGCAGAGTTTTCCGAGCGTCAGCAGCAACAGGCGAAACAAGCAAAACGGGAAGAAAAAAAGGCGGAGCTGCTGGCCGAGGCCAAAAAAGCACATGCCTTTTTGGCTCAAGTCGAAAAAGAAAAACGCCAACTATTGGATGATGCCTCAGTACAAGATGCGGCTCAGTTTTATATGCGTGCTGATGAAGCGTTAAGAAGAGAAGCAATCTTAAACGAACTTTCGCCCATACAGGCTCAACTGGCTGTAATTGGTCCCGTCCAGCTGCCTGACGGATTTAAAGGAGAAGAAGCGATAGAAAATTACATATCAACGCAGGAAGCTGCCTTGGTACTCTTACAAAGTGAACGCAACGAATTGTTGGCTGAACAAGCCGATAAACAGCAAACTACCAAAACCTTGCTGTCTAATGGGGAATACGAAGAAAAACTCCAGCAATTTGAAGAGAAAAAAGCTGCCTTTGCCGAGCATGCCAGAAGCTGGGCGATCAATAAAGCCATTATAGAAGCAATTCGGCAAACAATGGATGAGCTGAAAGAGAAAAAGCTGCCTGCGGTTATTTCCACTGCTCAATCTTATTTTGGGAAACTGACGGCATCCGCCTATGCAGGGCTAGAAATGAATCCGCAAGGTTATTTTGAAGCGGTTCGAACGGATGGAGCCCGTTTTCATATTTCGGAACTGAGCCAAGCAACAAAAGAACAGGCTTATCTGGCGCTGCGCCTCGCCTTAGCTGCCTCGATGCAAAACAGCCATCCGTTTCCGATTGTCATGGATGATGCATTTGTTCATTTTGATCGCGGACGCCTTCAGCAAATGATAAACTTAATAACAGAGCTGCAGGCAGATCATCAATTTATATATTTTACTTGCCATGAAACGATGCAGCAAGCTTGGCCAAATGCTCAGGTAATCCATGTTGCCAACATTGAAAGGAGTGTCCACTCATGACAAAAGGAATCACGCAGCGCGCGGTAGGCGAGACGATCGACGAGTTTTTGCTGATCAAGCAGTCGGTCAAAGGCGTCACCACTACAGGCAATCCGTTTATCTCACTTGTTCTGCAAGACAAGAGCGGAGATATTGAAGCAAAATTATGGGATACAAAAGAAGAACAAGAGAAAATATTCGCGGCAGAAACAATCGTGCGGGTTGGTGGAGAAATTCATAATTACCGCGGAAAAAATCAGCTGCGCATCAAAAGCATCCGCCCGGCGAAGCCGGAAGAAAATCAATCCATTGCCGATTTGATGCCGTCTTCTGAAAAAAGCACAGACGAACTGTCAGAAGAAGTCATGAGCTATTTGTTTGAAATGCAAAATCCGCAAATCCAGCGCATCACGCGCCATATTTTAAAGAAATACCAGCAGCAGTTTTTCACTTTCCCTGCAGCAACTAGAAATCATCATGATTACGTTTCAGGCCTTGCTGACCATGTTGTCTCAATGTTGAAACTGGGCAAAGCGCTGTGTGAAATTTACCCGTCTCTAAACAAAGACTTGCTCTATGCCGGCATCATCCTTCACGATATCGGCAAAGTGTTTGAATTATCCGGTCCCATTGCGACAACTTATACGATAGAAGGGAATTTGATCGGCCACATTTCGATTATGGTGACCGAAATTTCAAAAACAGCCGAAGAGCTGGAAATTGAAAGCGAAGAAGTTATGCTGCTTCAACACCTTGTGTTGTCCCATCACGGAAAAGAAGAGTGGGGTAGCCCTAAAAAGCCGATGATCAAAGAAGCCGAAATCCTTCATTATATCGATAATATCGATGCCAAAATGATGATGCTGGACCGGGCGCTCGGAAAAACCAAACCAGGCGAATTCTCAGAGCGGCTCTTCGCTTTGGACAATCGTTCGTTTTACAAGCCGACAATTTAAGTCAATATTTTCAGGCTTGAAGAATCGAGACAAGTTGAACTAATGATTCCCACTTGTCGATATTCCGCAAACCAGCTGCGCTTGCCGCGGGCTCGCGCCGAAATCCACTCGGGCTATTCGCCCGAGTGGATTTCGGCACTTCGCTATCCCGCAGGCAAGTATTGGCTGAAGGAAGTGAGGCCAATACTTTGCGACGAAGCGCAGCGCGCTGCAGGAGCAGTAGGGTTTCTCCGCTGTTTTGCTCCATATCTTCTAGCCTGCTAGCAGTAAAACAACAATTCTACAACTAGTCTCTCATAGTAGTAAGAACTGTGGCGCGTCCAAGGGCTAGGCGAAGCAATAAGACAAGTGTTTTTCTTGGCTTAGTGCGAGAGCCCTGTCCAAAGCGACCGAAGCGGTGTATGAAATGACGATTCTTAAGTTCAACTTATATAGATACTTAAGTTAAATAAACGCATTAAAACCCCGAAGTCGTGGACAATCCACAACTACGGGGTTTTTGTTTGGTCAATTATTCAGCTGGCGCTGGCGCTGCTGGTGCAGTTTCAGCCGGAGCGTTAAGGATGCTGTCTAAAGCACCTTTTAAGTCTTCGTCTTTGATTTCAACTTTTGCGTCTTTCAGCAATTCAGCTACTTTTGGAACTAAAGCCGCTTGATCGGCTTTCGCTAAAGCCAAGTCGCTGCGGATGTCTTCTTTTTGATCTTCAAGTGCTGGCTGGTCTTCCACTTTACGTTTTTCGGTAACTTGAATAATATGGAAACCGTGCTGCGATTGAACCGGCTCGCTAATTTCATCCACTTCTAGCGCATAAGCCGCTTCTTCAAATTCCGGTACCATTGCTCCAGCACCGAACCAGTCTAAGCTGCCGCCGTTTGCAGCTGAACCAGGATCTGTCGAGTTTTCTTCAGCTAATTTAGCGAAGTCTGCTCCTTCGTCCAATTCTTTCTTAAGCGAAGCCGCTGTTTCTGCATCTGCCACAAGAATGTGGCGAGCGTTCAACTCAGTGCCTTGGCGCTCATATTGTGCTTTGATTTCTTCGTCAGATACTTCAACGCCTTCGGTCATGGCTTTTTCTTGCAACATATTCAAACGAAGCACTTTTTTGAAGCTTTCTTCGGTTTGGTTGTTTTGCGCAAGGTATTGGTCAAAGCTTTCGCCCATTTCTTCTTGGGTCTTTTTAAGCTCTGCGTCCACTTCTTTGTCCGTGACTTCGTAGTTTTCCGAAAGTACTTTTTCAATCATGAGTACTTGGACAGCAGATTGGCCTGCCGAAGATTTCATTTCTTCATAAAGGTCATTTTTTGTAATATCGCCCAGTTCTGAAGATACGACAACTTCATCGTCTGAACCATTGCCGCTGCATGCAGATAAAGCCAGTACAGATGCAGCCAAAGTGATTGTTAAAAAGGATTTCTTCATTAGTTTCGCTCCCAACTTTCTTTCTTGATGCCAGTTGTTACTATACCATAAATGCGTAAAAAATCAAAAATTTTTGTATAAACAGATAGGTGCTTCGCCCCGGGTTCAGCTGAGTAAAATAAGGTGAAGGAGAGGGGAAAGCAATAAAAAAAGTTCATTTGCCAAGGGCAAATGAACTTAAGGAGTAAACTCTACGCCGACGTACAGTGATACCAACAAAATCAAAATCAATATATTAATCGTACGGAATATTTTTTGGTGATTTTCTTCCGGAATTTCTCGTGAAGTTACAAGTGCTAACGTCATACGGTTGATCTGGAACAAATAAAACACAGAGAACACAACTACAAAAGCGACTATCATGAGTTTCCTCCCCTCTGAATCATATTCATCTAGTATAACAAAAATGGGGAGAAAAAACATGATTAGGCAATCGCTTGTGGCACAAGGATTTCAAAACCGGTATCTGTTTCTTCAATTAATGCGTGTTTTGGTGAACGCACTAAATTCCGCATATACAGTAGATCTGGTACACATAGCGCGCAGTGATAGGCGAGCAGCATGGCAAAATAATGGCTGAATGACGGCAACATAAACGTAAGCATAATGATTACGGCATTTACCAGAATGAAAGGCGTTACAAGCGTCACAATAAATTTTCGTTTAGGCACTGGGTCGTTGATTTTCAATGTGATGGCAGGCAGCAGGCCAAGTTGCGTTTTGATGATCAAACGCAAGCATTTCCGGCAGCCAACTAGCGGCAAAAAGTGGCAGATTTTATGGAGGGGATAAATCCCCAATATTGCCAATAAGAATGTCAGAAAATGTTGGTCAGATAAAGGCGCTGATGAAAAGATGTTCAACGCGATAAAGTAGGCGATAAATACGCCAAATCCAGAAAGTGCCGATATGAGAAATAATCGGTCAAATCCATATTGCTTTTTTACATTTATGCTTTTCCAGCAATGCATGGGTTGCATCTCCTATATGTGGAATCTATCTATGAGTCGATACATACAATACAACGATTTTCGGATAAATGCAACCCGCTTGCAAAATTAATTTTTTGCAGCTGAAATTACGTTTTTTCCACCACTTCAATAATGTGGTTTTCTTCACTAAATTGGTTTTCGATATTTTTGAAAGAAGCTTCAAAAATTTCCATGAAATCCTCACCGTAAATATTGCGGATCACGGCCATAATATCCATGAATTCAGGGAATCTTCCGTAGATTTCACGCAAAGGCAAGGAACCATCAATTACGGTATGTGGAGTGTCGTGATAGCGTTCAATCATTTCTTGAATAAGTTTTTCGCCTTTTTCAGTCAACTCTACATACGTATTGCGTTTGTCTGAGTCGCGTTTTGAAAAAGCCAAAAGTTCACGTTCTTCCAGTTTTTTTGAAAAATTAAAGGCGGTTGATACATGCATGACACCAAATTTTGCAACATCGGAAATTGAGGCGCCTTTTAAATGATAGGAAATCCATAAGATATGGTGTTCATTGATATTCAAATCATACGGTTTTATCCACAACTGCCAATCTTTTTCTACCGCTTTCCACAAAGCTTTTGACAATTGCCCAATGCGCTGGCTAAAGAGCATAGCTTCTTTCATTGTATATTCGCGTTCATTCAATGTAGACACCAACTTTCCCCCGAAAGTAATTTTCTTTATTATAGCAGTAAAGCAAACACTATTAAAGTGTGAATAGTAAAAAAATTTTTAAAAACGAAACAATTTTTTATTTTTAAGCGCAATATTGTATTATTCGACAAGGCAACGGAGGGAATAAAAAAAGAAGCTGCCTATTTGGCAGCTTCTTTTCCTGTTATGAAGCGTTATCTGTCGGCTTAACTACTTTACCTTCTTCGCTGACGCCATTATCGTGATCCTCATCTTTGTCTTTGCTGATGGATTTTTGCAGTTCTTCAATTGCTTTTTGAATCGCCATAATCTCAAGCTGCAGATGCTCTTTTGCCGGAGCCGTATTCTGCTGCCACGATTCCAATGAATTTTTCAATCCGTCCATTGCTGCTGGAACTTGGCTTTTGGTCTCAGCGGATAAATGAGCTATCGATTCTTTTAAATTGTTCACTTGTTCTTTCACATCTGATAGTTTTTCTTTCCAATCAGAAGAAGCTGATTTCATGGAAGTCCGCAATTCCTTGCCCGACTGTGGTGTTGAAAATAATGTAGCCGCAGCTCCTGCTACTAGCCCTGTTGCAAGCCCAAGAAAAAAAGTTGATGCTTTCATATGGCAAACGCCCCTTTCATCTATACCGTTCTTTTCCTTTATTACTGTTAATTAAACCATAAAGATGAATAGGGATTCAATAAAAAAAGCTTTTCACCGATAATTCCGGTGAAAAGCTTAAGATTACAACGCTTGTGACACGGCTGTATCAAATTTGGATCGGCGAACCAATTTGATGACAATCGGGAAAATAATCGCAAAAGCAATTGCATTCATCAAGACGGCGGGCAAAACGACCGTCGCGAACAAGAGGCCAAATGGAATTTCTGCGCCAACAACCAAAATGGCTGCCGACAAGAAAATGGATCCCGACAAAATTGTACCGCCTGCGCATAATGCAACGGCAACGGGAAGTTTGGTGGCGACTTTTTTGATTAGCAAGACAACTGCGAAAAACACAAACGCTGTAATAAATTTGTCTATTACGTTCGGAACAAATCCTGCTGGAAACGTTGAGAACAAGCCGGAAAGGACTCCAGTTGTTATCGATAACAAAAATACACTTTTGACATTCGGGAACAAAAGGATGCCCACAAACATCATGGTTAACATAAAGTCAGGCTTCATGCCACCATTAATTCCAGGGATTACCAAGTAAAGTGCAGCCCCTACGCTGACCAGCAGCGCCATTAAAACTAAGTTTTTCGTATTCATTTCTCATCTCTCCTCAGCTCTTCGTTTTGGTAGTTTCCCGGTCGTGCCCTCTTGGCCGCCGGCGAAAAAACTTACCCTGATTCTATCGCTAATATGAGCGGAAATCAAGTACTCTAACCTAATTTCCCCTTTACTTGTCCAGCAAGTTCTTGAATGCGTTCAGTGGTAAACTCTTTTTCTTTCGTCACCCATTTTGCGCCGAAGCCATCGCTTTGGCCGTAGCGGGGGATAAAGTGCAAATGGAAATGGTGGACGCTTTGTCCTGCTTGGGTGCCATTGTTGTTCAACAAGTTCATGCCAACCGGTTCGAAAGTCTCTTTAATAGCGGCCGCAATTTTCGGCACCACAGAAAACAAGTTTGCTGCTTCATCCGGCGTCAAATCGTATACATAGGCCCGGTGGGTTTTCGGAACAATCAAGGTATGTCCTTTTGACAGCGGCATGATGTCCATAAACGCAAATACGTGCTCATCTTCGTAAATTTTCACACTCGGAATTTCGCCTGCAATGATTTTGCAGAAGATACAGTCTGCCATTTTCATCATCCTTTCCATTTTTTCCATTTTACCATATATAATTTGAAATAAAGAATCATCCCATTATATGCCGCTTCGGACGCTTTGGAAAAGGCTGAGACAGCCGAGACCCCACAAGGAGCGAAGCGGCCGAGAAGGCTTGGCGCTCGTCAGTAGGAAAGGCATTGACTGAAGGCAGTTCGGGCCATACCTTTTTGACAAAGCGTGTAACGCTGCAAGAGCATACGGTTTTCGCACAGCTGTTTTACGGAATATCGACAACCCTATATATGAAAAATGATTATTTTTTAGTAGTGAAAAATATCACAACCTACACAGAAAAAGAAATCACGCGGAAGTTTTGATACAATATATGAAAGAAAGAGGTGTTGGCAGTGGCTATTTTAGAAGTTGAGTCATTAACGGGCGGCTACACGCGCAAACCCGTATTGCAGGATGTGTCCTTTTCAATCAAAAAAGGCGAACTTGTCGGATTGATTGGATTGAACGGAGCCGGGAAAAGTACAACCATCAAACACATAATCGGGTTGATGCAGCCCAAATCTGGAGAAATCCGCTTGAATGGAAAAACGTTTGAAGAAGATATGGACGCCTACCGGTCGTCGTTTTCGTATATCCCGGAAACGCCAGTCCTTTACGATGAATTGACGCTGCGTGAACATTTGGAGCTGACGGCAATGGCGTACGGCCTCGATTCAGCTGTTTTTGAAAAACGTTCAGCAGAATTATTGAAGGAGTTCCGGATGGAAAAACGGCTGCGCTGGTTTCCGTCCCATTTTTCAAAAGGGATGCGCCAAAAAGTGATGATCATGAGCGCTTTTTTAGTGAATCCTGCTTTGTACATTATCGATGAACCGTTTGTTGGATTAGATCCGCTTGGCATCAAATCGCTTTTGGACCAAATGGAAAAGCAAAAGAAAAAAGGGGCATCGGTCCTTATGTCGACCCATATTTTGTCGACAGCGGAACGCTATTGCGACCGCATCATTTTGCTTCATAACGGGCGTGTTCGCGCGAGCGGCACAATGGACGATTTGCGGAAAGCGTTCAATATGCCGGATGCATCATTGGATGATTTGTATATTGCGATGACTGAGGATGAACTTAATGAAGAATTTGCATGAAGTATGGTCCAGCCGGCTTCAAAAATACACGATTGAAGTCCAAAACTATTTAAAATACATCGTGACCGGGCATATTGCGGTTGTGCTGCTGTTTGCGCTAGGCGCTGCCGGGTATGCTTACAGCGAATGGGTCCACAACATTCCAGAAGGATTTCCGGGAGCTTGGGTAATGGCGGTTGTCTTGGGGATTTTATTGGCCTACAGCCCACCGACCACATTATTAAAAGAAGCGGATGCGGTGTATTTGCTGCCGCTTGAAAGCAAGCTTGATGAATTTTTAAAACCCGCGTTAAAATGGACATTTTTCTCTCAATTGTATTTGCCGGTCATTGCATTCATCGTATCGCTTCCGATGGTAAATGCTTTGTACGGCTTGGATACGTCGATGTTGATCGGACTGCCGATTTTGCTGTTGCTGCTCAAGTGGTGGAATGTCCAGACGGAATTTTCATACCGCAAAATGAACGCCGGGCAGAATGCGTGGGTGGACCGGCTAATCCGTTTTGCTGTTGTGCTGCTTTTCGTTTATTTTTATGTTGAAGCCCAGATTTTATTCGCCGGCCTAATGTTGTTTGCCACCATTATTTACGGCAGATGGGTGCAGCAAAAAGCGAGCGGCAAGCCGTTTGCGTTCGACCACTTTATCGGCTTGGAAGAAAACCGCATGCTGCGGTTTTATCAATTTGCGAATTATTTTACAGACGTGCCGCATATAAGAGGCAAAATCAAAGCTCGGTCTTGGTTGAACTGGGTGTACCGGATAGTGAAACCGGGAGCGAAAAACGCCCATTTGTATTTGGTTTGGCGCACGTTTATCCGGTCGGATGAACTGTTTTATCTGTGGGTGCGATTGACGGCCATTTCCATGCTCGGAGCTTGGCTCATCCCGTTCCCGATTGCAGTCGGCATTTTTTCCGCTGCACTGGCTTTTGCTTCAGCCATCCAGATTTGGCAAGGCTTGACGAAGACGCAGCATTTTCGTATGGACAATTTGTTCCCGTTGTCGAAATTCAACAGGGAACAAGCTGTATGGAAATTGGTGCTGGTGATCCAAGCCGTCCAAGCGCTGCTCACAGCTGCCATAGTGATTGTAAAAGGCGACATGCTGCTGGCGCTTGCTGCCTTTGTGGTGATTTTGTTGGTGTCGATCGTTACGTTATCAGTATCGAAGAGGAAGAAATAGAAAGAACCTCCGCAGAAAAAATGCGGAGGTTCTTTTTAATGGAATCATTTATCTTCGCCATGATATTGGATGGCAGCGGATCCTAATGTTTTAGCCGCAATCAACATTGCTTCTTCTTTAAAATTGAATTTTGGATGGTGGTGCGGGTAAACGTCGCCGTCTGGCATGGCGCCAGTGAAGAAGAAGGTGCCGGGCACTTGTTCCAAGTAATAGGAAAAATCTTCGCCGCCCATTTGAGGCGGGGCGTCATATACTTCTTCAACGCCTGGAACGGTTTCGGCAATGTTCTTCAAATACAGCGTCTCGGCTTCGTGGTTTACTACCGCCGGATAGCCTCTTTCATACGAAAACTCGTATGTGCTGTCAGTTGCCAAACTCGTTCCTTTGATGACGCGTTCCATTTCCACTTCCATCAGCGTCCGGATGTTTTCGCTGAACGTCCGTACTGTTCCGGTCAACGCCGCTTGGTCCGCGATAATGTTAAATGGATTTTCTGCGATAAATGAGCCAACCGATAAGACGGCAGACTCAAGCGGGTCAACGCGACGCGCCACTAATTGCTGCAAATTTGTTACGATTTGAGCACCGATCACGACGGCATCTTTTGTTTCATGCGGGCTCGCTCCGTGGCCGCCGCGGCCTTGGATTTTTAATCGGAACGTATCCGCTGCTGCCATGATGGGTCCAACTCGGTAATCGATGCGACCGAATGGAGTCGTCGACCATAAGTGGGTGCCAAAAATGGCATCAACTCCGTCGAGCGCCCCAGCGTCGATCATTGATTTTGCGCCGCCAGGCACTAGTTCTTCGGCATGCTGATGAATCAAGACGTACGTGCCTTCTAGTTCCTCGCGCAGCGTGTGCAAGGTTTTCCCAAGCACGAGGAGCGTTGCCGTATGGCCATCATGTCCACATGCGTGCATAACGTTTGGCACTTGCGATTTATAGGGAATATCTTCTTTTTGGTCTTGGATCGGCAAGGCATCAAAATCGGCACGCAATGCCACCGTTTTTCCCGGTTTAGCTCCACGGATAGTGGCAATTACGCCATTGCCGCCGACGCCGTGCCTTACTTCCACACCAAGCTTTTCATAAAAGCTGCGAATATACTCTGCTGTTTTTTCTTCATGAAAAGACGGTTCAGGGTTCATGTGCAAATACCGGCGGATTTCCACCATTTCCGCATAACTGCCATCTAATTCAGCAAAAAGTTTTTCAATCATTTGGTTGGCCCCTTTCATAGCGTAAATCCGCTGTATTAAGAATATCACAAAAAAATAAGAATTCATTCTATTTGAACAATAGAAAGGGGGATTTACTATAGAAGAAAACCGATCACATAAAAAACCGCCTTTGCTCCGGGTAGGGAACAAAGGCGGCTGCAAGTATTTATTCGTCTTCCGGTTTTGCAGTATAAGTCGTAACATACGATGAGCCGGAGAAAATATTCGGGCGTTTTTCTGCTGATCCGCCTTCAGGCTTCGCATGGGCTTTCGAAAAGGCCTGGGATTCTTTCCATTTTTCAAAGAATGCAGGAGATTCCCATTCGGTCAACACCACATACGTATCGGAATCCAGCGGCCGGAGCACGCGGAACGCCACGTATCCGGGTTCGTTTTCAATGGCTCCTGCCCGGTTTTTAAAACGGTGTTCAAATATCGGACGGCCCTCGTCGGTCACCGGAATGTTATTGAAAACAAAAAATCCTTTTTCCTTGAACTCACCGGTGCCATCCACCACTTCGTAGCGGCGCGGCGTTTGGAAAACAGTCTTGCCTTCCGTTTCGTGAATCACCAGCGTAGTATTCTCGCCTTGCATGACCACCATGTTTTCGTTGGCGTGTTTTTCGCGCAGTTTCTTCATATATCCGTAAGTTCCTGTCGTCATAAATAAATTCAAACGATTCGCCTCCAATGCTTTTCTTCTACTATACCGTTCCCTGAAGAAAATTGCATGAAACGCAAAATGGCAATCTGGTGAAGGCATAAGAGTCTAATTTATGACATTTGCTCAAGGAATCTATACAATAAAGAACAGACCGTCTATAGTATAAAGCGATATGGAAGCGATATACAAAAGGATAAGCAGATTGAAGGGATGAGTAGACATATGACGTTTAACGATACTTTTTTACGTGCGGCGCGCGGAGAGAAAACGGATCATGTACCGGTATGGTATATGCGCCAAGCAGGGCGTTCTCAGCCGGAATACCGCAAAATTAAGGAAAAATATTCTTTGGAGGAAATCACGCATCAACCGGAGCTATGCGCTTATGTGACCAAATTGCCTGTTGACCAGTACAACGTCGACGCAGCGATTTTATACAAAGACATCGTAACACCGCTTCCGGCAATTGGCGTAGACGTGAAAATCAAAGCGGGCATCGGCCCGGTCATCGATAACCCGATCCGTACGATGGCGGACATTCAGCGCCTTGGCGAAATCAATCCGGAGCAGGATGTGGATTTTGTCCTTGAAACGATTCGCTTGCTGACGCAAGAACAATTGAATGTGCCGTTGATCGGATTCTCGGGAGCGCCTTTTACACTTGCTAGTTATATGATCGAAGGCGGCCCTTCAAAAAGCTACAACAAAACAAAAGCGATGATGGCATCAGAGCCCGAAATGTGGTTTGCGTTGATGGATAAATTGGCAGACACCATCATTCCTTATGTAAAAGCGCAAATCAAAGCAGGAGCGAAAGCGATTCAAATTTTTGATTCGTGGGTAGGGGCTTTGAATGTTGAAGATTACCGCATTTTTATCAAACCGGTAATGACGCGCATTTTCACTGAACTGCGCACTGAAGGCGTTCCATTGACCATTTTTGGCGTGGGCGCAAGCCACTTGGCAAAAGAATGGCATGACCTTCCAGTGGATGTGGTTGGTTTGGACTGGCGGCTTCCGATTTCGGAAGCGCGGCAAATGGGCCTCACTAAATCGCTGCAAGGAAACTTCGACCCTTCGTATTTGCTGGCAGACTGGCCGGTAATCGAAAAACGCGCGAAAGCAATTTTGGATATGGGCTTGCAGCAAGATGGCTATATTTTCAACCTTGGCCATGGCGTTTTCCCAGAAGTAAATCCGGATACATTAAAACGATTGACATCATTCGTGCACGAATACAGCGCAGCTTACAAAGCGCGCATTTAATGCAATATAAATTCTCTTGAGGTGAGCAAATTGAAAAAGACAATGGGATTATTGGTAATGGCGTATGGCACGCCTTACGAAGAAGCAGATATTGAACGCTATTACACACACATTCGCCACGGCCGCAAGCCGAGCGAAGAAAGCTTAGAAGACCTTCGCAGCCGCTATAAAGCGATCGGCGGATTGTCGCCGCTTGCGAAAATTACAAAAGATCAAGCGGAGGCTTTGGGTGCTCGTTTGAATGAAGTGCAAGACGATATCGAATTTAAAGTATACCTGGGCTTGAAACACATTGAACCGTTTGTTGAAGACGGCGTAGCCGAAATGGAACGCGACGGCATCAAAGAAGCTGTTTCGATCGTATTGGCTCCGCATTTCTCGACGTTCTCCGTGAAATCATACAATGGCCGCGCGGCAGAAGCTGCTGAAAAAGCGGGCATTCAATTGACATCAGTGGAAAGCTGGTACACAGAGCCGAAATTCATCCAATACTGGAGCGAAAAAGTAAGCGCGGCATTTGCTGAAATGTCAGAAGAAGAACGTGCGAAATCATGCTTGATCGTTTCTGCACATTCCTTGCCAGAAAAAATTATCGCTAACGGGGATCCGTACCCAGACCAATTGAAAGAAACAGCGCAATTGATTTCGCAGGCTGCTGGCGTTGACCATGTCGAAGTCGGCTGGCAAAGCGCTGGGCAAACTCCAGAACCTTGGATCGGACCGGATGTACAAGATTTAACGCGCGAACTTTTTGAGCAAAAAGGCTATACGTCATTCGTTTATACGCCAGTTGGCTTTGTTGCAGACCATTTGGAAGTCTTGTTTGACAACGACTATGAATGCAAAGTAGTCTGCGATGAAATTGGCGCAACTTATCGACGCCCTGAAATGCCAAATGTTCAGCCGTTGTTTATCGATGGCTTGGCTGACGTCGTTTTAAACAAATTAGCGGGAAAGTAAATTTCTTTTGAAAGCGATGATAAATGTGGAGGAACGTACGCGCCATGTGGCAGTCATTGGCGGAGGCATCACAGGTTTGGCTGCTGCATACTATTTGCAAAAACAGGCGAAAGCGCAAGAAAGGCCACTTCAGATTACTTTGATCGAAGCCACACACCGTTTAGGCGGAAAGATCCACACACTTCGAAAAGATGGCTTTGTCATAGAGCGCGGCCCGGATTCTTTTTCCTCCAGCAAAGACGGAATACAGAAACTGGCAAAAGAGCTGGGAATTGAAAGCAAATTGGTAGCAGGGGCGAGCGGGCAATGGTCCATTATGGCTGAAGACCGCTTGCAGCCCATACCCGATGGAACTATGATGGGCATCCCCACAAAGCTTGGCGCGTTTCTTGCTTCCGATTTGTGTTCATGGAGCGGCAAAGTAAGGGCCGCAGGAGATTTGGTGATGCCTAAATTGTCTTCTTACCGGGACCAAGCGCTTGGCGCCTTTATGCGGAAACGTTTTGGCCAGGAATTGGTGGAGAATTTGATTGAGCCGCTGCTGTCGGGAGTGTATGGCAGCGACATTGACCGAATCAGTTTGGAAGCTGCGTTTCCCGAATACTTGGAAGTGGAACACCGGCACCGGAGTTTGGTGCTGGGCATGAAAAAGACAAAAGCGGCGATAGCCGAGTTGAGTAGCGATAAAGCAGGTTTTCAAACGTTTCAAGGCGGCATGCAGACACTTGTCGAAGCGCTTGAAAAAGAACTTGGCGGCTGTACGGTTTTAAAAGGCGTGAAAGTTGAACGTGTGGCAAAAGAAGCTGCTCAAGCGGTGCTTTATTTGAACAATGCATCTTCGATTGCTGTAGACGAAGCGATTTTTGCGCTTCCTCATTCAAAACTGCAGCCTTTGTTCGAGCCGTTTGGTTTGTTGGATGGTTTAAAGGAAATGCCGATGACTTCGGTTGCGACAATCACAATGGCTTTTTCCGAACAAGCCATCAACTATCCGGACAATCTTGGATTTATCGTTGCACGGACGAGCGACTATACCATCACGGCTTGCAGCTGGGCTGACCGTAAATGGCCAGGAATGGCTGCACCGCCAGGTAAACAGCTGGTGCGCGCCTATATTGGGCGTGTGGGAGATGAAGCTGTCGTCGATTTATCCGATAAAGAAATTGAAAAAATTGTCCTGGCCGATTTGCAAAAAGCAATCGCTATTGAGGCGCACCCCGAATTTACCGTTGTTTCGCGTTGGAAAGACGCCATGCCTCAATACATCGTTGGACATAAAGAACGGATTGTTCAAGCAAAAGCGGAATTGGCTCAAGCTTTTCCGATGCTGCAAGTTGCCGGAAGCTCATTCGGCGGATTTGATTTGGCTGACTGCGTCGAACAAGGCGAAGCAGCTGCTCGCGAACTGCTAAACCGTCTGTAATTGGACAATTCGGGTGGAGGTTAAGGAAATGAAGAAAGTTGCTTGGCTTGTAATGGTGATGCTGCTATTGGGCGCTTGCGGAACAGACGAACCCGCTTCATCTGGCGCTGGCACTATGCCGGAAGAAGTGAAAGTGTCATTTAACACCGAACAAACGGCGGAAGCAATTCAACCAGTCGTTTTATCAGTTACCGTCACGCAAGGCGAAGAAGCAGTAGAAGATGCTGACGAAGTGGTTTTTGAAGTATGGCAGTCGGGCCATCGTGAACATAGCGAGATGATCACCGCTGAACATACGGAAAAAGGCATTTACGAAGCGGTCACTGAATTTGACGAAGACGGCTTGTATTTTGTACAAGCCCATACCACAGCCCGCCGCCTTCATGCCATGCCAAAACAAGAAATCACAGTCGGCAGTCCGGATCCTGCATCCATAATTCCCGATGATAGTGACGATTCCCAAGGCATGGATAAAATGAATGAGCATATGGGGCATTAAGAAAAAACGAAAAGGCAAGCGCAAATTGCGCTTGCCTTTTCAGCTTGTTGAAAAACTCTTTTCAAATGGCAGAAAGCATTCGTTTGTAGTTGCTATTCCGCAAACCAGCTGCGCTTGCCGCGGGCTCGTGCCGAACTAACTCGGGCGAATGCCCGAGTGGATTTCGGCACTTCGCTTTCCCGCAGGCGTCTCCGCTGGTTTGCTCCATAGCTTAAGTGGATAACTTTTCACCAAAAAAGCCGCTACAAGTAAGGAAGCCCATGGGTACACGGGCTCTTATTTACTTTCTATTTCCGGAACTACATCGAGTAAATTCTCTCTTCGAATGAAGCGGAAGGCGGCGACTCCAGCGGGAAAGACGTGAGCCTGAGACCCCGCAAGACGCGCAGCGGCTGAGGAGGCTTAGGCCGCGTCCCGCGGAACGCGTCCGCCTGAAGCGGAATGAGAAGGGTATGCTACTTTCTCGACAGCCTGAAAAGGCAAGCGCAAATGGCGCTTGCCTTTTTTATGTTTTATAATTCGCTGCATGATTCGCATTGCGAGCCGTAGCATTCGTGCTGTTCTTCCACTTTTTCTCCGCAGCTTGTGCATTGTTTAGGGGGCAGGTTCTTGAAATACTCTACGACATTTTCAATCATTCATTCCAGCTCCTTTTTGTTATAGTACTGTTGTTGTTTAGTTAATTGTATTATAACAGAAAAGATTCGTCAACCCTAACCCGTGATTAATATGAATAAATCCGTTAAACTAAAGAGAGTATGGAATCTAAAGGAGAGAAACCCATGTATTTTGTAGACAATAAAGGCATTACTGACCCACGAATCAACTTGGCGATTGAAGAATATTTATTGAATACGATGGATATAGAGAAAGATTCTTTTTTGTTATTTTACATAAATGAACCAGCGATTATCATTGGCAAAAACCAAAATACAGCTGAAGAAATCAATACCGACTATGTTGATTCCAACGGCATTCACGTGGTTCGGCGCTTATCAGGCGGCGGGGCAGTTTACCATGACCTCGGCAATTTGAACTACAGCTTTATCACAACAGACGACGGCAACAGCTTCCGGAACTTCCGCAAGTTTACGGAGCCTGTCGTCAAAGCGCTGCAAAGCCTTGGCGTCAACGCTGAGCTTTCGGGCCGCAACGATTTAATGGTGGAAGGCCGCAAAATTTCAGGAAACGCCCAATTTTCCACAAGAGGCCGCATGTTCAGCCATGGAACATTGATGTTTGATACAGAAGTGGACGCGGTTGTATCTGCATTGAAAGTCAGCAAAGACAAAATCGAATCGAAAGGCATCAAGTCGATCCGCAGCCGCGTGGCCAATATTTCAGAGTTTCTTGCCGAGCCGATGAGCGTTACAGAATTTCGTTCTGCCATCCTTCACTCGTTGTTTGAAGGCGAAGCGAATGTGAAGTATTGGGAATTGACGGATGAGGATTGGGACAATATCCGTGCGTTGTCGAAAAAACGCTATGGCAATTGGGATTGGAACTATGGAAAATCACCGAAATTCAACGTCAAGCATTCTCACCGCTTCCCGGTAGGAGGCATTGATGTCCGCTTGCAAGTAGAAGGCGGCGTTGTAAAAGATGCGAACATTTACGGCGACTTTTTTGGAGTCGGCGATGTAGCGGAAATCGAAAATGCCATCACGGGCATCAAATACGAACGGGCTTCTTTGGATGAAGCAGTAAGCGGATTTGATATTCCGACCTATCTTGGCGGCATCACGAAAGAAGAGTTTTTAAAATTAATTTATTAAGAATTTCTGAAGAGCCTGCTTTTAAGCAGGCTCTTTTGTTAAAATGGAAGAAAACAGGAAGGGGGAATCAGCATGGCAGCTCAACGGATCTTCATCGTAGAAGATGATTTCAAAATTGCGGAATTGTTGGCGGATACGCTGCGCAAATATCATTACGAAGTGGAAACCGCCAAAGATTTCGATCGAATTCTCGATGAGGTGGATGCCTTTGATCCCCATATGATTTTGCTTGATATTAATTTGCCTTCTTATGATGGCTATTATTGGTGCCGCCAATTGCGGTTAAAAACAACATGTCCAATTTTGTTTATATCGGCGAGGTCTGGGGATATGGACCAAGTGTTTGCATTAGAAAATGGCGGGGATGATTTCATCACGAAACCTTTCCATTACGAAATCGTCCTTGCAAAAATAAGAAGCCATTTGCGGCGCGCATACGGAGAATACGCTCCAAAGCAAGAAGAACGCTCGGTCAAGGTGGGGCGCATGGCGCTGTTTATGGAACGGATGGAACTTCACGTGAAAACGGAAGTGATTCCGCTGCAAAAGAAAGAATCGACGATTTTGGAAATGCTGCTTGCGCATTACCCGAAAGTGGTGACGAGAGAGCAGCTATTAGAGGAATTATGGGATGACCAGGCATTTGTTGATGAAAATACATTGAATGTCAACATGACGCGCGTGCGCAAGAAATTGGCGGACTATCATGTATTGTCAACTATCGAAACCGTACGCGGCGCGGGGTACCGCCTGCTTCTTCATGAGGAGGAAGCGTAATGCTGCGATTGTTTTTAAAAGAACATGCGGCATTCATCGTCTTTGAATTGCTCCTGGTCGCATTCATCATGATGTTGTATTGGCTCGACGGATTCCGCAATGTCGACACGGCCGTTTATTCGTTTGTCATCAGCACCCTTTTGATCGTTTCTTTTTTAGCGGCGCGTTTTATCAAACGCTACCGCTATTACCAGAAAGTGATGGCGAAGCCGGGAGACATGGAGCACATGCTGCAGCGGGAAGGGCGGTCGCCTGAACATATCCAAGCGGATTTGTATTTGCAGCAATTGTACAAACTCTATCAATACGAAGTGCAGGCATTATACGCTTCCCAAAACCGGCATTTGCAATTTATGAATCAATGGGTGCATCAAATGAAAACGCCGCTGTCGGTCATGCAATTGCTGCTGCAAGAAGAGCAGGAACTCGACAAAAATAGCGTCCGCGAAGAAGTCGAGCGGCTAAAGTCGGGGCTTGATACCGTATTAATGAACGCACGTCTTGACACGTTTGAACAAGATATCCAAATTGAAAAAGTGAAATTGCGCGGACTTGTTTCCGAAATGGTTACCGAGAACAAACGGTTGTTTATTTCAAAACGCGTTTATCCTGAAATCGACATTGACGATTCGTGTGCCGTTTTGACCGACCGGAAATGGATGAAATTTATCATTGGTCAGTTTTTGACGAATGCCGTAAAATACACCTTTGAACCGAATAAAAAAGTGTATATTTCTGCAGAATGCGAAGAAGATCAAGCAGTGTTAACGATTCGGGACGAAGGAATCGGCATCCCGAAATCGGATTTAGCGCGTGTAACGAAAGCATTTTTTACGGGCGAAAATGGACGGAAAACCGGAGAGTCGACCGGAATGGGCTTGTTTTTGGCAAATGAAGTTTGTGAGAAATTGGGGCATAAATTGACGATATCCTCAGAACGCGGGAAAGGGACGACGGTCTCCGTCAAGTTTTACAATCAAGAAGCAACACAGGAGGAAACAAATGACCTTATTAAAAATTGACGAAGTGACGAAAGTGTATGAAGGCAAAGTGACGCACCGGGCACTGAATCAATTGAGTTTTGAAGTGGAAAAAGGCGAATTTTTAGCGGTCATGGGACCATCAGGAAGCGGCAAAACGACGTTGCTGAACTTGATCTCAACTATCGACACATTGACTTCTGGCGATATTTTAATTGATGGGACAAACCCTCATTCGTTTGATAAAAACGAGTTGGCGCTGTTTAGAAGACGGAAGCTTGGCTTTGTTTTTCAGGACTTCAATTTGCTGCAAATGCTGACGGTTGAAGAAAACCTCGTCTTGCCGTTGACGTTGGATTACATCCCGACAGACGAAATGGCCAAGCGGGTTTTAGACATAGCGAAACGATTGGATTTAACGTCGATTTTGCACAAGCGGCCAAATGAGATTTCCGGAGGAGAAGCGCAGCGGACGGCAATCGGCCGGGCCATTATTCATAAACCGGCGCTGATTTTAGCGGATGAGCCGACAGGGAACTTGGATTCAAAAGCATCCCGCGATGTTTTAGAAGTGTTGTCGGCCATCAGCAGCGAAGAAAATGCGACGATTGTGATGGTGACGCATGATCCAATTGCGGCTAGTTATTGCAACCGCGTGCTGTTTATCAAAGACGGCGAATTTTTTAACGAGATTTACCGCGATGACCGGCGCCAGACATTTTACCAAAAGATTTTGAACGTGCTGTCGTTGTTGGGAGGAAATGTCAATGACCTTTCGGCAACTCGCTTACCGTAACGTCTTTCGAAACCGCCGGAGCTACGCGGCTTTTTTCTTAGCCAGCGTTTTTTCGGTAATGGTGTTTTTTGTCTACTCGATGTTTATTTTCCATCCGCTTTTTGAAGAAGAAGGGCTGCGTTTGCTCGCGGTGCGCGGCATGTTCATTGCAGAAATCGTGCTGTACGTGTTTACGCTGTTTTTCTTGTTTTATTCGATGAGCGCTTTTTTGCAGGCCCGTTCAAAAGAATTCGGCGTGTTGATGCATCTGGGCATGACCAAGAGGCAATTGAGCAAATTGGTCTTTTTTGAAACACTGATTTTAGGCGCTGTTTCTACGGTGGCAGGCATTGCGTTCGGCTTCGCTTTTTCGAAGTTTTTCTTTATGATCGGCCGTGAATTGATGGACTTGGAATCGCTGCCGCTGTATTTGTCTTGGCAGCCGTTCCTTTTGACAATTGCTGCTTTTGCGAGCTTGTTCATCATCATTTCATTGGTCAGCGTCGGATTTATCCGGACAAAGCGCATTGTCGATTTGCTGCAAGGCTATTGGAAAACGGAAGAAGAGACCAATGCGTCAACGATGCTGTCGATTCTCGGACTGTTTTTGCTGGCGGCTACGTATATTTTGGCGGCGACTGTTTCTGACCGGACCGTTGTGCGCATGGTGCTGATCGTGCCGCCGCTGGCGACGCTTGGCACGTATTTGTTTTTTACCCATTCGATTCATTTTTTGCTGAATATTTATAAAAAGAAAAAAAGTATTTATTGGAACAAGACACGGCTTGTGTCGCTTGCTGAAGCTTCAGTTAAATTAAAAGACAGCGCGCAAATGTTCTTTATCGTGACCATCGTATCCACGGTCGCTTTTTTGACGGTCGGGACGCTTGCGTCGTTTACATCGTACACGGGCGATTACCGGCAATTAAATCCGTTAAGCTTAGTGTACATTTCCTTTGAAAACAATGAACTAGAAGAGCAGCACATCAATCAGCTAGTCACGGAATTGGAAGAAAAGCAATTGGCATATGCCCTTGCCCCGCTGACGATCAAGCGGCAAACTTCTGAATTTACCGGAAATGTCGTGGATATTCTAAGCGAATCTGATTTTAACCGGTTGGCTTATGTGCTTGGTTTTGAACCCATCGCCCCCAAAAAAGGGGAAGCGATGTTTATTGCCAATTCCAAGGAATCATTGAATGCGTTGAAAAATAGCCAAGTCCAAACGACGCTGCAAGAAAGTGATGTGCCGGTTTCAATCCGTTCGGTATACCCGTATATTTTATTTCCCAGCAATACATTGAACTCTAACAGCATTGTATTGGAAGACGGCGACTTTGAAGCCATTACAAAACCATTGAGGGGATTTGAAAAAGAAGAGTCCAATTTCACATACTACGCATTCCATATTCCGGATTGGACAAAAACGACCGGCATCGGCGCCAACCTAAAAGCCCAAATGGAAAGTGCGGTAAAAGCGAAAGATTTCAGCAGCATCAATTTCTTTTTTGAAAATCCAGGAGACGATTACCATTGGTTCAAGTCGTCGTTCGCCCTGCTGTTGTTTATCGGGCTGATGGTCGCCGCTGTATTCTTGCTGGCAGCCGGCAGCTTTATCTACTTTAAACTGTACACGGGCCTTGAACGCGACCGAAAGCAGTATTTGCTGCTTGTCCGGCTCGGCATGACGGAAAAAGAGTTAGGGAAAATCGTCAACCGCCAATTGATCCCGCAATTTTTCCTGCCGTGGGCATTGGCGCTTTTGCATAGTGCGTTCGCCTTCATATCACTTCAAGTGGTGTGGGACGAATTTGCCGAACTGTCCATTTTAGGGGAGATGGCATGGGTGCTCGCAGGTTTTACGCTTGCCCAAATTTTATATTTCTTTTTGATTCGGTGGCGCTATGTCGTCCATCTTCAGGCATCGTAAATTTTACGGTGCCTGTTGTATTGTCTGAACATTTATTTTATAATGAAAATAGCGTGAAATATGAATGAGGATTCATTCAATATGAAAGAGGGATGGAAAATGAATTTAGTCGAAAGTGTTCAACGCATTGCTGTACAGAACGCAAGCAAGACTGCTTACCATTTCATGGGCAAAGATACGTCCTATGCTGAATTTGAAGGGACGGTTGCGAAATTTGCAAATGCCTTGGAATCGCTTGGCGTTAGAAAAGGAGATCACGTGGCCTTTCTACTAGGCAATACACCGCATTTTTTGATTTCACTTTATGCTACGATGCGCATTGGGGCGACAGCCGTGCCGATCAACCCTATCTATGCACCTGATGAAATCGCTTACATATCGAACAATAGCGACGCTAAAGTCGTGATTGCTTTGGACGCACTATTGCCGCTTGTTGAAAAAGCCCATATGGCTTTGCCGGCAGTCGCATCTTACGTGATTTGCGAAACCGATCCAGCAACCGCTGAAAAGCTGGCGCAGCTGCCGGAAGCGGTAAAAGGAAAAGTGCATCCATTTTCCGAGCTATTAGCCAAATCATCTACAGCGCACCAAACGGTTTCTGTTGAAACGGATGATACCGCGGTGATTTTGTATACGTCTGGCACGACAGGGAAACCAAAAGGCGCCATGCTGACTCATGGGAACCTATATTCCAATGCACGCGACGTCGGCGAGTATTTGAAGATGTCCGAAAGCGACCGCATCATTGCAACGTTGCCGGTCTTCCACGTATTCGCTTTGACAGTGGTGGTCAATGCACCGCTATTGCAAGGGGCAACCGTGATTTTATTGCCGCGCTTCACGCCAAAAGACGTGTTTGATGCAATAACGGCGCATAAAGCAACGGTTTTTGCCGGAGTACCGACGATGTACAACTTCATGAATCAATTCCCGGAAGCCACAACAGAAGACTTCGAATCAATCCGTATTGCCGTATCGGGAGGCTCGGCCATGCCGGTTGCGCTGCTTCATAGCTTCGAAGAAAAGTTCAACGTGAAAATTTCTGAAGGCTACGGTTTATCTGAAGCATCGCCGGTGACATGCTTCAACCCAATTGATCGTGAACGCAAAGCCGGATCCATCGGCACATCGATCGTCAATGTGGAAAACAAAGTAGTCGATGAGCTTGGCGATGAAGTGGCGGTCGGAGAAGTGGGCGAGCTGGCTGTCCGTGGGCCAAACGTTATGAAAGGCTATTACAAAATGCCGGAAGAAACGAATGCGACCATCCGCGACGGTTGGCTGTATACAGGAGACTTGGCACGCGTTGACGAAGAAGGCTATTTTTACATTGTCGACCGTAAAAAAGACTTGATCATTGTCGGCGGCTACAACGTCTATCCGCGTGAAGTCGAAGAAGTGCTGTTCGCGCATCCTGGAGTTTTGGAAGCGGCAGTCGTCGGATTGCCGGATTCAAATTTCGGCGAAGCGGTGCACGCTTACGTCGTGCTAAAAGACAGCAGCCTGACAGAGGCGGATATCGAAGCATATTGCGCGAAACACTTGGCAAAATACAAAGTGCCAAAGCATTACGAAATTCTGGCAGAATTGCCGAAAAACACGACCGGAAAAATTCTTCGCCGGTCATTGAAAGACAAAGCGCTAAGCAAGTAATAAAAGAAGGTGGTTCTGGGGCGGGGGGCCTGGAACCACCTTTTTGATGCATCGGCATTATTGACGCTTATGAAACAACATTTGATTGAAAAAACTAAAACATTTCCTTATAGTTAAGAAGCATGTATTGCGAGTGTCGAAATAATTTTCACAAGGAGGACTTTCATTGGCGAAAAAAGCAGTAGAAATCAACGACTTGACGAAGTTGGTGTCGGTCACCAACCCCCATATTTCCCCGGACGGCAAAGAAGCCGTATTTATTCGGACGCATATGGATGAAGAAGAAAATACGTACATAACGAATCTGTATCATGTGAATTTGAAAAATGAGGAAATTACGCAGTGGACTCATGGGAAAGAGCGGGTATCGTCTCCGGCTTGGTCGGCAGACGGAAAGTTTGTAGCATTTTTATCAACGCGCAGTGAAAAAAACCAATTATACGTCATGCCTGCGGCAGGCGGTGAAGCGCGTGCTTTGACCGAATTCGAGAATGGCGTCAACGGTTTTCTCTGGTCGCCGTGCGGCACGAAGATTTGGTTTGATGCCGAAGTGAAAGAAGGCAAGGCGTTTACCGACCAAGAAGAAAAAGAAGAAAAGAAAAAGCCGGAACCGTATATCGTCGATAAGATGAAATACAAAATGGACGGGGCGGGGCTGTTGCCAAAAGATGTCCACCGCCACATCGGCGTCATCGACATCGCCACAAAAAACGTGGAACAGCTGACAGAAGGCACGTACCATCACAGCCTTGAAGCGGTTTCGCACGACGGCACGAAATTGGTATACGGCGTAACGCGCGAAGAAAATCTCGATTTTGTTTTCCGCCAGCCGCTGTTTTTGTACGATGTGGAATCAAAAACGGAAACACCGATCATTGAAGAAGAAGGCTATTTCGGCGGCGCAGCGTTTTCGCATGATGATTCAAAAATCGCTTTTGAAGGCAGTACACGCCAATACGAGAATGCTACACACGACAATATTTACGTCTACGATATCGCGCAAAAATCTTCCTTTTGCCTGACGGAAAGTTTAGACGCGCCGATTGGCGACATGGCTGTGGCCGACCATCAGCAAGGAGCATCAGCCCCTTCGGTCGTTTGGACAAAAGATGATCATTTGTATTTCCTGGTTTCAACAATGGGCGATGTGCGTCTGTATTTTGCTTCGCTTGATGGCGCCATTTATCCAGCCTCACCGGAAATGGAGCATATTTACAGCTTTGACATTTCCCGTGACGGCTTGTTCGCCATTATTGCAGCAAGCAACCCGGTCAATCCGGGAGAGTTATATAAACTGGCCATCTCAACAGGCGAACGCACAGCGCTGACGGATTTCAATAAAACCTATTTGGAAGAAACGGAATTGATCCTGCCCGAATCGATCGTGGCGAGTGGAACAAAAGATTGGCCGGTCCACGGCTGGCTCATGAAACCGTTCGGCTTTATCGAAGGGGAGAAATACCCGCTCGTCGTCAATATTCACGGCGGGCCGCATGCGATGTATGCGAACTCTTTTTTCCATGAAATGCAGCTTCTTGCAGCGCGCGGATTTGGCGTGCTGTATGTCAATCCGCGAGGCAGCCACGGCTATAGCCAGGAATTTGTTGACGCAGTCCGCGGAGACTATGGCGGAGGCGATTTTGAAGACATCATGCAATCGCTCGACAGCGCGATTGCAGAAAATAGTTGGATCGATACCGAACGCCTTGGCGTAACCGGAGGCAGCTACGGCGGCTTTATGACCAATTGGGTTGTCGGCCACACAAACCGCTTTAAAGCGGCAGTGACGCAGCGTTCGATTTCCAACTGGATTTCCTTTTTCGGCGTATCGGACATCGGCTATTATTTCAGCGAATGGCAAATGGGCGCAGATATGACGGACGTGGAGAAATTGTGGAAGCATTCGCCGCTCAAATACGCAGCAAACGTAGAAACGCCTTTATTGATTTTGCATTCGGAAAACGATTACCGCTGTCCGATTGAACAAGCCGAGCAATTGTACGTGACGCTGAAAAGCATGGGCAAAGAAACGAGCTTTGTCCGATTCCCGGAAGCGGACCACAATTTGTCGCGCACCGGCAAACCGAACCTGCGTTTTGCGCGTTTGGAGCAAATTGCTAGTTGGATGGAAACGTATTTATAAGAAAAAGAGGCGCCTGGCCATCAGGCGCCTCTTTTTGAGGGGAATTTTTTCTTATGCAGGCGTTTGTTTGCAGAATCCTGAATGTTGTTTGCGGAATACCGGCGTTTATTTGCAGAATTCGGCGATTTGTTTGCAGAATAGCAGACTTTATTTGCAGAATACCGCAGTTTATTTGCAGAAACCAAAAATCCCAGAAAAAAGCCGTGCATCCCTGCACGGCTTGAGCATGTAGACAAAAGAATTTTTATTAAGAGTAGGAACTTGTTATACAAGTATAGAAGTGAAATCTGGACCCTGCGCTTCAGCCGGACGCTTGCCTCGGGCTCGCGCCGAACTAACTCGGGCGAAACGCCCGAGTTAGTTCGGCACTTCGCTGTCCCGCAGGCGTCGCCGGCTTTCGCTCCAGATCCTCAAGTGTCGCACACTAAAAGATATCTTACTTATTCATTTGATGAACTCTAACTCATTCGTCGCCTTGAATTGAAAGCGACGCCCTAACCGGTTCGGCCACGGAGACTCCTGTGGGAGCAGCGAAGCGACACGAGCCGCAGACCCTGGAGCGAGTTTGCGAGTGAAGCGGCTAAGGCCGTGCCCACGGAAAGCGGAGTGGCCGGACCGTTTGGGTTTATTCATTCAAGAATTTGTCTAAAGTCTAAAGCCGTGCATCCCTGCACGGCTTTTCAACACTCAAATCATTTCCCTTTAAATACCGGTTTGCGTTTTTCGCCAAAAGCCACTAACGCTTCAATGCGGTCTTCTGTCGGAATCGTCAGCTCGTAAGCTTTCCGCTCAATGTTAAGCCCCGTCTGCAAATCGGCGTTCATGCCGTTTTTGATGGCGTATTTCGCTTGTTGCAGCGCAATCGGCCCGTTGGCGAGCATCATATCGGCGAACTCGCCGGTAACCGTCGCCAAATCGTCGCGGCTTGCCACACGTGTAACCAAACCGTATTCAAGCGCTTCGGCCGGCTTTAAGCGGCGCGCCGTCAAAATCAGTTCCATCGCTTTCGACTCGCCGATCAAACGCGGCAAACGCTGCGTCCCGCCGGCGCCTGGAATAATTGCCAAGCTCGTTTCCGTCAAACCGAGCAGCGTGTCGTCGGCAATGATGCGGAAGTCGCAAGCAAGTGCAAGTTCCATGCCGCCGCCAAATGCAAAGCCGTTGATCATCGCAATCGTTGGCTGCGGCAAATTCTCGATGACCGAAAACACTTCGCCGATTTTGAAAATATTGCGCTTTACGTGCTGGTCGGTCAAGGTTTTACGTTCTTTCAAATCGGCACCGACGCTGAAGGCCTTGTCGCCAGCCCCTGTAAAAATGACGACGCGGATATCCGGATTGATGCGGATCGCTTCAACCACTTGGCCAAGCTCCGTGAGCATATCGTAATTAAAGGCGTTCATGGAATCCGGCCGGTTCAGTGTAATAAAGGCCAAATTTCCATGTTGTTCGTAGCGAATTGTTTCCATATCCATCCCCCATTCAAAATAGTCCATCCGTTAAAAACATACCACTTTTTGGACTATTGTGCTATCAGTCTCTATAATTAAGCGCAGGAGGGATCGTCTTATGAATCAACTTGCATTTATTCGCATTTTCCGCATTGTTTTTATGGCGGTTAAATTTTACACACAAGCGATGCTCTTCCAGCGCCGCAACCGCGGCAAATGGGATCCCATTGTCCAAGAGAAGTGGGAAAAGATGGTGACGAAGCAAGCAAAAGAATACAAAATTCTGGCGCTAAAACTTGGTGGGCTGATGATTAAGATGGGCCAGTTTTTATCGACGCGCGCAGACATTATGCCGCCGTCGTTTCTTATTGAGTTAGAAGGGCTGACGGACCGGGTGCCTTCAATTGCCCGTGAAAAAATCGTGTCAGTTCTAGAAAAAGAATGGAATTCGCCGCATAGCCGTTTTTTGGCCAATTTATCGGAAGAAGCCGTAGCTTCTGCTTCAATCGGAGAAGTATACAAAGGCGTGCTGAAAGACGGAACAGAAGTGGCGGTAAAAGTGCAGCGGCCGGGCACCGACCGGATTTTGCGCGCGGATTTTCAAGCCATGCGCATCGTCATTTGGTTTTTGCGGACGTTCACCCCTTTGTCCAAGCAAATCGATTTCCGCCAATTGTACAGAGAAATGACGGAAACGATTGGGGCGGAGTTGAATTTCCAGCAGGAACTGCAAAGCGGCCGGGCGTTTTCCGATCGCTTTAAAGAAATGGAAGGCATCCGCTTTCCGGTTTATTTTGACGAATTTTCGACTCGGCATGTTTTGGTGATGGAATGGATCGAAGGAGCGCGCATTACGGATCTGGCGTTTATTGAAAAACATGGACTGGACCGCCATGCGCTTTCGGAACGGCTATTTATTTTGTTTTTAGAGCAAGTGTTGTACGGCGGGCAATTCCATGCGGATCCGCACGGCGGCAATATTTTATTGGAGCCTGACGGAACGATTGTCTTGATCGATTTTGGGATGACGGGCACCATTTCCCAATCGGATGCCCAAGCCGTGCTGCGGATTGCAGAAGGGGTTGTATTCACTAATTATGACCAAGTGCTCGATGCGCTTGAAGAACTGCGCTTTTTGCTGCCGCAGGCCAATCGAGAAATTTTAGCCGATACCATTGCACGGCTCGTAGCGGCTTACGAATCAAACGAACTGATGCAAATGGACAGCTTTGTCGCAGAAAGGCTGCTGCGCGACTTGCAGGAAATCGTCCGTACCCAGCCGGTGCAATTGCCGGCAGAATTCGCTTTTTTCGGCCGAGCCGCTTCCATTTTTGTTGGCGTGCTTCATGTTCTGGATCCGGGAATCGATTTATTGGGCCTTGCGCGGCCGCGCATCCTGGAATGGGCTTCTTCCCAAAAAGAAGGCAAGCGGGTTATCGGGAAAGAAGACGTACTGCGCTGGGCGCTTCATGCAACGGGGCCGCTTCGCGCATTTCCCCAAAAGCTCATCAATTATTTGGAGGAGCCGGAACGGATGCGCCATTACTTGGAGAATCGCGACGGGCGCGTACGGGAGCACCAACGGGATTTGCAAAGCCGGATGTTTGCCGGCATCTTCACAATTTTATCGTTTTTCGGCATTTCCGCCGGTATTTGGTTTTCCCATGAAGCCTTTTTATGGGTATCATCCGCGTTCTTTGTGGGATCGCTGTGGACATATCGGTCAATTAAATAAAAGACTGTGCCGGCATTGGCACAGTCTTTTTTCCTTTTCAAGGCTTGCTTTTTTAAAAATCCCCGGTACAATAAAAATAAGAACAAACGTTCTCTTTTTTAAGGGGGTGTAAACATGCCGTTAATCTCACCAGAAGAAGCCGCCCATTTTGAAAACATGATTTATTTGCCGATGGTTCTCATCATTTTAGAGCGAGACCGTGCTTTGATCGAAAAAGGCTCTTTTAAGTTGAAGAAACCTTATATCGAACTGGTGGATGGAGCAATCAAACAAGTGCAAAAAGAACTGAAAGAAACGAAAATCCATATGCGGAAGCATCACATGAAAATGCTGCGGGGCACAGGCGACGATACATTTACCGAGTACATCTTTTACCATGGAGGATATGAGGACCATCGGCGCTATTTGAATCTGCGCCTCCGCAACCGGGTCGAAGAACTGATGCGGGTCTATTTAACCTTTTCGTATAAAGAACTTTAGTCGCTCGGATATTGGATTCTTGGCGGATAGGTCCGTTTTGTGACGTACGCCATCTGGTGCTTGTGCATTTCTTGTGCCCGTTTAAAATAACGGCGCAGCGAACCGGCAAACGAATGCTGGTTTCTTAAAGCGATGGGCGATACATCCAAATGGACGGTTTCTCCATTGCTCAAATAAACAATGCTGCCGCCTCGTTCGCTGTCATCGCTTTCCACTAAATCGACCGCATCAAAATTAAACCAAACGGCGTCTTTGTTCTTGGGTGAATGAGTCGGAAAGAAAATGAGCGGATTGCCATAGTATTCGCCAACGATAATGGGGGGCTTGTGTTTCACACGAACCGCTTTTTGCGCATATAAAGTGGCACTTTCCAAAGAGCCGCGGTAAAAAGTGCAGGAAGAGCTGATTGTTTTATAGGTAGACTCTTCAACCACAAATTCACTTCGGTCTTCAATTACCCGCGTCCACGTACGGCGGCCATCGTTATATGGCAACAGCGCAAAGGTATTGCTGCAGATTGTATAAGATAAGGGCCTGTGATCATTTTTGCCCATGTAAAAACACCCCCATAATTTACTTTACATATACAATTATAATAAAAAATGGAAATTCTGCAACTGGATTAGTGGGAAAATATATTTTTTTCTATTTCATCGGAATTTTCAAAAAACAATTGATTCTTTATAGCTTTATCATGTATACTAATGAAAAGCATTTGGGGTGAAGCAGAATGGAAAACTATTATTCTTATGCTGATTTCATGAAAGCGATGGCTCAAACAAAAAAGATTACCGAAGCGGAAAAACTGCTTAACGATATCTATTTGGATTTATTTTTAAAGCATGTTCACCGCTCCCAACAAGAATCGCAGCTGATGGCCTTGATCGATGAAGCCCTGGACAATAATGATCGTGAATCTTTTACTACTTATACTGCTCAATTACAGGCTCTAAGGTACGAAGAAGAAGCCTAACATAATGAAACCGCTCCTTGTGAGCGGTTTTTTATTTTGTTTATTTTTCTTGTAAAAAACATATGTTCGCTTTTTGTTAGGGGTTTTTTAGGGCATATGTTAAAATAGAGAGACTGAAAGAACGGGAGGACCTCACACATGAAACAAGAATTTAATCTGCAAGCGCCCTACAAGCCTGCCGGAGATCAGCCTCAAGCGATTGCCGAATTGACTGAAGGCATCATTAACGGCAAACGCTGCCAAACCTTGCTGGGGGCAACAGGAACAGGGAAAACCTATACCATGTCCAACGTTATCCAGCAAGTGAAAAAACCGACACTTGTTATGGCACACAATAAAACATTGGCCGGCCAGCTATACAGCGAGTTCAAGGAATTCTTTCCAGATAACGCTGTCGAGTATTTTGTCAGCTATTATGATTACTACCAGCCAGAAGCCTATGTGCCCCAATCCGATACATTCATTGAAAAAGATGCCAGCATCAATGATGAAATTGATAAATTGCGCCACTCGGCCACCAGTTCATTATTTGAACGAGACGACGTAATCGTCATCGCCTCGGTTTCGTGCATTTATGGCCTCGGATCCCCGAAAGAATACCGGGAGCTTGTCGTTTCGCTTCGCAAAGGCATGGAAATTGAACGCAATCAATTATTGCGAAAGTTAGTCGATGTCCAATATGAACGCAACGACATCAGCTTTACTCGCGGAACATTCCGCGTACGTGGAGACGTTGTGGAGATTTTCCCAGCGTCGCGCGATGAACGGTGTTTGCGCGTCGAATTTTTTGGCGACGAAATTGACCGAATCCGCGAAGTGGACGCATTGACGGGCGAAATTATTGGCGAGCGCGAACATGTCGCCATTTTTCCGGCATCCCACTTCGTAACCCGTGAAGAAAAAATGGTCAAAGCGATTGAAAACATCGAAGCGGAATTGGAAGAACGCTTGAAAGAAATGCGTGCAGAGGACAAATTGCTAGAAGCACAGCGTTTGGAGCAGCGCACGCGCTATGATTTGGAAATGATGCGGGAAATGGGCTTTTGTTCAGGCATTGAAAACTATTCCCGCCATTTGACACTGCGCCCGCCCGGCGCTCAGCCGTACACGCTCATCGATTATTTTCCGGAAGACTTCTTATTGGTCGTGGATGAAAGCCATGTAACGTTGCCTCAAGTACGCGGCATGTTCAATGGCGACCAAGCGCGGAAAAAAGTATTGGTTGATTACGGCTTCCGTTTGCCTTCGGCGATGGACAACCGGCCGCTTACTTTTGACGAATTTGAAAAACATATTTCCCAGGCAGTGTTCGTTTCTGCAACCCCAGGGCCTTATGAACTTGAACACACTCCTGAAATGGTTGAACAAATCATCCGCCCAACCGGACTGCTCGATCCAACAATTGAAGTCCGGCCGATTGAAGGGCAGATTGATGATCTGATGGATGAAATTCATCAGCGTACAGAGCGCGACGAGCGGGTATTGGTAACGACGCTGACGAAAAAAATGTCGGAAGATTTGACCGCTTACTTGAAAGAAGCTGGCATCAAAGTAAACTATTTGCATTCCGAGATCAAAACGCTCGAACGGATTGAAATCATCCGGGAACTGCGCATGGGCGTTTACGATGTGCTGGTCGGCATCAACTTGCTTCGTGAAGGGCTTGATATTCCGGAAGTGTCGCTTGTAACCATATTGGACGCTGATAAAGAAGGGTTCTTGCGTTCAGAACGTTCGCTGATCCAAACGATGGGGCGCGCTGCGCGTAACTCGAATGGACACGTTATCATGTATGCAGACAAAATGACCGATTCCATGAAAAAAGCGATTGATGAAACCACGCGCCGCCGGACGATCCAAGCGGAATACAACGAGAAACACGGCATTACGCCAGTGACAATCCAAAAGAAAATCCGGGACGTTATCCGTGCGACAGTGGCTGCGGAAGATGCGGAAGAATATGTATCAAAAGCGGCAGCAGGCAAGAAGCTGAACAAAGAAGACCGCATGAAGCTGATTACATTGATGGAAAAAGAAATGAAAGAAGCAGCAAAAGCACTCGATTTCGAACGGGCGGCCGAGCTGCGTGATACAGTTCTTGAATTGAAGGCGGAAGGATGAGCAAAGTGAAAAACCAGGAAATTCGAATACAAGGCGCCCGCGCGCATAATTTAAAAAACATTGATGTAGTAATCCCCCGAGATCAGCTGGTTGTTATGACTGGTTTATCGGGTTCAGGAAAATCTTCATTGGCGTTTGATACGATTTACGCAGAAGGGCAGCGTCGCTACGTCGAGTCCTTATCTGCTTATGCACGCCAATTTTTAGGACAAATGGATAAACCGGATGTCGACTTGATTGAGGGCTTATCGCCTGCAATTTCGATCGATCAAAAAACCACTAGCAAAAACCCGCGCTCAACCGTAGCGACGGTTACGGAAATTTACGATTACATGCGGCTCATGTATGCACGCGTCGGAAAACCGATATGCCCGAACCATGGCATTGAAATTTCATCTCAAACAATTGAGCAAATGGTCGACCGGTTGGTGGTTTATCCGGAAAAGACCAAAATGCAAATTTTGGCGCCGATTGTATCCGGGCGTAAAGGAACACACACAAAATTGCTGGACGACATCAAAAAACAAGGCTATGTCCGGGTCCGCGTCAATGGAGATTTGATTGACCTGGATGATGACATCAACTTGGATAAAAACAAAAAGCATTCAATTGAAGTGGTCATTGACCGCATTGTCATGAAAGATAACATTGCACCACGCCTCAGCGATTCCCTTGAAGCGGCCTTGCGCCTTGGAGAAGGGCGGGTACTGGTCGATGTCATGGACCAAGAAGAACTGCTGTTCAGCGAACACCATGCATGTCCGATTTGCGGATTTTCCATCGGTGAACTAGAACCGCGCATGTTCTCATTCAACTCCCCATTTGGCGCTTGCCCTGAATGCGACGGAATCGGGCATAAACTGGAAGTGGATCCTGAATTGGTCATCCCAGACCCGAGCTTGTCATTAAACGAAGGTGCAATTGTTCCATGGCAGCCAACCAGCTCGCAATACTATCCACAGCTGCTCAAAACAATCTGCAAGCATTACAACATTGACATGGATGTACCGGTAAATGAATTGCCGGAAGAACAGCTGAAAGTACTGCTGAAAGGATCGGGAACAGACAAAATCCGATTCCGTTATGAAAATGATTATGGCCAAATTCGCGACAATCACATTTATTTTGAAGGAGTTTTAGCCAATGTGGACCGCCGCTACCGGGACACAGCATCTGACTGGATCCGTGACCAGATGGAAAAATATATGGGCGAACAGCCATGCCCGACCTGTGAAGGGTACCGCTTAAAGCCTGAATCGCTTGCGGTTAAAGTAAACGGCCTGCATATTGCCGAGGTCTCGCAATATTCCATTATGGAAGCTGATCAATTTTTTGCTAATCTGAAGTTGAGTGAAAAAGACCAACAAATCGCAGCGCTAATTTTGCGGGAAATTGCTGAGCGTTTGGGATTCCTAGTCAATGTCGGCTTGGATTATTTGACGTTGAACCGTGCTTCAGGAACTTTATCGGGCGGAGAGGCGCAGCGGATCCGCTTAGCTACTCAAATCGGTTCAAGGCTGACGGGCGTGTTGTATATTCTCGATGAACCATCAATCGGCCTGCATCAGCGCGACAATGAACGGCTCATCAGCACACTAAAAAACATGCGGGATATCGGCAATACGCTAATTGTCGTGGAACACGATGAAGACACCATGCTTGCGGCCGATTATTTGATTGACGTTGGCCCCGGAGCAGGTGTGCATGGCGGTGAGATCGTTGCAGCTGGAACACCGGAAAAAGTGATGAAAAACAAAAAATCGCTGACTGGCCAATATTTAAGCGGCAAAAAATTCATTCCGCTGCCGGCAGAACGCAGAATACCGGAAGAACGCAAAATATCCATCCGTGGCGCCAGTGAAAATAATTTAAAGAAAGTGAATGTTGATATTCCACTTGGCGTATTTACCGCAGTAACAGGTGTATCGGGATCCGGAAAAAGCACCTTGGTCAACGAAATTCTTTATAAGTCGCTTGCGCAAAAGCTCAATCGGGCAAAAACGAAACCTGGCCGCCATGAATCACTGGAAGGCATCGAAGGCCTCGAGAGAGTAATCGATATTGACCAATCGCCAATTGGCCGAACTCCGCGTTCAAATCCGGCGACGTATACCGGCGTTTTTGACGATATCCGCGATGTGTACGCTACGACAAATGAAGCGAAAGTGCGCGGCTATAAAAAAGGCCGGTTTAGTTTTAACGTCAAGGGCGGGCGCTGTGAAGCTTGCCGCGGGGATGGTATTATAAAAATAGAAATGCATTTCCTGCCCGATGTTTATGTGCCATGTGAAGTATGCCACGGCAAACGGTATAATCGGGAAACACTGGAAGTAAGGTATAAAGACAAAAACATCGCAGATATTTTGGAAATGACAGCAGAAGATGCTTCCGTGTTTTTTGAGAACATTCCCAAAATCAGCCGTAAATTGAAAACGATTGTGGATGTGGGCCTTGGCTATGTTACACTCGGCCAACCAGCAACTACGCTGTCTGGCGGAGAAGCGCAGCGCGTCAAATTGGCATCTGAACTTCATAAGCGCTCAAATGGCAAGTCCTTTTATATTTTGGATGAACCGACAACGGGTCTGCATGCCGACGATATTTCCCGCTTGTTGGCTGTATTGCAGCGTTTGGTTGATAATGGCGACACTGTGCTGACAATCGAACATAATTTAGATGTCATTAAAACCGTCGACCATATTATCGATTTGGGGCCAGAAGGCGGCGATAAAGGCGGAACCATTTTAGCGACCGGAACGCCTGAAGACATTGCCAAAGTAAAAAATTCCTATACCGGAAAATACTTGAGCCCAATCCTTGAACGCGACCGTGCGCGGATGGATGCCCTTGTCACCAAAGCAACGCGCAAGAAAAAAACCGCAAAGTGAAACCTTTTCGTGTACGAAACGTATCAATTAGAAGAATACACTGTCCAATTGAAAAGCAGCAGCTTTGCTTTTCACTAACCGGACAAGAGGAGGCCGCACTACATGCAAAGCGAAAAAGAACGAATATTGGACATGGTGGAGAACGGAACCATTTCAGCAAGAGAAGCAGTGGAATTGCTGCGCGCAATTGACGGCGGCGATTCACAGCGAGATTCTTCTTATGGCCGCAATCATCGTGATCGCGACAGAGACCGAGACAGAGATCGACGCGGCAGCAAGCGGGGCTTTTTCCGGCCGGAAGACATGATCAAGAAGTTTACGAAAGACGTATCTCGTGATATGTCCCGTGACTTTTCGAAAAACGTCTCCAAGGATATCAATCAATTAGGCGACCGCATGATGCACTTTGTGCAATCATCCGTCGGCAAATTGAAAACGATGGAATTCGATTCTCCATTTGGCGAAGCTATCCAATTTGAGCATACGTTTACAGAAGAAAATACAAACGTCAGCAAAATTATTGCGGATATTGCCAACGGCCAGTTGGAAATTTTCCCTTCGCAGGACAATATGCTTCGCGCGCATTGCACAGTCAAAGCTTATCGGTCTGAATCGGAAGAGCAGGCAAAACATGACTTTTTTGAGAAGTTCATTTTTATTGCCGATGACCAAAAATTGCGGATCATCAGCGATTTAAAAACGACTCAAGTCAATATCGTTTTGTATGTGCCAACAGCTACTTATGATGAAATGATCGTTCGCTTGTTCAATGGGGGCTTTTCAATGAAACGCATTGATTCCAAATTGATCAAAGTGAAAACGGCCAATGGCAAAATCGATTTGAAAACTTTGGCGTTTGACGATGCTGAATTGGAAACGGCGAACGGAGCGATTCAAGTGATGGAAGTGACCGGCAAAGTGCTGGAAGCGGAAACCTTGAACGGCCGCATTTACGTAGACGGGGACATCCAGACAATCGAAGCGAAATCATTGAATGGCAACGTGGTCGCCACGTCCCGATGCAAAGAAGCCCGCAAAGTAGAAGCCAAAACATTGGCTGGCAATGTTGAACTTTACATTCCTTCGCATTTGCCGCTTAAAGGCGAAGTGTCATCCAATCTAGGCAAACTCGATGTGCTGTTATCAGATGTCGACAACACACACGAGCAAGGCCAATTCATGCAAAAAACCATCCGCTTCTCGAAAGAAAGCGGCCAAGCAGTAGCAGCGCCATTGCTTGTTTCCGGCGAAACCAAAACCGGATCGGTTCTTGTACGTTATTTAACAATCGAATAAAAGACGAACAAAGCCGGCGCATGATTTTGCGTCGGCTTTTTTATTCGGAGAAATTGCAGGATTGTGGAAACAAAAAGGAAGAAAAAATGCCCGATGATCGCATTTTTTCTTCCTTTTCCATTGTTCATTGTTTTTGGTCAGGATACATTTCCTTCATAAATTGCATAGACTGCACAATCATCTTTTTTAATACGTCGGTATCGATGTCTTCGAGTTTGTTGACGTAGACGCATGATTTGCCGGAAGAGTGTTTGCCGAGTTCCGCAAGCAACGGCTCCCGCTCGGCGTCGCCGATTGTCACATACAAGCTGTGTTTAGCTTTTCGAGGAGAAAAGCCGACAAGCGGGGCATCGCCAGAATGGCCGGATTCGTAGACGTAATGGTACGAACCGAAGCCGATGATGCTTGGACCCCACATTTTTGCAGGATAGCCGGTAGTTTCTTCAAAAAGTTGCAAAAGCTTAAACGCTTCTTCACGCTTTTTAGGGTGTTCCACGTTTTCGATAAATTCGATTACGTCAACATCGGTTTCTTTCATTTTTGGTTCGTACATACGGAATCCCTCGTTTCGTTTGGAATTTTTACAAACAGTGCATGGCGCTTTCGGCTTCATCCCACGGCACTTTATAGCCATGGCCTTTCGCACAGAAAATCGAAGTGGACGTGTATTCGGGATCTGCCTCTTTATTATAAGCTATTTTGTCAATGATTTCTGCTTCATTATGGCAAAATTCATATCCAGAAAAGACGAGGTGAAGCATGCCTTTACCGTGGGTAAACGAAGCGAATTCGGTGCTGTAGTTCATGAATGTCGCAACCGGAACCGTCCCTTCAATAAAGGCTTTTTCACCATTCATCACCGGCGCATCGAAGCGGCCATGCGCTTGTTGAATATCCGACAAGACGCGGCCCATTTGATCGATTTCCACTTTGATTTTAAAACGGTAGACCGGTTCGAGCAGGCGGTTCGCGGCTTTTTCAAGTCCTTGGCGAAGCGCCCGGTACGACGCTTCCCGAAAGTCGCCGCCGGAAGTGTGTTCGTTATGGCCGCGGCCGGTCAATAACGTAATCTTGACATCGGTCAACGGGGATCCGGTCAATAAGCCGTGATGGTCGCGTTCCCTTAAATGGTGGAGCACCAAGTTTTGGTTGCCGACCGATAGTGCATCGGCATGGCACATATTGGCCAATGTGATGCCGGTGCCGCGCTCTGCAGGTTCGATGTTCAAATGGACTTCTGCGTAATGGCGGAGCGGTTCGAAATGGCCATAGCCGACTACGGCCGTTTCAATCGTTTCTTTGTACAAAATTTCCGGTTGAGTGAAGGAAACCGTGAGACCGAATCGTTCTTGGACCACTTGCTGGAGCACTTCAAGCTGGATGGCGCCCATGACATGGATGTGGATTTCCTGGAAATGTTCGTCCCAGATGACCGAAAGCGTCGGGTCTTCCGCGTCCAATCGTTTGAAAAACTTCAGCATTTCTTTCGGGTGGACAGCAGAATCGAACAAGATTTTGGATTTCAAGGCAGGAATCGAATCTTCGCTTTTCACGCCGGGATGCGCACCAAAACCGTCACCAATGGCGGATTCAGTCAAGCCGATCACCGCGAAAAGATCGCCGGCTTCCACTTGGTCCACGATTTGGAATTTGCTGCCGTTGTAGCGGCGAAGCTGGGTCGCTTTTTCGCGCTGGCGGTTTTCGCCAGTGCCATAATCTATTTCGTCGCGCACACGAAGCGAGCCGCTTAACATTTTGGCGAACGTGATGCGGCTGCCGTTAGCTTCGTGGCGGATTTTGTATACTTCGGCTGCAACCGGCCCGTCCGCTTGGTAGCGAGTTTCCGTCAACAGGTCGACTTTCTCGAAAAAGTCGAGGATGCCGATATCTTGAAGGGCAGACCCTTGGGCGCACACAAAGGCGCTATTTGTCGAAATCATTTCTTTTAAGACGGCAAGCCAACGCTCTGAATCATAGCCCGAATCCATATAAAAATCGAGCAGTTCTTCGTCCCGTTCTGCAATCCATTCAATCAGTTCTTCTTGCATCTCGCCATTTTGGAACGAATGGGTGACGTCGATGGCGTTTTCCGACAGCTGGCTTGTGATTTCTTGCATCACCCGCTCGGCGTCGGCACCTTCACGATCGATTTTATTGATAAAGAAAAATGTCGGCACTTGGTATTTTTGCAGCAGCCGCCAAACTGTTTCCGTGTGGCTTTCGATGCCTTCAGCTGCGCTGATGATGATAATCGCATAATCCATTGCCCGGATGGCACGCTCCATTTCCGGAGAAAAGTCGACGTGTCCCGGAGTGTCGATAAAAAAATACGTGGAGCCATTATACGAAGCCACCGCTTGGTCGGCAAATATTGTGATGCCGCGGTTTTTCTCGATTGCATGGCTGTCGAGAAAAGCATCTTGGTGGTCGACGCGCCCGCGCTGCCGGATGCTGTTTGTATGGAAAAGCAGCTGTTCCGAAAACGTCGTTTTGCCGGCGTCGACGTGGGCGAGAATTCCGATTGTTTTTTTCATGATTCACCTCTAAAAGAAAATTTCTATGTGAACAGTGTAGCAGAAAAACAAAAACCCGCGGGGATTCCCCCGCGGGCTCGGTTATCCTTTTTGGTAGCAATCAATGCCGAATGCAATTGCCCGGGCACAGCGCTTCCGGTACGCATCCGATTGAAGCAATGCTAAATCTTGTAAGTTCGTCATAAAGCCGCATTCCACTAAGACAGCTGGCATTTTCGTTTCCCGCAGCACCGCAAAATCGGCATACTTCAGGCCGCGGTCTTTTCTGCCGGTCGACAAAACCAACGCTTGGTGGATGCTGGCGCCGAGCCGTTTGCTGGCGGCTTGCGGTTGTGTGTAGAGATAGGTTTCAATGCCATTGGCGGAGTTGAACGCCGCACCGAATGCATTGGCGTGGATCGAGACGAATAAATCCACTTTTAAGCGGTTCGCCAATTGAATCCGTTCATTTAACGGCACGTCATGCGACGGGTGGTGGCTGAATATGGCGGTGTGCCCCGCTGCCGTTAATTGCCGTTTTAATTCATCAGCGACAGGCGAATTAAAATGAAATTCCCGCATCCTGCCGTCAGGCGAACGTTTGCCGGCTGTCTCCGGGCCATGTCCTGCATCAATCATTATTTTCATATAGAAAACCCTCCTTTACTGGCCATATAGAGAGTCGCCTGCCAAAAGGAGACACGAAAATCTTTAATTTAAAATTTTCCGTGTTAAAATAGGAGCAAACCGTTAAAGAGTTGGATGGAGCAGGCAAAGCCTCAGAAAATCTTTTGCGTAAAAAGGAATGAGGGGAAAAATGGGACAGGTAACTGCAAAGCAAGTGATGGAAATGTTTGATTTGAAGTTGATCAGCGGACAGGAAGGAATTGGCCGGCACATTCCAATCAGTGATATTTCACGGCCAGGACTGGAAATGGCGGGTTATTTTACTCATTACCCAGCAAACCGGGTGCAATTGCTTGGGAAAACCGAGCTATCGTTTTTTGAAATGCTGGAAGACGGGGAACGGAAAGAGCGCATGCTGAAATTGTGCACTGATGATACACCGGTCGTCATCATTGCGCATGATATGGAAGTTCCGAAAGAACTGATCGAGGCCTCTGGCAAAAAACACGTACCGGTATTGGCCACAAAAATGCCGACGACGCGTTTTTCAAGCTTGTTGACCAATTTTTTGGAAAGCCAGCTCGCTCCGACGACTGCTGTCCACGGCGTGTTGGTTGATATATATGGAGTCGGCGTGCTGCTGACCGGTAAAAGCGGAGTCGGAAAAAGTGAGACGGCTCTGGAACTTGTGAAAAAAGGGCATCGCTTGGTCGCGGATGATTGCGTGGAAATACGCCAAGAAGGCGAAAATACGTTGATCGGGCAGCCGCCTAAACTGATCGAGCATTTGTTGGAAATCCGCGGAGTCGGGATTATCGATATCATGACTTTGTTTGGCGCAAGCGCGGTGCGGACATTCAAACGGATTTCGTTGATCATTGATCTGGAAATTTGGGATGCTGAGAAAACGTATGACCGCCTTGGCTTGGAAGAAGAAACCATGAAAATCATCGATACGGAAGTGACAAAGCTGACGATTCCTGTCCGTCCAGGGCGAAATTTATCGGTTATTATCGAAGTCGCGGCGATGAATTACCGCTTGAAGCGCATGGGTGTCAACGCAGCGGAAGAATTTTCAAAGCGGCTCAATGACGTAATCGCTTTAGATACACATTAATGGAATGGGCAGGTGCAGCACATGGATTGGATTTTAGCTTCAATTGACCCGGTCGCTTTTTCATTAGGCCCGATTAAAGTCCGCTGGTATGGCGTTATCATCGCAGCGGGCATTCTTCTTGCCTTTTTGGTCGGCCAGCGGGAAATGGTCAAGCGGGGGCTACACCCTGAATTTTTGACCGACTTATTAATATGGGCAGTGCCGCTTTCGATTGTGGGCGCGCGCATTTATTACGTAGCGTTTCAATGGGATCATTATAAAGCGAATCCCGGGCAAATCATTCAAATTTGGACTGGCGGAATCGCCATTCACGGTGCATTGATTGCGGCAGTGATTGTCGCTTATCTGTTCACCAAAAGCCGGAACACCCCGTTTTTGAAAGTGGCGGACATATTGGCGCCGAGTATTTTGATCGGCCAAGCCGTTGGCCGTTGGGGAAATTTCATCAACCAGGAAGCACACGGGGGCGAAGTGTCCCGAACCTTCTTGGAAAACTTATATTTGCCCGATTGGCTTATCAATCAAATGTACATAGATGGCGCTTATTACCATCCGACGTTTTTGTATGAATCAGTGTGGAGCTTAGTTGGCATCTTGATTTTGCTGGGGCTGCGCCGAGTCAACTTGGTGCGCGGAGAAATGTTTTTCTTCTATATGATTTGGTATTCGATCGGCCGCTATTTCATCGAAAGCATGCGGACAGACAGCTTGGTGGCAGAGGGGCTTCGGGCTGCCCAAGTCGTTTCGGTACTTGCCATAGTGATTGGTATTTGCTTGATTATCTACCGCCGTGTTGCGCTTAAAAACCCTCCGCGTTATAAGGATGAATAAGTGATAGTAAACGATGATATCTGCTTCGGCCGCTCTGGAGATGTCTGCTGGAGTGTAGGGGAATATGCGGTTTAACATAAACAGAAAGAAGAGATGGAATGTCAACTTTGAAAAATGGTTTAAAAGCAGGGCTATTGACGACTTGGACATTAGGGAAAGTCATTTTTCCCATCACCTTGATTGTGACGATGCTGCAATTCACACCGGTTTTGCCGTTCGTTATCGATCTCGTGTCACCTTTGATGGGGCTCTTCGGATTGAGCGGCGATGCAGCGATTCCGTTGGTGCTTGGAAATGCCTTGAACTTATATGCCGGAATTGCCGGTATTTTATCGCTCGACTTGACGGTCAAAGAAGTGTTCATTCTGGCGGTCATGCTGTCTTTTTCCCATAATCTTTTTATTGAAACGAGCGTCGCCTTGAAAGTAGGCGTAAAGCTTTGGGTCGTGCTGCTCGTCCGTTTCGGACTGGCAGCGGTATCGGGAATTGTCATCAATTTGCTGTGGAAAGGCGGCGGCGAAATTGCCCAGTACGGATTTGCGCCAAAAGCGGCCGCGACGCCCGACAACTGGTTTGAGATTTTTTTGTTCGGCCTTGAAAAAGCGGGATCCGGCGTATTGCAATTGGCGATAATCGTCATTCCGTTAATGCTTGTCATTCAAATTTTAAAAGACAGACACTACTTGAAACGCATTTCGGATTTCCTAGGGCCGTTGACGCGAGTGCTTGGCATTGAAAAGAATGCTTCACTGACGCTTGCATCCGGATTGGTTTTTGGACTGGCGATGGGAGCCGGCGTGATGATCCAAGCGGTTAAAGAAGACGGCGTCAGCAAAAAAGATGCGACGCTCGCCTTTATTTTTCTCGTTGCCTGCCACGCGGTTGTTGAAGATACGTTGATCTTCATCCCACTCGGAATTCCCGTGTGGCCGCTGCTTCTTATTCGAGTGATTACTGCTCTTGCATTGACGATCTTCATTTCTTATATTTGGCGTAAATCGGAACAAAATCGGAAGGAAGTGCTTTCAACATGACCAAGCCCATCACGACGCTATTATTCGACTTTGACGGAACGCTGCTTGATACGAATGAACTGATTATCCAAACGTTTACGTCGGTGCTCGGCAGCCGCTATCCTGGACGCTTTAGCAGGGAAGACATTTTGCATTTTATTGGGCCGTCGCTCAAACAAACCTTTGAAGCAATTGATCCGGATAATGCCGAAGAACTGATTGCTGAATACCGCTCGTTAAATAAAACCTTGCATGACGAATTGGTGGCTGAATACGATGGTGTGCCGGAAACGCTTCGATTATTGAAAGCGCGCGGCTTGAAAATGGCCATCGTTTCCACCAAACGAAGAGACACCATTGTGCATGGCCTTGGATTAATGAACATTCCCGATATTTTTGATGTGGTCATTGGACTCGATCAAGTGACGAACCCGAAACCCGATCCCGAACCGTTAAAACTGGCATTGGACTTGTTAAATTCAACGCCGGACGAAGCGTTGATGATCGGCGACAACTCACATGACATCGAAGGCGGAAAAAATGCCGGGGTGCGGACCGCTGGTGTCGCTTGGTCGATCAAAGGGGAAGCATTCCTGTCTTCCTACGAACCGGACTTCATGCTTCAGCACATCAGCGATTTGCTTGAACTGACGAAAGAAGCTGTGCAATGAGACGGACCGAACGCCATTTTGTAACTGGGGCAAATTCGCTTTGGCATATTTATAAAACGGTTCCGTTCTGGAAAGTTGCAAAAAATTTTGTTGTCATCCAAATGGCGCGCTATACGCCGTTTTTGCCGATGAAAAATTGGCTGTATAAAACGTTTCTCAAAATGAAAATTGGCGATCAAACGTCGTTCGCTTTGATGGTCATGCCGGACGTTATGTTTCCGGAAAAAATCACAGTCGGGAAAAATTCGGTCATCGGCTATAACACAACCATTTTGGCGCACGAGTACTTGATCGAAGAATACCGCCTGGGCGAAGTCAACATCGGCGACCAGGTGCTGATCGGCGCGAACTCCACCATTCTGCCCGGCGTAACAATCGGCGACGGTGCCATCATCTCAGCCGCGACGCTCGTCCACAAAGACGTGCCCGCTGGCGCTTTTGTCGGCGGCAACCCGATGCAGTTGATTTACACCGCTGAACAAATGGCCGAGCGCCAAGCCGATTCTGAATAAAATTAAGCTAAACACCCAGGACCTTACTGTTCCTGGGTGTTTTTTGTATGAAGAAGAATATTGCTCCTCGAACAAGGTTAACGCTCATAAAATAGGGAAAAACGCTCATAAGGACCTGAAGCCTGACTAGAGTCGATTTGAGCAGAGCGAAACTTTCGCATCTATCTCTTGACGCTAAACAGAATAATGCGTTAAAATAAATAAATACTTCACCGCATTAGCAAACTAAAGTAAAATACCCATAAATAGGAAGTGTTCTTATGACCATTCAGATGTTCGAAAAGCCGCTTGGCATGCGTGATGATTTTCCGTTTATTGCCAAAAAGAAAGCGGAGCTGCGCGATAAAGGGACAAGAATCATGCAGCGGGCAGGCTATGATTTGCTGCAAACGCCGACGCTGGAATATTACGAAACGATCGGCAAGATTTCGGCCATTCCGGACAATGCCTTATTTAAATTACTCGACAGCCAAGGCGAAACGCTCGTGCTGCGTCCGGATATGACGTCTCCAATTGCGCGTGTTGCGGCATCGAAGCTGCTTAAGGAAAAAATGCCGGTCCGGCTGGGCTATTATTCGAATGTCTTCCGCGCACAAAAGCGCGAAGGCGGAAGGCCAGCTGAATTTGAACAAATGGGTGTGGAATTGATCGGAGACAACTCGCTGTATGCAGATGCGGAAGTGATCATTCTGGCTTCTACCATTTTGCGGGAACTGGAAGTGGAATCCGGTCGGGTCGTTATTGGGCATACGCAATTGCTGCAATTGATCTTGGAAGATTTCGGTTTGGATGCTGACCAGATCGAGGCAATCCGCGAAGCGCTCGTGTCGAAAAACAGCGTCCGCTTTGAAGGGTTGGCCGAAGAGTTGGCCATTGACATTGGAAAAATCGAATCGTTTAAAGCGCTAAACCGCACCAAAACCTTAGCGGACTGGCGGCAATGGGTAGATTTTTCAAATGCCGAACAAGCGTCGTTGTACGAAGAAATGCTGCGGCTAGAGAAAATCATCACCCGCAATGGATTAGCAGAAGCGGTTACGTACGATTTGTCGTTTATTAGCCACATGACCTATTACACAGGGCTGGTTTTTGAATTTTACGGAGCGGGCAGCGGATTTCCGCTCGGCAACGGCGGGCGCTATGACGGATTGATGAAGCAGTTCGGCTTGCATATCGGAGCAACCGGATTTGGCTTGCGGGTCGACCGGCTGCTAGAAGCCATTTCGCCAAACCGCGTAAAAGAAGCCAATACGCTCATTTTGTTTGATGAACTAACAGAAGAACAAGCGCATCAAGAAGCCGAAGAACTGCGGGCACAAGGCAAGCATGTGACGCTGCAATACGGACCGGCTGTGCAAGCGATAGATGAATTCAGTGCGTTGTTTACGGAAGTTATACGAATGGAAGGTGCCACCAATGGATGAATTGACGATTGCCATGCCGAAAGGGCGGATATTTGAAGAAGCTTACGAACTGCTGCTCAATGCAGGCTATGATTTGCCGAAAGAAATCGATGATTCTCGCAAGCTGATTGTCGAAGCGCCGAAAGAAAACATCCGTTTTATTTTGGCGAAGCCGATGGACGTTCCGGTATATGTTGAACATGGAGTAGCGGATATCGGAATTGCAGGCAAAGACGTTTTGCTTGAACTCAACCGTTCGGTGCACGAACTGCTCGACCTCGGCATCAGCCGCTGCTATATCGCGACAGCCGGATTGCCGAACACGGAAATGAACCCGGTGACGCCGCGCATTGCAACCAAGTACCCGGGCATCGCGTCGCGTTTTTACCGAGGCAAAGGCGAACAAGTGGAAATCATCGAATTGAACGGTTCGATTGAATTGGCGCCGATGATTGGACTCGCTGACCGCATCGTCGATATCGTCTCAACAGGAAAAACCTTAAAAGAAAATGGCCTCGTGGAATATGACAAAATCGTCGACATCACATCTCGCCTAATTGCCAATCCGGTCAGTTACCGCCTCAAGCAAGAGCGGATCCAGGAGCTTGTGGAAAAGCTTAGAAAGCAGGCAGCCGAATGAAACAACTCAAACTCGCTTCAGGCGTTTCCATCAGACGAACAATTGCCGAAGGAACCGAACAGCAAACGAAAGCCGTGAAAGAAATCATCGAAGCGGTGCGCCAAGAAGGCGACGCGGCATTAATCCGATTCGCCGAAAAATGGGACGGGGCAGCATTATCCAATTTGCGCGTTGCTCCAGAAGAAATTTCCGAAGCCCTGGAGCGGTTTAATCCGCAATTGCTGCAGGATTTAACGGAAGCGGCAGAAAATATCCGCACATATCACACTAGCCAACAGCAGCAAGGCTACAAACTCGAAAACAGCGACGGCTCCTATGTAGCCCAGCGCGTCGCGGCGATTGAATCGGCCGGCTTGTACGTGCCGGGCGGAACAGCGGCTTATCCATCGTCTGTTTTGATGAACGTCATCCCAGCGCAAGTGGCGGGCGTTTCCCGCATCGTGCTGATATCACCTCCCGATAAAGACGGCAAGCTATCAGACGGTGTGCTGGCCGCAGCGCATATTTTGGGAATTGATGAAGTGTACAAATCAGGAGGGGCGCAAGCGATTGCGGCGCTTGCTTACGGCACCGAATCAATCGCGCCGGTCGATAAAATTACGGGGCCGGGCAATATTTTCGTCGCTTTGGCGAAGCGGGAAGTAAACGGCGACGTTGCGATCGACATGATCGCCGGACCGAGTGAAATTGCCGTCATTGCCGACGACACGGCACATCCCGACGAAGTCGCAGCGGATTTGTTGTCGCAAGCAGAACACGACCCGATGGCAAGTGCGGTCTTGTTGACAACGAACACGCGTTTAGCGGAAGCCGTGTCCCGGGAAGTGGATAAGCAACTGGCGAGCTTGCCAAGGCAGTCGATTGCGCAAGCCGCGATTGAGGACTTTGGCATGATCTACATCGGCGAAACGCTTGAACAAGTGATTCAGGCAGCCAATCAATTAGCGCCGGAGCATTTGGAAATCATGACCGAAGATGCCGAAGCCGTTGCCGAACAAATCCTCCACGCCGGCGCGATTTTTATCGGCCGCTATTCGTCGGAGCCGGTCGGCGATTATTTTGCCGGCACGAACCACGTATTGCCGACAAACAGCACAGCGCGTTTTTCAAGTGCGTTGTCCGTTTATGATTTTGTCAAACGGACGAGCATCGTTTATTACAGTGAACAGCAGTGGCAAGAAAACAAAGACAAAATCGCCCGTTTGGCACGTTTGGAAGGCCTTGAAGGCCATGCGCGCGCCGTTGAATCCCGGTCGTGGAAAAAGGAGAGTACGTCATGAGAAAAGCCGAATTAAAGCGTGATACAAATGAAACGAAAATAGCGGTATCTTTTTCACTCGATGGAGAAGGAAACGCATCGATCGACACCGGTGTGCCGTTTATGGACCACATGCTCGACTTGTTCATCAAGCACGGGCTGTTTGACGGAGACATCAAAGCGGACGGCGATACGCACATCGACGACCACCACACGACAGAAGACATCGGCATCGTGCTCGGGCAAGCCGTGAAACAAGCGCTTGGTGATAAAAAAGGCATACGCCGCTATGGCAATGCGTTTGTGCCGATGGACGATGCGCTCGCCCAAGTAGTCATCGACTGCTCGAACCGGCCGCATCTGGAATTCCGCGGCGACATTCCAACTGCCAAAGTCGGCACGTTCGATACGGAGCTGGTCTATGAATTTTTATGGAAATTCGCGCTGGAGTCTCGCATGAACGTTCATGTCATCATTCATTACGGCAAAAATACGCACCACATCATTGAAGCAGTATTTAAAGCATTAGCGCGCGCGCTTGATGAAGCAACGAGCATTGACCCGCGGGTGAAAGGCGTACCGTCAACAAAGGGGCTGCTGACATGATTATCGGCATTATCGATTACGGCATGGGCAATTTGTTCAGCGTCGAACAAGCGCTGAAAAAACTGGATTGCACGGTGATTTTATCGGATGACCCGAAAATTCTGGGAAAAGCGGAAGGGATCTTATTGCCGGGAGTCGGGGCATTCCCAGATGCCATGGAATTATTGAACAAAAAGGGATTATCAGCATTTATCCAGTCGCTGCCGAAAAAAAACATTCCGCTGCTTGGCATTTGCCTTGGCATGCAGCTATTGTATGAAGACAGCACAGAAGTCAAACCAACAACAGGGCTGGGCTTGTTGCAAGGCCAGATCCGGCGCTTTGAAAAAGGCACAGACCGCATCCCGCACATGGGCTGGAACCGGCTCGAGTTTTCGCGCATGCCGTACTGGCTAACTGACGTTCAAAGCGATACGCATGTCTATTTTGTACATTCGTTTTTAGCGGTCAACACGGCGAAAGAAGAAGTATGGGCAACAGCGGAATACAGCGGAGCCAATGTGCCAGGAGTAGTCGGCGATGGCTGGATCACCGGCATGCAGTTCCATCCTGAAAAATCAGGGGATTTTGGCCATTATTTACTCGAGCAATGGATTGCGAACGTCAGGAGGAACCGAGATGAGCAAGTTTCAAATTTATCCCGCGATTGATTTGCGCGGCGGCAAATGTGTCCGCCTGTTTCAAGGCGACTATGCGCAGGAAACGGTGTACGGCGATTCGCCGTACGACATGGCGAAAAAGTTTGCAGACGCCGGAGCTGAGTGGATCCACATGGTCGACTTGGACGGCGCCAAAGACGGCGTGCGGATCAACGACCAATCGGTCATTCAAGCGGCGGCGCTTCCGGTCAACGTCCAAGTAGGCGGGGGTATCCGGACGCGCGAAGACATCGAACATTATTTGTCGAACGGGGTGAGCCGCGTCATCATTGGCAGCCTGGCAATACGCGAACCGGAGCTCGTCGTTTCGTTTATTGAGGAATTCGGCCCTGAGAAAATCGTTATCGGCATCGACGCGAAAGACGGCATGGCCGCAACCGAAGGCTGGATCGAAACGTCCGGCCAATCGGCGCAGGACGTCGCCAATTTCTTTGCGTCAAAAGGCGCTAAGCATTTTATTTATACCGATATCGCAACAGACGGCACACTCGCCGGGCCGAATATCGAAGCCAATGAACGACTGGCGGATTCTCCGGAAGCCGAAATTATTGTCTCCGGCGGCATCGGGTCGCTCGAGGATGTCCAAAACGTCAAACAAGCAGCCCAAAAAAGCAACATTGCCGGCGTCATTATCGGCAAAGCGCTGTACGAAAACCGCTTTACGCTAGAGGAGGCGCTGTCATGCTGACGAAACGGATCATTCCCTGCCTCGATGTCAAAGAAGGCCGCGTCGTCAAAGGCGTCAATTTCGTTTCGCTGCGCGATGCCGGAGACCCGGTGGAGCTGGCCCGGTTTTACGATAAGCAAGGAGCGGATGAGCTAGTCTTTTTGGATATTTCCGCCTCTCACGAAGGCAAAGAAACGATGGTCGAAGTCGTCAAAATCGTGGCATCCGAACTGTCGATTCCATTCACCGTCGGCGGCGGCATCCGGACGCTTGACGATATGAAACGCATGCTGCGCGCTGGCGCGGACAAAGTTTCCCTCAATACGGCGGCGCTTGACCGGCCAGAGCTGATCAAAGAAGGTGCGGACTTTTTCGGTTCGCAGTGCATTGTCGTCGCAATCGATGCGAAACGAAATGGCGATAGCTGGGACGTATATACCCATGGCGGACGCAATAAAACCGCGTGGGATGCCATCGAATGGGCGAAAAAAAGCGTGGAGCTTGGAGCCGGCGAATTGCTGGTGACGAGCATGGACAAAGACGGAGCGAAAAACGGCTTTGATTTGGCGTTGACCAAAGCAATACGGGATGCGGTTGAAGTTCCGGTCATTGCGAGCGGCGGCGCTGGTGCTCGCGAGCATTTTGATGAAGTGTTTAAACAAGTGGACGTTGATGCGGCGCTTGCCGCTTCCATCTTCCATTACAAAGAAACAAGCATCGCTGAAGTGAAGGATTATTTGCGGAAAGAAGGAGTGAACGTTCGATGACTGAAATCAAATTTGACCAAGAGGGCTTAGTGCCGGTTATTATCCAAAACGCCGAAACAAAAGAAGTGTTGACGCTTGCTTACGCCAACGAAGAAGCAGTTCAAAAAACGATGGACACAAATGAAACATGGCTGTATTCAAGAAGCCGAAGCGAGTTGTGGAACAAAGGCGCAACAAGCGGCAACACCCAGCAAGTGACAGCCGTCCGCTTGGATTGCGACGGCGATTCATTGATATACGAAGTGATTCCGAATGGCCCAGCTTGCCACACCGGCGAAACGAGCTGCTTCCACAATACCCTCCAAGGCACACCGAACGAATCCAAAGTGGACATGTTCACAGAACTAACCGAGCTGATCCGAAACCGTGAGGAAAACATGCCGGAAGGCGCGTATACGACGTATTTGTTTACCGAAGGCGTCGACAAGATCTGCAAGAAAGTCGGCGAAGAAGCGGCGGAAGTCATCATCGCAGCCAAAAACCGGGATCCAAAAGAATTGTCGATGGAAACCGCCGATTTGTTCTATCATGTGCTGGTTTTGCTGCAAGAACAAAAAGTCAGTTTGAATGACGTAATCGACGTATTAAAAGAGCGCCATGCAACGAAAACTACAAGTAAATAATAGGGAAATATGCTATAATAACAGTATATTTAAGTATAGGAGCGAACCTTTTCGTTCCTTTTACTTTTTCGGAGGCATATTTTGGAGAATAAAAAGAAAAAACTCAAAGAGAATGTCCTGTCATTCATTCCCACAGGCGAATACTATTACAAAAAAGCACTGAAAGAATTGCAGCGTGACCAATTTCCAAAAGCCCACAAGTACTTGCAGCGCGCTTCGGAATTAAGCCCAAAAGATCCGCTCATCCTCATGCATTACGGCATCGTGCTGATGGAAATGCAGGAATTCGAACAAGCGATGGACGTTTTGCGCGATGCCCACAGCATCGACCCGGAAGAGACGGATATTTTGTTTTTCTTAGCGGAAGTGCATGCGCATTTGGGTATGTTTTTGGATGCCCGCAAATATGCGAAAAAATACGTTGAACAAGATGTGAACGGCGAGTATGCCGCTGAAGCGCTGGAAATCATCGATTTTGCTGAACAGGAAGACTGGCAGCTGTTCGATGATGAAGGAGAAGCCCAAGACAGCGAGTATTTTTACCAGCAGGAAAAAGCGCGACGCTGGATGGAGCAAGGGAACTTCCCGGGTGCCATCAATTTGCTGGAAAAACTCATTGAAGAGAAACCTGATTTTTGGGGAGCGCATAACAATTTGGCGCTCGCTTACTTTTATATCGGGGAATCGGAAATGGCCAAAACGCTGCTACACGATGTCCTTAGACGGAATCCCGGGAATTTGCACGCATTATGCAATTTAGCGGTTTTCCATTATTATGAAAAAAACGAAGAACTTGAAGACGTTCTCGATTTACTGAAAAAAATCCGTCCGTATGTGTTTGAACACCGCTATAAATTAGGGGCGACATTTGCCCTCGTCGGCAAATACAAAGAAGCGTACCGCTGGCTGAGAAGTTTGCAAAAACGCGGATTTGACGGAGATCCGGCCTTTTATTTCTGGCTGTCTCATGCGGCTTATCACTCCGGGCACGAAGAAGTGGCCAAGCAAGCATGGAAACAGTTGACGAAAATGGATCCCGAAAAAGACGGCTATGAGCCGTGGTCGGAAAATGCGGTTATGCCGCATGCCGATGCCCTCGAACATGACCGCGATTATTTGGTGGAGAAATTGGATCATCCGCATAAAAGCGAGCGGCTATTCGGCTTGTTTTTGCTTGGTAAATCCTCTCATAAGCAAGAAATTATTTCCCATCCCCAATGGCTAAAAGCAGATCAGCCGACCGTGCTGGAAACGTATTTGCTCGGTTATGCGCTGGGCCACCCGTTCAAAGATTCCATTCTAGAAGAACGAGTGTTTATGCGGGCCATGGAAGCAACGGAAATTATGTATGCCAAAGAAGGCATGGTCACGCAGCAAGGATCGTACCTGTTCCAAATGTGGTTCATGATTTTTGACAAAGCGTTTGGCCGGCATTATGAATTCAAAAACCCGAATGCACTTGCAGCGGCAGCCGATTATATGTTTAATTCGTCGCGCGATCATTCCGTAACGAAAAAAGCGGTGGCAGAAGCTTACGGCGTATCCGCTGCCACGTTGACCAAATACGTCAATGAACTGATTCAATACTTGCCTCTTTTTGAATCATAAGCATAAAAGTTGATGAAGGTGCGAGAATCTTATACGATTTAGCTACTGGGAACTTAGGAGGTTCAATATGACTGAAGACATTAAAATCTATGACGTAATAATTATTGGAGCAGGGCCAGCGGGGATGACAGCCGCCGTTTACACTTCACGGGGCAACCTTTCCACGTTGATGCTGGAGCGCGGAATTCCGGGCGGCCAAATGGCGAATACGGAAGAAATCGAAAACTATCCGGGATTTGACCATATTCTTGGGCCGGACCTCTCCACAAAAATGTTTGAACACGCAAAAAAATTCGGAGCCGAGTACGCTTACGGCGACGTTAAAGAAATCATCGACGGCGAAGAATATAAAACGATCATCGCCGGATCAAAAGAATACAGAGCGCGTGCCATCATTATTACAACTGGCGCGGAATACAAAAAAATGGGCATCCCAGGCGAAAGCGAACTTGGCGGCCGTGGCGTCAGCTATTGCGCAGTTTGCGACGGAGCGTTCTTTAAACAGAAACAACTGGTTGTAGTCGGAGGCGGCGATTCAGCAGTTGAAGAAGGCGTCTACTTGACGCGTTTTGCAGACAAAGTGACGATCGTTCACCGCCGCGATGAATTGCGTGCTCAAAAAATCCTTCAAGACCGTGCATTTGCCAACGACAAAATCGATTTCATCTGGAGCAATACCGTGAAAGAAATCCACGATGAAAACGGCAAAGTTGGAAGCGTGACATTGATGTCGACAAAAGACGGCGCCGAAACCGAATTTAAAGCAGACGGCGTGTTTATCTACATCGGCATGCTGCCATTGACAAAACCGTTTGCGGATCTGGGCATTTTGAATGCAGAAGGCTATGTCGTAACCGATGAAACGATGGCAACGGCCGTTCCGGGGATTTTTGCAGCTGGCGACGTTAGAGACAAAATGCTCCGCCAGGTAGTAACAGCTACTGGAGACGGAAGCATTGCTGCTCAATCCGTTCAGCATTATGTTGAAGAATTAGCAGAAAAAATCAGCTTGAAAGCATAATTTTAACGCGTTCTTAACCGCTTTGTAACACCCTTGTCATGAATAGGGGGTATAGTAAGAATAGTAAATTGACCCCCTTTTTATAAAGAACTTTTGATAGACCGTTTTCCGGGTTTTCCGGAAAATGGTCTTTTTTTTGTTTTGGGAAAATAGGTGAAAGAGCTGTTACTGAGGGCCTAACAACTCGAAAACTATCTTTTCTTATAGGTATTTGCAAAAGTGTCTATAAGTTAGCGACCGTTCGTAAAGTGTTTTAACACATTTGCAAACGGTTTTTTTACCCTTTTCAACTGTTTTTATACTGTTCGTAAATGAAACACTTCTATCTTTTTTGTATGACTAAAAGAAGGCACTCAAATGGTTATGATATAATAGTTTGGAAATGAAAACTTAAAATTCTGATTATAAAAATTATTAAGCGGGAGGACTTAAATGGGCGGTACAGAAGTGCTTTACACTTTAAAAAAAGATCTTAACAACTATTCACCAGAACAACTGCGACATATTCCAGAAGAAGGTGTATGGTCTATTGGGCAAATGTATGACCACATAGTCCTCGTTGCGCATGAGTATCTCGATAATGTGGAAATTTGCGCTGCGGCAAATGAGGAACAACTTTTAGGAAAAACCCCGTTTGGTAAGGAATTATTTAAGAATAAGAGATTTCCGCCAATCAAAATCAAATTGCCAGACGAAATGAATTCTCCTCCAAATAATACAGACAGCAAGGAAGACCTTATTAACAGGATGGAAGGATTAATTCAGAGGCTGAGACGGCAGGAATCGGAAGTGGAGGCTATCTCCCCATATTATAAAGTTGAACATGGCGGGTTCGGCTGGCTGAATGCAAGAGAGTGGTTTGACTTAGTAGAGATGCATTCTCGTCACCATTTGCGCCAAAAAGAAGAGTTGGAAAGTTATCTAAGGAAGAATTTTTAGGTATTTAGAAAATTGTGATGTAACAAATATTTATTGGGAATGGGTTTTACCGTTCTTAACTTTAACGAATGGTTTAAAAGAGTCTTTAGTATGGGAGAAAGCAGAATTTACACTAAGGGAGGTTATTAGATGAAGTACTTATGCTTGGGTTACTTCAATAAGGAAAAGATGGATACATTGCCAAAGGAAGAAATTGGTGAAATCATGCGGGAATGTCAGCTTCCTCTCGAGGAATTGTTAAAAAGTGGCCATGTGCTGGTAGAGGCGGGCGTTGCACAAGAAGTGAAGAGCTTGCAAAGGGTGGAGGGGAAGATACAAGTCAGTAATAGCCATAGCCATTTAACTCAGCTGGAAAAAATGATTGGAAGTGCGTTCATATTAGAAGCTAGGAACATTGAAGAAGCAATTCAAGTGGCTTCTTTACACCCGACTGTGCAGGTCGCTCGTGGAGGACAGCTTGGTTGGGAAATTGAGATCCGCGCTATCGACTCTTTCTATATGAAGGAATAAAGGGATTGCAACTGTAATCCCTTAGTTAACTTTACTATTTTCATTTTTAATAGCCATCAACTAGCTAATTGGGCGTCTGTTTAGAGTTAGAATCCAAGAGAAATAAGTCGAAAATGAACGGCTAATAAATAAATGGAATTTTCTCTTTTAAAAATGGAGCCTTTGGTACTCGATTGGTTCAATTTCTCCGGCGCTCCAGTACTTTCTGAACCATTTCGAGCTTGGCGGCCCGCAATTTGCGCTCGTAGGGATCAGTCTCTGATTCAGGCTTGGCGAGATAGTCCGCATTGTACTTGATTTCCAGATGGAGGATAGACGTTGCCTCTCTGACAGCGTGGCGTTCTGACCTCTCCACTTCGACTTCAATCTTTGCCGCCTCGTATTCCACCGGATCTCGCCGAGCAATTTCCGAAAGAAGGACATTAACCGATCGCGTGTCCGGTATTTGTTCTTCTTGCAGCCGCTTTAACTTATTATACAATTTCTTGTTGCTGAACATTTTAATTCGAAATTTGTAGTATCTCACTCACATAGCCTCTCCTGTTTGTGGAATTTAACTTATTTTAACATTTAATTATATAGGATGAAACTATAGGGGGATAATGCCGTTTTCAGATTCTTTGTTTAGGCGCAGACATATGCGATATGAACTGCCACCGCTTACTCTCCAAATAAAACAGGCTAAACTAACCGATATGGCACAAGCAAGAATATCTCCCGAGTGAAATTACCTCAAGCAAATACGTCAATCTGTTCACAAGGCGCAGAGCAAACTATTGCGAGTGCTTTTCTTTTTTTGCATGACACGCCAGGATAGTTGTATAATGGAGAGAGTTTACAATAGATACGGAGTGTCGAATGTGCAGCGAATCGCGAATTTATTAGTTATCCAAAACAATCGAGTGTTATTGTTGAAAAAACCCCGGCGCGATTGGTATGTAGCTCCGGGCGGCAAGATGGAAGCCGGAGAATCTATTTACGAAGCGGCAATCCGGGAATTTACCGAAGAAACCAATGCAAAACCGCTAGGAACGCATTTAAAAGGGATATATACAATGGTCATCCAAGAAGAAGAGCAAGTAGTGGACGAATGGATGTTGTTTACATTTGTTGCTAACGGTCTGATCGGCACGCCTTTTGAAGAAACGCGCGAAGGGATACTCGAATGGCATCCGGTTGAAAGTTTGGCATTTTTGCCGATGGCAGAAGGCGATCGGACCAATTTGCAATTTGCAGTCCAGCAAAGAGGCATGCAATACGGCACGTTCCATTACACGACCGAGTTTGAATTATTAAAAGAAAATATTCAAATGTCAACGGAAGAGGTGAACCACTCTAATGGAAAATAACCACGATGAAACTGAATTGATTGTCATTACAGGGATGTCAGGAGCCGGCAAGACGGTGGCAATCCAAAGTTTCGAAGATTTAGGGTTTTTCACTATCGATAATTTGCCTCCAGCGTTGCTTGTCACGTTCATGAAACTGATGCGTGATTCCGGCAAGTCGATGAAGCGTGTTGCGGCAGTTATGGATTTGCGCGGCGGCGACTTTTTCGACAGTTTGGTCGATGCCATTGACGATTTATCGAAAGAACCGAAAATTTCCATCACCATTTTGTTTTTAGATGCTGACAACCAAACGCTTGTCAGCCGCTATAAAGAATCCCGGCGCTCACACCCCTTATCACCGGGCGGTTTGGTGCTTGGCGGCATCAAAAAAGAGCGGGATATGCTAGAAGATTTGCAAAACCGGGCGAAGTTCATTTACAACACATCCTCCATGACTCCGCGGCAGCTGAAAGAAAAAATCAGTGCAGACTTTTCTACGGAAACTAGCAATGTGTTCACGGTCAACGTGATTTCGTTTGGCTTTAAGCACGGCATGCCGATTGATGCGGATCTTGTTTTTGATGTTCGCTTTTTGCCCAATCCGTATTATATAGAAGAATTAAAACCGTTATCAGGCCTCGATGAACCGGTTTCCAGCTTTGTTCTCGAACGAATTGAAACGCAAACCTTAATCGAAAAATTAACCGATTTGCTCGAATACATGATTCCACTCTACAAAAAAGAAGGAAAAGCGCAGCTGGTTATTGCGTTTGGCTGCACAGGCGGCCAGCACCGATCTGTCACGCTCGCCGAGTATTACGGGAAATTGTTGGCGGACGACAACAAAACCATTATTTCACACCGGGATGTCAAAATAAGAAAGGGCTGAGTGCATGGAACCAATTTTGCACCGGAAGCGCATCGTCATAATTGGCGGCGGCACTGGGCTTTCGACTCTCTTAAGAGGGCTGAAAAAATTCCCGCTTGATTTGACGGCTATCGTCACTGTTGCGGACGACGGCGGTAGTTCTGGGCGTTTGCGCGATGATTTGGATATTCCGCCGCCGGGGGATATCCGCAACGTCATGGCGGCAATGTCGGATGCGGAGCCATTAGTAGAAGAAATGTTTCAATACCGATTTAAGGAATCGATCGATCTTGGCGGCCATTCGCTTGGCAATTTGATGCTGGCAGCGTTAACGGAAATTACCGGCGACTTTTCCCACGCAGTGCGTGAAATGAGCCGCGTGCTCAATGTCAACGGCACCGTTTTGCCTGCAGCCAACCAATTGGTGACGCTTTACGCAGAGCTTGAAGACGGAACGACCGTAAAAGGGGAATCGAAAATTCCCGCTTATTTGCAGCCGATCAAACGCGTCTTTTTGGAACCTCATGACGTTCAAACATTGCCGGCTACAGTTACCGCTATCCAAAATGCCGATGTCATTGTAATTGGTCCTGGATCTTTGTATACGAGCATCTTGCCAAATTTACTGGTAATTGATATTAAAAAAGCACTTGTTGCATCAAAAGCAAAAAAAATCTACATTTGCAATTTGATGACCCAAGCCGGCGAGACTTACCGCTATAAAGCATCTGACCATGTCAAAGCGCTTTACGACCACGTGGGAGAAGCGTTTTTAGACGACATCCTGATGGACAAAGCAGAAGTTCCGCCCAAAATTGCCGAACGCTACGAAAAGCAAAAATCGTGGCCTGTGGAATACGATGAAGAACGGCTGCGGAAAATGGGGCTAGGCATCTTTAAAGAAGACATTGCCAACGTCTTCGGGGAAGCTGTCCGGCACGAACCGATGAAAGTAGCAGAGTGGCTTTTTGAATATGCTGGAGGGCACACAAAAGAAGATTCAAAGCAAATGTATTTTTAGTGCTTGAAAGGAGGAACGCGCTTTGTCTTTCGCGTCAGAAACAAAAAAAGAAATGACCCAAATTGAAGTGGACGATTGCTGTGGGAAAGCTGAACTTTCCGCATTGATCCGGATGAATGGCACATTGTCGTTCTCCAACCGGCAATTGAGCTTGGACATCCAAACTGAAAATGCCGCCATCGCACGGCGCATCTATACTTTATTAAAGCGATTTTATCCGGTTTATCCGGTCGAATTGCTGGTCCGGAAAAAAATGCGTTTGAAAAAGAACAACGTTTATATTTGCCGAATCCGTGAAGGATCGAAACATATACTTGAAAACTTGTTTATCATTTCGGAAGGCTTTCAATTCCAGCACGAAATCGATAAAGAGCTGATCGAGAAAAATTGCTGCAAACGCGCTTATTTGCGCGGGGCATTCTTAGCAGGAGGCTCGGTCAACAATCCGGAAACGTCTTCTTACCATTTGGAGATTTATTCACTATACAAAGACCATGCAGAATCGCTCGTCGACTTGATGAACGAATTCCATTTGAACAGCAAAACCATCGAACGAAAAAAAGGGTTTGTCACCTATTTAAAAGAAGCGGAAAAAATTTCGGATTTCTTAAGCATTACCGGAGCGCATTCGGCGCTGCTGAAATTCGAAGATGTTCGGATCATCCGCGACATGCGCAACAGCGTAAACCGCTTAGTGAACTGCGAAACCGCTAATTTGAATAAAACCATCGACGCTGCGCTCCGCCAAGTGGAAAACATCCGGTTTATCGATAACGCAATCGGAATCGATCAATTGCCAGAACGGCTTCGCGAAATCGCGCGGCTGCGGGTTGAATTCCAAGACATCACGTTAAAAGAACTGGGCGAGATGGTATCGGCTGGAAATGTCAGTAAATCTGGTGTCAATCACCGCTTGCGGAAAATCGATGAAATTGCAGAGTCTTTGCGAAAAGGGGAAATGATCGGCCGGTAAATCCGCGCTGTTCTTTTATAAATCAAAATTTGGTGAGTTTCTGGAGGAGGATCAGCATGGTTGAAAAACAAGTGAAGGTTTTATTGAACACAGGGCTGCAAGCCAGGCAAGCGGCGTTGTTCGTACAAGAAGCGAACCGGTTTAACTCGGACGTCTATTTGGAAAAAGACAAAAAGAAAGTCAACGCCAAAAGCATCATGGGCATCATGAGCCTGGCAATCAGCAAAGGTACCAGCATCAGCATTTCGGCTGACGGTTCCGATGAAGAAAGAGCGGTAGAGTCTTTAACATCGCTTGTTGAAAAAGAAGCATAGTTTTACTTAATTAGTTCAATATTAAAAGGCTAGTTCAAGTTGGAAACTATACTTGTACTGGCCTTTATTTATGTTCTAATCTTGGAACATTTCAAGTGAGCTCTCTTCGAATGAAGCGGAAGGCTGCGCTCCAGCTTTCTTTATAGCATAAAAAAACTCACAGCCTAGCCGGCTGTGAGTTTTTATCTTATTAAACTGTTTCGTTTGGCAATTTGCTGCGAGTGATGATTTTGTCGATCAAACCGTATTCAAGTGCACGTTCAGCAGTCATAAAGTTATCGCGGTCTGTATCTTTCGAGATCACGTCTAACGGCTGGCCTGTACGTTCTGAAAGAATTTGGTTCAACTTCTCACGCAAGTGCAAAATGCGTTTCGCTGCGATTTCAATTTCAGTTGCCTGTCCTTGAGCGCCGCCTAGAGGCTGGTGAATCATTACTTCTGCGTTTGGAAGCGCATAGCGTTTGCCTTCAGTTCCTGCTGCAAGAAGGAATGCGCCCATTGAAGCGGCCATACCGATGCAGACCGTTTGAACGTCCGGACGGATAAATTGCATAACGTCGTAAATTGCCATACCGGCAGTGATGCTTCCGCCCGGGCTATTGATGTAAATGGAAATATCTTTTTCTGGATCTTCTGCTTCTAAGAAGAGAAGTTGAGCGACAATCGAATTGGAAACATTGTCATCGATTGCACTACCAAGCATGATGATGCGGTCTTTCAGCAAACGTGAATAAATATCATACGCGCGTTCGCCACGGCTTGTTTGTTCAATTACTGTAGGGATTAAGTTCATAGAAAATGTCCTCCTCGTATAAGTAATGAATAGCGTTGCTGAGATAGATCCCAGCTGTAACATTATCATACACATTTTGGTCAATGAAGGTCAAATATTATGATTTGAAAAAAGCGGGTTGCTTAATTTAAAAGTCTTTTGTATAATAGAAAAGTCGCTAATAGCGAAATAGTAATTTGCCCTCGTAGTGTAATGGATCACACGCAAGATTCCGGTTCTTGAAATGGGGGTTCGATTCCCTCCGAGGGTATTAAATGAAAAAGCCGATTCCACAGCTCGTGTTTACAAGCTGTGGAATCGGCTTTTTCTTGTATTTTTTTACAATGAAAGGCTTGAAGTTTAGCTATTTGCCATTTCAGGGAAATGGTTACTATTACAGATTGAAGAAGGAGCACTGCCAAAATGAAAAAAGTGTTAATTCCTATCATTATTCTTGTCGTTGTATTAGGCGCAGGAGCAACCGCTGCAATAGGCAACTACAACGGATTTGTCGGGCTTGAAGAAGACGTCAACGAATCGCAAGCACAAATTGAAAACCAGCTGCAGCGCCGCCAAAATTTGATTCCCAATCTGGTGGAAAGTGTAAAAGGCTTCGCTAACCAAGAAAAAGAAATCATCCAAAGCGTTACGGATGCACGGGAAAATTTGGCTGGTGCTAATTCGATCGAAGAGCAAGCACAAGCTGACACGGAATTGAGCGGAGCGTTAAGCCGTTTGTTGGTCGTTGTAGAAAATTACCCGGAACTAAAATCAAACGAAAACTTTCAACAATTATCCGATGAACTGGCTGGCACGGAAAATCGGATTGCAGTGGCTCGACGGGATTACAATGCAACAGTGGGGGAATTCAACCGGAAAACGAAAAGTTTTCCTGGCAGTTTAACGGCAGGGGCATTCGGCTTTGAAGAAAAATCTTATTTTAAAGCAGATGCCCGTGCAACGGAAGTGCCTGCAGTCAATTTTGGAAGCGATAAAGAATGATGAAGAAAATCTTATTTCTGCTCGGGGGATTCTGCTTGCTGGCTGCATCGCCGGCTTTAGCCGTCGAATTTCCTGAGTTAACAGGTGATATTTACATACAAGATATTTCCGATGTCTTAACGCCTGAAGAAGAAGACGAATTGCGTCAATTGGGCACCGAGCTGGAAGACGCGACTACGGCCCAACTTGCGGTCATGGTTATTCCTTCTTTAGAAGGAGAGCCGATTGCCGATTATGCACTGAAAGCTCTTCGGCATTACGGTGTAGGAACCAAAGAAGAAAACAACGGGGCTCTCATGATTGTCTCTACGGGCGACCGAGAGATTTACATCACAACAGGCTATGGCCTTGAAGAAATTTTACCTGATGGCGAAGTGGGCCGGATTTTAGACGGTTATGCCATTCCTTATTTAAAGGAAGACAATTACGCTTTAGGAATCAGGAACACCTATAAAGCGCTTTACAGAGAAGTGGCAGCTGCATACGATTGGGATGACGGCTCAAAAGCGCCTCAAGCCTTGCAGGCGGCTGCTCCTGAAGAGAAGGATGTTTGGCTGATTCCCCGGATGGTCCTTGTGATTGGTTTTGTTATTTGGGTCATCGTTTCCTTGTTTGGAGGAGGCGCTGGCAGAGGCAATAGCAAAAACCCTGGCAGATACGGAAGTTCCTCTCGCTCCTCAAGCAGAGGCAGTTCGCGAAGCAGCGGCAGCAGTTCGCGCAGAGGCCGCGGAGGATCTGGCGGCGGCGGTGGAGCCGGAAGAAAATTCTAATAGGAAGAAGGGAGAAAATGATTACGTTGTATACACGGCCCAATTGTCCGCTTTGCGATGAAGCAAAACTGATGCTGCAGTTGGTGCAGGAAGATTTTCCAGTTGAATATGAAGAAGTGGACATCGAAAGCAATGATGTGCTGCATGAGAAATACATGCTGATGATTCCGGTAATTGAAAAAGACCAAAAAGTATTGCTTTACGGCAATATTGGCTATGCAGAACTCTTAGAAGCGTTAGAATTTTAACGCTTCTTTTTGTTTGCTTTTTAATAGCAGGTTAGTTAGAATGAATCTAGTGGGACATAAATAAATATAGTGGGACAGAAAACGTCCAACTTGAAACGGAGTGAAACAATGGACCCATTAACGGAAGCGCAAAAAAAGCTCATGCCGGAAATGACCGAACTCCTAAAAAGACGCTATCAAATTTTACTGACGATCAAACTGGAAGAGCCAATTGGCAGGCGAACTTTGTGTGAGCTTGCCGGAGCTACCGAACGGGAGATCCGAAAAGAAACCGATCTGTTGCGCAATCAGCAGCTGATTGAAACAAGAACCGCAGGGATGGTTGTTTCTGAACAAGGCCTGGCTGTGCTGGATGCATTAAAAGAGTTTATGCGCGAAGTATCCGGCCTCGCCGCGATGGAAAAGCAGTTGAAATCCATTTTAGGGATTTCTAAAGTGCTGATTTTGCCTCAAGACAGCGATGACATTCCGGCAGTAAAAGCCAATATCGGGAAAGAAGCGGCTCGGTTATTGGAATCCTTTTTTACGCAAAACAAAAAAATTGCAGTAACTGGCGGCAGTACGATGGCTGCCATTTCAAAAGAATTGTCGACTGAAAAAAAAGACAGTTCACTGCAATTTATTGCGGCCCGTGGCGGCCTTGGGGAAGATGTTCTTCACCAAGCCAATACAATTGCTTCCTCATTTGCTGAGAAAACCGGAGGGTCGGTCAAGACCCTGTATTTGCCTGATCACTTGAGCGCGGAAGCGTTCGAGATGATGATGCGGGAACCGGTGATTAAAGAAATGATGGACTTGTATGACCAGACCGATGTTGTGGTCCATGGGATTGGCAATGCCGAAGAGATTGCGCTTCAACGAAAGTCCTCTTTGGAAGAAGTTGAACGGATCCGTTCTGGTGGTGCGATAAGTGAAGCATTCGGCTATTACTTCGATAAAGAAGGAAAAGTTGTTTATCGCATACGAACAGCGGGAATTCAATTGGAACAAGTTCAAAAAGCCCGAGCGATTTTGGCAGTAGCCGGGGGCCGCTCGAAAGCAAAAGCGATTCTTTCCTATTTCAACATTGCGGCGAAGCAGACAGTGTTAATCACCGACGAAGGCGCCGCACGAAAAATAATTGAGTTAACTCAAAAACAGGAGGAAATTTAAATGACTTTAAAATTAGCAATTAACGGATTTGGACGTATCGGACGTATTGTATTCCGCCAAGCATTGGCAAACAAAGAAGTAGAAGTAGTGGCAGTAAACGATTTAACGGATGCAAAAATGCTCGCACACCTTTTGAAATACGATTCAATTCATGGCATCTTAGACGCTGAAATTTCAGCTGAAGGCAATGATTTGATTGTTAACGGCAACAGAATCCATGTTTACTCTGAAAAAGATCCTGCGAACCTTCCGTGGGCAGAAAACAATATCGACATCGTAATCGAATCTACTGGATTCTTCACAAACGCTGACGATGCGAAAAAACACATCGAAGCAGGCGCTAAAAAAGTTATCGTTTCAGCTCCAGGCAAAGGCATGAAAACAATCGTAATGGGTGTTAACGACGACAGCTACAACCCAGAAGAAGACGATGTAGTTTCAAACGCATCTTGCACAACTAACGGCCTTGCCGGAATTTCTAAAATCTTGAACGACCGTTTCGGCATCAAAAAAGCGATGATGACAACAATCCACTCGTATACAAACGACCAAATCTTGTTGGATTCACCACATAAAGACTACCGCCGTGCACGTTCTGCAGCAGAATCTATGATTCCGACAACTACAGGCGCAGCAGTTGCCGTAACTCAAGTATTGCCAGAACTAAAAGGCAAATTGGACGGAATGGCTATCCGCGTTCCTACACCAAACGTATCATTGATTGATTTAGTTGCTGAGTTGAATACTGATGTAACAGTAGAAGACGTAAACAACGCTTTGAAAGAAGCAATCGACAAAGACGAAAACGGCTTCTTGAGCTACAGCGAGCTTCCGCTTGTTTCACGCGACTATAACGGCAACACTTCTTCATCAACTGTCGATCTATTGTCTACAATGGAACTTGGCGGCAACATGGTGAAAGTCCTTGCTTGGTATGATAACGAATCAGGCTACTCTGCACGCTGCATCGACGTTGCATTGCACATGTACAAAAAAGGCCTATAATCTCAAAATCATAGCTTAATTTCTTGTGAACCTCTATAATAAAAGAGGGTAAAAGGGGTGGGGATTTACCCCGCCCCTTATTTTTTTTGAAGACAAACGGGAGGTATTTTCATGACGAAGAAAATGACCATGAAAGACGTAGACTTAAAAGGAAAACGTGTATTTTGCCGAGTCGATTTTAACGTGCCGATGTCTGGCGGAAAAGTGACGGACGACACACGCATCCGCGCTGCTTTGCCAACGATCGAATACTTGATCGACAATGGAGCAAAAGTAATACTTGCAAGTCACCTGGGCCGACCGAAAGGTGCTGTCAACGAAGAAATGAGGCTGAGCGCTGCTGCAGCCAAACTGAGCGAATTACTACATAAAGAAGTGAAAAGCCTCGATGAGTCAATCGGAGAAAAAGTGGAACAAGAAATTGCATCGATGAACGAAGGCGATGTTGTTTTGCTTGAGAATGTCCGCTTCCACCCGGGCGAGGAAAAAAATGACGAAGAACTGGCAAAAGCATTCGCTGCTTTGGCAGACGTGTTCGTCAATGACGCGTTTGGAGCAGCGCATAGAGCGCACGCTTCCACTGCAGGAATCGCCAAGTATTTGCCGGCTGTCTCCGGCTTGCTGCTTGAAAAAGAATTGGACGTTTTGGGCAAAGCGTTGTCTGAGCCGGATCGTCCGTTTACCGCTATTATCGGCGGGGCAAAAGTCAAAGACAAAATTGGTGTAATCGACAATTTGCTTGATAATGTCGACAATCTTTTGATTGGCGGTGGCTTGTCTTATACGTTTTTAAAAGCGCAAGGCATGGAAATCGGCCAATCGCTTTTAGAAGAAGACAAAATCGATTTAGCAAAGTCATTTATTCAAAAAGCGGAAGAAAAAGGCGTGAAGCTGTATTTGCCAGTTGACGTAGTCATTGCTGAGAAATTCTCGAATGACACCGAAACGAAAGTGGTCAACGTCGATGAAATTCCAGCGGATTGGATGGGCTTGGACATCGGGCCAAAAACCGTGGAACTGTATGCAGGCGTTATCGCCGATTCAAAACTGATCATTTGGAACGGGCCGATGGGCGTGTTTGAAATGAGTTCATATGAAAACGGCACAAAGTCGGTGGCCGATGCAATGGCAACAACGGAAGCGTATACCGTAATTGGCGGCGGCGATTCTGCGGCGGCAGTGGAACAATTCCATGTTGCGGACAAAATGGACCATATTTCCACAGGCGGCGGAGCTTCGCTTGAATTTATGGAAGGCAAGGAATTGCCAGGAGTCAGTGCATTATCGAACAAATAAAGTAAAAATGAGGAGGGGCTTTTTTGAGAAAACCAATCATTGCAGGAAACTGGAAAATGTATAAAACGTTTGCGGAAGCAAAAGAATTTGTTGAAACCGTAAAAGGTCTTGTACCCGATGCAAACAAGGTGGATTCTGTAGTTTGTGCGCCTGCTTTATTTTTACAGCAATTGGTATCATCTTCAGAAGAAAGTGCGCTGCAAATTGGTGCACAAACAATGCACGAAGAAAAAGAAGGTGCTTATACCGGCGAAATCAGTGCTGCTCAATTAGTCGATATTGGCGCAACATACGTCATCATCGGCCATTCAGAGCGCCGACAGTATTTCAACGAAACCGATTTATCGGTCAATAAAAAAGTTCATGCGGCGTTTGCTGCAGGCTTAACGCCGATTATGTGTGTGGGCGAAACGGACGAGCAGCGTGAAAACGGCGCAACGGCTAAAGTAGTCGAAACTCAAGTCGAACAAGGCTTAGCGGGATTGTCCGAACAGCAAGTGGCTGAACTGGTCATTGCGTATGAACCAATTTGGGCAATTGGCACAGGCAAAACAGCGACGGCTGAAGATGCCAACGAAGTATGCGGCACGATCCGCAGCAAAGTGGCTTCTTTATATAATGAAGAAACAGCCGGAAAAGTCCGCATTCAGTATGGCGGCAGCGTGAAACCGGCAAATATCGAAGAGTTGCTGGGCATGGAACATATCGATGGCGCTTTAGTAGGCGGCGCAAGCTTGGAATCAGATTCGTTTGTGAAATTGTTGGAGGCGGGTTTACATGCGTAAAGGCGAATATCCTGCGGCCCTCATCATTCTTGATGGATTCGGTTGCAGGAAAGAAACGTTCGGCAATGCCGTAGCGCAAGCGAAAAAACCAAATTTTGATCGCTTATGGGAAAATTATCCACATAATTTATTGACGGCATCTGGAGAAGCGGTCGGTTTGCCAGATGGCCAAATGGGCAATTCAGAAGTGGGCCATTTGAATATTGGTGCCGGCAGAATTGTCTACCAAAACTTGACGCGCATCCATAAATCTATTCGCGACGGCGACTTTTTCATGAACCAAGCTTTTGTGGAAGCTATTACGAACGCCAAAGAAAATGGCAAAGCTTTGCACATCATGGGGCTGTTGTCGGACGGCGGCGTCCATAGCCATTACGAGCATTTATTTGCGCTATTGGAATTGGCGAAGCAGCACGGCTTGAAAGACGTTTATGTGCACGGATTTTTAGACGGCCGCGATGTCGGCCCGAAAACCGCACTAGGCTATATCGAACAAGCGGAACAAAAAATGGCGGAAATCGGCGTCGGGAAATTTGCTTCCATCAGCGGACGGTATTATGCCATGGACCGCGATCAGCGATGGGAACGCGTCGAAAGCGCCTACCAGGTGCTGGTTGATGGGAATGGTTCTACTGCATCATCGGCTATTGAAGGCATATCCCGGTCGTACGATACAGACGTTGTGGATGAATTTGTGGTGCCATTTGCCATTGTCGAAGACGGCAAACCGGTAGCGACCATTCAAACAGGCGACTCGATCATCTTTTTCAATTTCCGTCCGGACCGGGCGATTCAATTGACATCGGCTTTTATTCGGGAAGATTTTAGCGGTTTCCCGAAAAGCGTCAACCATCCGGAAAACATCTCGTTCATCACGTTTACAAGCTACAGCGACGACCTTCCGACGCGCGTCGCATTTTCATCCCAGAATCTTGAACAAACGGTCGGAGAAGTGATCGCAGCGAACGGCATGACTCAGCTGCGCATTGCTGAAACCGAAAAATACCCGCATGTTACGTTCTTTATGAGCGGCGGCCGTGAAGATCTTTTCCCGGGAGAAGAACGAATTTTGGTGAATTCTCCAAAAGTGGCGACTTACGATTTGCAGCCGGAAATGAGTGCGTACGAAGTAACGGACCGCTTGGTTGAACAAATTGAAGCCGATGCACACGATGCCATTATCTTGAATTTCGCCAACCCGGATATGGTCGGGCACAGCGGCATGCTGGAACCGACCATCCGCGCGATTGAAGTTGTAGATGAATGTTTAGGCCGGATTGTCGACGCGCTCCATGCAAAAGGTGGAGCAGCCATCATTACGGCAGACCACGGAAATGCAGATGAAGTAGTAACGATTCAAGGAATGCCGATGACGGCCCATACGACCAACCAAGTGCCGGTCATCGTCACACGGCCGGATGCGGTTTTACGGGACGGTGGCGTCTTAGCTGATTTAGCGCCGACGCTTTTGAAATTGCTGAACATAGCACAACCGCAAGAAATGACTGGAAAACCATTATTTTAAGGAAAAGGGAGCTGTTTTAAATGCCAATTATCACTGACATTCTTGCACGCGAAGTATTAGATTCACGAGGAAACCCAACAATCGAAGTAGAAGTATTCACAGAAAGCGGCGCATTTGGCCGCGCAATCGTACCTTCAGGCGCTTCAACAGGCGAACACGAAGCGGTTGAACTTCGCGATGGCGACAAAAGCCGTTACCTTGGAAAAGGCGTACTAAAAGCGATTGAACACGTAAACAACGAAATTGCAGAAGAACTAGTTGAAAATTTCTCAGTTCTTGACCAAGTTTCCATTGACCAAGCGTTGATCGAATTGGACGGCACGGAAAACAAAGGACGCCTGGGAGCCAATGCAATTTTAGGTGTTTCAATGGCCGTAGCACACGCTGCAGCTGATTATTTGGATGTTCCTCTTTACCAATACTTGGGCGGCTTTAACGCGAAACAATTGCCAGTGCCGATGATGAACATTTTAAACGGCGGAGAACACGCAGATAACAACGTCGACATCCAAGAATTCATGGTTATGCCGGTTGGCGCAGAATCTTTCCGCCACGCGCTTCGCATGGGATCTGAAATTTTCCATAATTTGAAAAGCGTATTGAAAGAAAAAGGCTATAACACATCTGTCGGCGATGAAGGCGGATTTGCACCAAACTTAGGATCGAACGAAGAAGCGCTTCAAACAATTATGGAAGCAATCGAAAAAGCTGGCTACAAACCAGGCGAAGATGTATTGCTTGCAATGGACGTGGCTTCTTCTGAAATCTACGATAAAGAAAAAGGCGTGTACAACCTTCCAGGCGATAACACTGTTAAAACGTCTGCCGAAATGGTTGATTGGTACGAAGAGCTTGCAAACAAATACCCGATCATTTCAATCGAAGACGGTTTGGATGAAAACGACTGGGAAGGCCATAAATTGCTGACTGAACGCATTGGCGACCGCGTGCAATTGGTTGGAGATGATTTGTTCGTTACCAATACGAAAAAACTGGCACAAGGAATCGAACAAGGCGTCGGCAACTCGATCTTGATCAAAGTAAACCAAATCGGCACGTTAACGGAAACGTTTGATGCCATCGAAATGGCGAAACGCGCGGGCTATACAGCCGTTATCAGCCACCGTTCAGGTGAATCGGAAGATGTTACGATTGCCGATATCGCTGTAGCGACAAACGCTGGCCAAATCAAAACAGGCGCGCCTTCACGTACAGACCGCGTTGCGAAATACAACCAATTGCTGCGCATTGAAGACCAATTGGATGATACAGCTAAATATTTAGGATTAAAAACATTCTACAACTTGAAAAAATAAGCGGCAGCCTCCTTTTTTCTATTGCTATTGTCTTAGTTTGAAAAGTTTGATAAACTAAGAGATGTTGTCAGGTTCTTTTTGCAGGAGGTGGAATTTATGCATACGTTGTTATTGACTTTACTCGTCATCGTATCGCTCGCATTGATCGTTGTCGTATTATTACAATCAGGGAAAAGTGCAGGTCTTTCAGGAGCCATCTCCGGTGGAGCTGAGCAACTTTTTGGCAAGCAAAAAGCTCGGGGGATTGACTTGATCCTTCACCGGGTAACGATTGTACTTGCTGCCTTATTCTTTATACTGGCTATCGCCGTGACGAAAGTTTAATGTAGATGATCTACGCCTAACCGGTCTTTGGTTAGGCGTTTTCTTTTTAATATGTATTCATTCGATATTCCGCAAAACCGCTGCGCGAAAACCGTGTGCCCCTGCAGCGTTACACGCTTCGTCGCAAAGGCATTGCCCAAACTTCTTTCGGTCAATACCTTTCCTGCGGGATCGCGCCGAACTAACTCGGGCGAATGCCCGAGTGGATTTCGGCACTTCGTCGCTACGCTGCCCCGCGGAAGTCTCCGCAGTTTTGCTCCATATCAAGAAGCTAATTCGTCATACTATATAAATGTATTTTTATTATCTATGGCGATATCGTATTTAGTACTTTCAAATATCGTTTTATGTAGATAGTTGCATAATTTATACTAAGTTTTTAATTAATTATCTGGAGGGATTTTGATGCGCATTTCGCAGCCAAAACCATTTTTCTTTAAAGCAGGGCCGCGTGCGGTTTTGCTGCTTCATGGATTTACAGGAAATTCGGCCGATGTTCGGATGCTTGGCCGGTTCCTTGAAAAAAACGGTTACACGTCAATCGCTCCTCATTACGCCGGGCACGGGGTAGCACCGGAAGAGTTGCTGGGCACCGGGCCGGTGGATTGGTGGAAAGATGTTGAAGCCGCTTATCAAAAGCTGAAAGACGAAGGCTATGAAGAAATTGCAGTCGCCGGATTGTCATTAGGCGGCGTATTTTCTTTGAAAGTGGGGTATACATTCCCTGTAAAGGGGTTAGTTACGATGTGTGCGCCAATGTTTATGAAGACGACCGATTTGATGTATGAAGGCGTTTTGAAATACGCGCGCGAGTACAAGAAATATGAAGGAAAAACCCCTGAAGTTATCGAAGAAGAGATGAAGAAGTTTCAAGAAACGCCGATGGAATCGCTTGCCGACCTTCGCGCGTTGATCGCAGATGTCCGGGCACACGTGGATTTGGTGTATGCGCCGTTGTTTGTGGTCCAGGGCTCTTTGGATGACGTGATTAATCCCGAGTCGGCCAATATCATTTATGAAGAAGCCGAATCGTTTGATAAGAACATGAAGTGGTACGAGAAATCCGGCCACGTTATTACGCTTGACCAGGAAAAAGAACAATTGCACGAAGATATACTCGCATTTCTCGATTCACTCGAATGGAGTGAATGAGACCGCCAGAAGGAGGAAATTACATGGGAACAAATGAATTATCGCTCGAAAAGCGTTTACTGACGTTTATGCGCGAAGATGCTTACAAACCATTGACTGTCCAAGAAATAGAAGAGCAGTTCGGGTTTGATGACGCGGATGAATTTAAGGAATTGGTGAAAACTTTGGTGCGTTTGGAAGAAAAGGGGCTTTTAATCCGCTCTAGAGCCAATCGCTACGGGGTTCCTGAACGCATGAACTTGATGCGCGGAAGATTTATCGGCCACCAAAAAGGCTTTGGCTTTGTTGCGCCGGAAGAAGCAGGCATGGACGATGTGTTCATTCCGCCGAACGAAGTGAATGGTGCAGTGAACGGCGATACGGTCATGATCCGAATTTCAGAAGGGTCATCAGGCGACCGCCGGGAAGGCTCGATTATCCGCATCCTTGAACGCGGCACGACGAAAGTGGTCGGAACGTTCCAAGACAATAAAGGCTTTGGCTTTGTCGTATCCGATGACAAAAAAATGAACATTGATATTTTCATTGCGAAAGAAAATACCCTTGGAGCCGTCGATGGCCACAAAGTGGTTGTGGAAATTACCGACTGGCCGAACGGGCACAAATCGGCAACCGGCATGGTAACGCAAATTTTGGGCCATAAAAATGATCCCGGCGTGGACATTTTGTCGATTATCCATAAATACGGCATCGAAACCGAGTTTCCGGAAGACGTATTGGAACAAGCGAATAATGTTCCAGAATCCATTGATCCCGCAGATTTGACGGATCGCCGTGATCTTCGCGACCAGCAAATCGTCACCATTGACGGAGCAGACGCGAAAGACTTGGATGATGCGGTGCAAGTGGTGAAATTGGAAGACGGCACGTATAAACTCGGTGTCCACATTGCTGACGTCAGCCATTACGTAACGGAAGATTCGCCGATTGACCGGGAAGCATACGACCGGGCAACGAGCATTTATTTGACAGACCGCGTAATTCCGATGATCCCGCACCGTTTGTCGAACGGCATTTGCTCGTTGAATCCGCAAGTGGACCGCTTGACCTTGTCGTGCGAAATGATTTTCAACGATATGGGCGAATTGCTGTCCCACGACATTTTCCAAAGCGTTATCAATACGTCTGCTCGCATGACGTATACGGACGTTTACGAAATTTTGGAAAACGATAATCAGGAGCTAAAAGAAAAATACGCTGACCTTGTCCCGATGTTCCAATTGATGGGCGAATTTGCAGCAATTTTGCGTGAAAAACGCATGCGCCGCGGCGCCATCGATTTTGATTTCAAAGAATCAAAAGTCTTGGTGGACGAAGAAGGCTATCCGGTTGATGTAGTGGTCCGTGAACGTACGGTTGCCGAAAAACTGATTGAAGAATTCATGCTGGCAGCGAACGAAACGGTCGCAGAGCATTTCCACCGCATGGAAGTGCCAGCGCTTTACCGGATCCACGAAGATCCGAAACCGGAAAAACTGCAGCGCTTTTTCGAATTTGTAACAAACTTCGGAATCGTCGTCAAAGGGACGAGCACTCAAGTGCACCCGGCTGCTTTGCAGCAAATTATCCGTTCAATCGAAGGGCTTCCTGAAGAGCCGGTTATTTCAACGATGATGCTTCGGTCCATGCAGCAAGCGAAGTATTCTGCTGAAAGCTTAGGCCACTTTGGTTTGTCTACTGAATTTTATACGCATTTCACATCACCGATCCGCCGTTACCCGGATTTGATCGTCCACCGATTGATCCGCACGTATTTGATCAACAAAGATTTGTCGAAAGCGACAATCATGCACTGGGAATCAAATATGGGTGACATTGCGGAACATACATCCGAACGCGAGCGACGCGCAGTCGAAGCGGAACGCGATACCGATGCATTGAAGAAATCGCAGTACATGCAAGATAAAATCGGCGAAGAGTTTGACGGCGTGATTTCATCCGTTACGAACTTCGGATTGTTTATCGAATTGCCGAACACAATCGAAGGCTTGGTCCACGTATCAAATATGACGGATGATTTCTATCGTTTCGATGACCGTTCGATGATGATGATCGGGGAGCGCACAAACAAACAGTTCCGCATCGGTGATGAAATCAAGATTAAGGTCATTGGAGTTAAACCGGAAGAGTCGTCGATCGACTTTGAAATTGCCGGCATGATCCAAAGCCCGCGCCGTCCAAGAAGAGATTCACCGAAAGTGATCCGGGCGACGAAAAAAGAAGGCACCGGAACGAAAAAACAAGGCGAAGCGGGTCCAACGCGCAAGCCGAAAAATCCAAAGAAAAAGTTTTATGAAGACGCCGCTAAAAAATCAGGGCGCAGAAAGAGAAAATAAAGGAGCGGCTTAATCGCCGCCCTTTTTCAACTTTATACGGGGTGAGAAAAAATGGCTAAAGGTGAAGGAAAAGTTATCGCGCAAAACAAAAAAGCCTCATTCGATTATTTTATTGAAGAAACGATCGAAGCGGGCATTGTCTTGCTCGGAACTGAAATCAAATCAGCAAGAAAAGGCAAAGTGCAATTGGTCGATGCGTTCGTGCGGATCCGGGGCGGAGAAGCTTGGATTTCAAATATGCACATCGCGCCATACGAACAAGGCAATATTTTCAACCACGAGCCGACGAGAGTCCGTAAATTATTGCTGCACAAAAAACAGATCAATGAACTGATTGGCGTTTCTAAAGTGCAAGGCGCCAACATCATACCATTGAAAATGTATTTGAAAGACGGCTATGCCAAAGTGCTGCTCGGCGTCGGTAAAGGTAAGAAAAACTACGACAAGCGCCAGGATTTGAAACAAAAAGACGCAAAACGCGAAATCGACCGCGCGATGAAAGACCGCAGCCGTTAACACTTGCTGTCTGACCATTATTGTCTTATAATATTGATATAACACATGCACAGAAGTTCTTCTTCCGTGTTCCTTTATAATGAGGGGACGTTACGGATTCGACAGGGATGATCTGGGCTTGGGTTGCGCGTCGGAGGATCGGCTTCGTTACCAACGTACCTATAATAACAGGCAAAACAAACCAAAACCTAGCATTCGCAGCGTAAGCTCGGATCTGCTTTATTCATCCATCGCCCATGTGGCTGGATAAAGCTCAACTTTAGTGGGATACGGTCGGCAGTGCCACTTGAGCTGCCGGCAAGAGATTTTCAAGTTAGTGCCCAGGACGCCCGCCTATTGGCAGATTGGCGCATGAAACCTCAATAAGTAAGCTACACGCGTAGAGGCTCAAGTAGCGGAGTTTCTGGACGCGGGTTCGACTCCCGCCGTCTCCATAGATTAATTTCATGGAGTTTCATAGAACGTCAAAATCCTTGATATACCAAGGGTTTTGGCGTTTTTTGATGTCATGGAGTTTCATGTAATATCAAAAAAACCTAGTCAAAAACCTAGTCAACCTAGTCAAAAACCTCGTCAGTAACCTCGTCACTCAGTGATGGAAAGGTTAAATACTTTTCGAATTTGTCGATTGTTTCAGCTTTTGCTTTTTTCGTTACGTGCGCATAGACATCTAAAGTTGTTTTTACATCCTTGTGGCCTAACCGGTATTGAACTTCTTTAATCGTAGCCCCAGCTTCGAAAAGAAGAGAGCAGTGCGTATGACGTAAACCATGGGTTGTTACTGGATCCAATTTGTATTTTTTTAATATACGTTTCAGCCATGGATAGGTTTTATTAGGTTCGTGTATTTGATTTTCTGTATTAGGAAAAATGAATTGATTTGGTTTTAATGTATTAAAGCCACGCTTGAGGTATTCCATCGCTAATTCGTGTTTCCACTCTTTCAATAGCTGCATCGTTGTATTATCCAGTTTAATGGTGCGAGGCAGTCCATTCTTTGTTGGACCTAGATAAAGACCTTGCTCTCCACGAGCGATTGCTTTATTAATTCGTATCTCGCTGCTAGTGAAATTAATATCTCTCCACATAAGGGCAAAAGCCTCACCTTTACGCATTCCTGAATAAGCAAGAAGGTGGAAGAACGCATAACGTTTTAAATTGTTTTCCTTTTTAAAGCAATTCAGCAATTCTACCAACTGTTCCCGGTTATAAAAATTTTCATTTTCCTCTTCATCGATTGATATCTGTTTTTTCACGACAGGGATTTCGACTAAATTAAACGGATTTCTGTCAATAAAACCGCGTTTCATAGCAAAGGTCAGAACTTTAGCTGCATAGGCTTTAATCATCGTAAAACGTTTTAATTTTTTTGCCCACTGATTCACGTGCTTTTGGCAAATCGCTACATCAATTTTGTCGATCTTGTAATGACCCATAGTCGGCAAAATATGATTCTTAAATATGCGAACTGTTTTTAAGAATGTACTATCTTGAACAGTATTTTCATAATGCTCAATGTAGATGTCATACACATCCTGATAGGTTTCTGTTGCCTGCTTCTTATAAGAGCCGCTATTGATTTCTCCTTTTAACTTAGCCATTTCATCCTTTGCTTCTTTTTGTGTTTTAAAGCCTCGACGCGTGGTACTTAGCTCTTTACCGGTTAATGGATCAACACCAATATAAAGATGGAACATATACCGTGTTGCGTTGTTTTTGAGTTTATAGCTTTTAATCGTTGTTTGCTTACTCATTCTGTTCCTCCTGAATGCTTACGGAGATAAGATTTGGAGGGAGTAGTTAATATAACTACTCCTATATTTTATATTGAAGATTAGCAGTACACAAATAGCACTTCGATAAATCAAGGGTGTAAAGAATAAATGCTTACTGGATATTGAAAAATGAGAAGACGGTATATTGGAAATATAAATAAGACCACATACATTTGAGATTTCAAATGAATGCGGTCTTATCTTTTTTCTTCCTCAGGTAGTAAGGCATTAATAATTCATGTATTCAACAAATAGTTTTAGGGTATCATCTTTAATTTTATCGGTGTGATGAATATAAGTTTTTGTTGTAGTATCTCTGCCAGAATGTCCTAAGCGTTGCTGAATGCCTACTAAATTAGCTCCTGCTTCAATTAATAAAGTAGGATGCGTGTGCCGGAAACCATGTGGTGATAAATGCTTTAAATGATTTTGATCTTGAATAGTCCGACCCCATTTCCAAGTATATGAAGGTTGGATAAGTTGGTTTTTTGTATTTGAGAATATTAATTGTTTTTCGGCATGTTGGCCTAATAAGCCCAGGGTTTTCTCTTGTTCCTGTTTCCATTCTTTTAAAATCTCACTAGTTTTTAAATCAATTTTAATAATACGAGCTTCTCCGTTTTTTGTATCTCCTAAAAATATCTTGCTATCCTCATCTATAGAAATGGCCTTTGTAACATGGATTTCCTTATTTTCAAAATCTATGTCATCCCAATGGAGTGCTAAACATTCGCTTTTTCGCATACCTGTATAGCCTAAAAGACGGTAGAATACGTGAATTTTAGTTTTTCTTTGATTCTTTATAACTTCTAAAAAGGATACCAATTCTTCTCGGGAGTAATATTTGTTTCCTTTAGTTGATTTTTTTTGTTTAGGAGTATCAACTAATTTAAATGGATTTGATTGAATAAAACCGAGTTTAATACCATAAGTCATTACCATAGAAGCGTATGAAACTACAGACTTATAGTTTGTAAGTTGTTCCACCCAGTTAAATGCATGATGCTCACATATCTTAAAATTAATTTTATCAATTCGAAAACTTCCTATAGCAGGTAAGATATGATTTCTAAATAACCCAGTAGTTTTTAGAAAGGTGGAAGGTTTTACTTTTTTTCTGTAGACAAGAGTCCATTGATCGTAAATTTCTTTATAAGTGATAGTTTGCTTCTTTTTGTATGTGCCATCTCTAAAAGAACTCTTTAGCTTATAATATTCTCTTTGAGCTTCTGTATCCTTTTCAAAATTTCGTCGAGTTGTGCATACTTCTTTTCCAGTAAGAGGATCAACTCCTAAGTAAATTTTAAACATATAACGTGTCTCTCCATCTTTGAGTTTGTATGGTTTAATAGCCGGGTTAATGTACATTATGTTCCGTATCTCCTTATTTAAAAACTATATTCTTTGAAAAAATTATCAATTTCTGTTTTAGAAATTCGTTTTAGACTATCTACTTCTGCGATTTTAAGACCTTTTAGTCGGAATTTGATTAGAGTATTGTATGAAACTCCGGCATACTTTGCTCCTTCTTTTAGGGTCAGCCACTCTGTATTCGATTCTTTTTTTGCAAGCATTTTTATTATTTGTAGCAGCATTTCTTGAACTTCAATTATTTGCATTATTAATCTCCTTCAAATTGTTTGATAGTTTTTTATTTAGCAATATGTTAAGCACCTTAAGGCGTAATTCATAATAACTTCAAGATTTTAAGATTTTAAGAGTAAATCTAATTTTTTTAAACATTTTTCATTTTTTCTGTACATACAAAAGAATTTATATTGAAAGTTGAAATTTTATTATCAAGGCTGGAATAGCCGCTCTTAGTTTTTAACTTCATTAAAGCAACATTGGTATTATATCTATAACTTTTACTCATTCGAATACTTTTTCCAATTCAAACTAAGAAAATTTATTACTTGATATACTTCTTATAAGTGGAGTTGTGATGTTGTTAATTCCATTCGAGAAATAATCTTCTGTCTGTATCTCTCCAAAACTGTTCGGAAAAGTGCTTAGAAAATGACGAACGTTCGTAAAGTATTTTGATACTTTTACGAACGTTCTTTATCGTGTGTCCAGTATATTTTAAGGTGTATGGAAAAGTGTACTTTACGAACGCTTTTTATTTAATGAAACTTTAAATTTAAAACATTGTAAAACGATGTACATTGTTATACGATGTAATAAAGGTTTGAATGAGAGGGTGAGCTTATGGATAAGGAAATTATGAAGGGGAGCATTGATATTCTGCTTCTTTCCCTGATGAACAAACGGGACATGTACGGCTATGAAATGGTAAAGGAATTAAAAGAAAGCAGCGAAGAACTTTATAGTATGAGCGAAGGCACGTTATATCCAGCCTTAAAGAGACTGGAAATAAAGAAGTTTCTCGAATCGTACTGGGAAGAATCGAACACTGGGGCAAGACGAAAATATTATCAAATCACAAATGACGGAAAAAAAGAGTTGGATAGAAAACTGAAAGAATGGAAAAAAGTTAGTGAGTTAATCAATGTGTCTACGGAGGGGAAATTATGGGACAAGACATCAAAACCTATCTTGAACGAATCGTAAGCGGACTGGATTGCAGCAATAAAGAAAAACAAGACATTACGGAAGAATTGTCTGGCCATTTATCCATGTTGGTTCAAGAGTATGAAGAAAAAGGATTTGCGCCAGAGCATGCAGTTGCTAGGGCTTTAAGGGATTTCGGTGACGTCGAAACAATTAAATCAGGTTTGCAAAATTCCATTTTGCCCAAGAAGAATTTTTTTCATAAGTTGGGATGGCTATTCTTCGGGATATATTCTGTTGTTGTTCTTTGGCAGTTGCTCATATTTAGGCTTCTCGATCGCTTGGCAAACCAAGATTCATTCAACAGTTATTTCCGTATATACGATGAAGCAGACGGTTTTTTCAGTGCAAAAACATGGAGTTTAAACTCGAATATTGTTCCGTTCAAAAATACCTATCACTATATGGCAGAGTCACAAAATTTTAACCTGGATATTGTTCTTCAAAATACTTTAGGGAATATAGCAGTTTTTGTTCCTTTGGGGATTTTTCTGGTCCTGTTGTTTAGGCGCTTTCATAGTGTCACAAAAGTAGCGATGCTTGGGTTCACCATAACGGTCACGATTGAACTTGCCCAATTCTTCCTGCGAGTCGGTCAATTTGATGTGGATGATATTATCTTAAATACGACGGGTGCTATCCTAGGCTATTACGTCTTCAAGAGTTTCATTAAGACCTGGAGACTTTTACAATCTTCAAAATCTGAAAAAAGCATCACCTAAAGAACGTAGATCCGAATTAATATTGGTTTACATATCATCAAATTATCGGAAGAGAAGAAGTACGAGGATAAATCTCATTTTACTTTTGTATCTATAAGCAGTCCCTTTGAATGTATTTAATCAAATTATTAGAGTCATAGAAATGGAAATAACTATTTAAAAAAACTTACTTTGGGAAAACAAAGTAAGTTTTTATTTTACTCTATTCTTCTATTTAATACTTATCTTGCTTTACTCGGTGTCTTCCTTCCTCAAATTCTCGAGCTTCTTCATTGTAATAATCACTTATTTCAAGGTTTTTATAGGTAGCAGAAGCAGTGTCATAGACGACATCAAAAAATACTTTTAATTTCGATTCATAAGTTTCAGGGTGTATTGCTTCAAGTGCATCCTCTGCAGCTGTAGTCATAACTTGAATTTCGGCTATAACTGTTCCGCTTACAATAAATTCACTACTTATAATATTTACTCCTCGTATTTCAACCTCTGCAAGATTAAATACATTAATATCTGATACTATCCTATGGAAAAGATTTACGTCAATCCAAAGTTCATTAGATAATTTATCATCTGAATCATCCATTAAATATTCTGTTATATAATTTTTTGTTGATTCTAGTTCCAAAAATTCCATAAAGAGAGCAATGTTCCATGGCTGCTTTCTGAGAGACTCAAGTAATTCATTAGTAGCTTTATATGGTTCCATAAAAGACGCATTAAGCACTGCATGCATATCTCTAAACAAAATAAACCGATTTGATCTTTCTTCTAATTCTTCATGAATTTTTCCTTCTTTATTAAAATAATCGCTTGTATTTCCAGTTATTAGATAACATTTTTCTAATTGTCTTTCTTCTGCTAATTTAGCATATGAAAACCATACTATAGCATCACGAAACTCTTGTTTGGATTCTGTAAATGGTTTTATTCTATGGATTGAACGATGTACTAAATCGGGTAGAAAATCATTGCAGTAAGGCACAATATTTATTACGCCTTCTACCTCCAAGCTTTTGAAATACGAATCATAGCTGTTTAAAATATCTTGTATACTAGGAAGTGGCACGATTGGGACATGTATTTGTGGAACTTGGTTAACAGCCCTATGTCCATCTTTGATTTTGTTTAATTGGTCATTCATGAATGTACTATATTGTCTTCGTGTTTCATCTAAAACTACAGTAGATAGATATATAGGGAAATTATGTTGCTGGCAAATGTTTAAAAATTCTTTGCTTAACTTATTGTTCATAAATACATCTTTACCGTTTTGAAATACTGTAGAATCTAAAAAGAAATTCATTTGATACCTCCAAGAGTTATGTGTTTTGTAAAACTTCTATTCATTCGTTTAAAGAAGGCGATTTTTTGGATAATCAAAATTTTATGTTAAATAGAATTTTAGCTTACTCTACAGAAATATTTACAGCTAATTGAAAATGAAAAATCTAAAAAAATGGTCTAAAGATATCAATCAAAGGAGGCAGATATTCAAATCCTTTACCTTTAAATAACTTACTATTGAGTGAAAAACTTTGTTCCAGCTCTACCGGCGATTCTATCGGATAGAATGCTCTGGGTGAATTAGAACTTGGTAAATCCAAAGCTTCGTCTAAAGTCAGATCTTTACCTACTTCGTGAAGATAACTCACTTCTTTTGTTTATTTGTATAGTGTTCTAATAAAATTTTTCTGAGTCTAATATCTTCTTCAAGGGAATGAATTTTAACTTCTAATTCAGTATTAAGTTTGCCGGTCGTTTTTTTCTTTAATCTAGGTAGTAAGTATTCTTTATCAAAATTGCTCTGTAGCAAGGCGTATAAACCCGCTAAAGTTGCAAAATAAGTAAATTGTTCATAAACAGATTTAGACTCAAGTAAATTCATTAATACTATTTTGTCATCTATATTCTGAGTTGCTTCAAAATAAGGAAATACTTGATATCCAATAAGAAATATAAATGTGTATGTTAAGAAGCCAATAAGAACAAAGGAAGTTGCCACTAGAGATATAACGCTGCTTTTAGATATTTCAATTCTAAGAAAGTCTCTAAAAGTAATTACCGAAACTATAATTATTATTACTTTAAAGAAAAATAAACTCATGATTTTCTCCTAACCAAAAAAGATGTAAAATTTCTGTATTACCTGATTCTTCTTAACTCATTTAATTAATTCCACCCATATTCCCTGAAAATATCGCTGGTATTTGCTTTTCTATAACGATACTGTATATTTCAAAGCATACTATTTCAAGCCTTCTATACGTAATAAAAGGGACTTTTCCAAACTGGTTTATACCATTTACAACCTCTAACATTGACAGAGTAAATCGAAATGTAGAACCTCGTTCTGAAAATTACTGCCATGTATCGTTACGATAATTTTTTACAGTTCTTGCTAAATATAATTGTATCATTTGGGCTGACTGGAGCGGACATTAATTTGTAGTTTTCATACTGAATCATGTCCTTTACTATAAAGTCTGAATCAGCCAATTACTTTCCAGCAACAGATTTACATTTGCCGGCAAATTGATCCCCTGCTCCATGAACCGCTCCTTTAATTGAATCACTACAAACATGGCAAAAGCATGCCTATAGGATTGCTCGAATCATAGCGATGGCCAGTAGATTTAAATTATTCATTTTTACTCAGTAAGTCTAAACAGAAATACTCCTTTCATACTTAAAACTATTGTCTTCTTACGTAACTTTTAATGTTAATTAAATTAGAATCTAACGTAAACTTAAATAGGAAACTAAGAGCAAGTTCTAATCTCTTCCTCTACCTAAAAAGTTTAGATTTATTCGTCAAACAGTGGCTTAACGAATAAATATTACCCAAGTTAAGTTTACATATGAGGGAGTATCGGAAGCCATTAGAGAGAAAGAAAATGCTCTTATTTCAGCATCTTCTTTCTCTTTTTATACTTTATTAATGAAAATAAAATGCGACTATCCGTTTACAAACAGTGATTAAAATTAAATCGATTGCAGGGCATATGCCAAGCTCCCTATCATGATAAATTTTAAAAAACCTTATAACTGACTTAAAGGTTGAAATAAAAAAAGGTAAAAACAATCTAAGTTTAGGAATTGTTGTATAATTTAGAAAAGGATAAAGCACTCTTTTATAAAGTGCGATTGTAATATGTCAAAGGGGATGTAGTATGTCTAAAATTAGCGAAGATGTTATTGTGGAAGAAGAATATCAAGAGGAGAAAAGTGAAGAAGAACTAGAAAAAGACAGAATGAAGAGGGAAGAAAAAAAGAGCAAAGCCGATGAATTATGGAAAGCTATTCAAGCTGGTGATAATAAAACTCTCACTACTCGGGTAGCAAACATTTTGAATAGATATCCAGATACTAGAGATTCGGATCTCACTCTGCAAATGCAATATTGGAGAGTCTACAATGGGTTAGATTCCGAGAATATTGATATAAAAAAACTATATAAACTAGAAAAATTGACCTCTATTGCTAGAGCAAGAGCTAAAATACAAAATGAGTATGAGCTTTTTCAAGCCCGGGATGAAGTAAAACGGAGAAGAAAAACGTTAGAAGAGCAAGAAAAAGAAAGTCAGTTATTAGATAAGCCCTCTTATGATTCACTTGAAGTTTATTCTGATGAAACTGGCAAAACTGGAGACTATGTTTTTGTTGCAGGTTTTTGGTTTTTAAATGCGTCAACGAGTTCAAAAATTCAAAGGGATTTTTTGAAGTGGTCAAGTGAGAAGGAAAAAGCGGGCGTAACGATACCGAATGAATTTCATTTCAAAGATTTATCAAATACCAGCCATGATCAGTTGAAACTCTATAAAGAGTTTTTCAATTTTATTATTCAAAATGGAGAAATGGTTAGTTTTAAGGCCGTTGGAGTGAATCAAAGAAAAATTAAGCGAATGCCGGTTACGGAGTTAGTTATCAAGCTTTACTATCAATTTGTCAGATTAGGTGCTGAACATGAAATTAACTCCGAACGAATTTCTCTACCGAGAAAAATTAATCTCACAAAAGATCAAGATGGAGAAAGCGAATTAGTCATTGAGACTATCAAGCAGGAATTAGGAGATAATTTTAAACTTCATTATGACGATCGATTAATAATGGACCAATTAATTACGATGGATTCTCATAAGAACATCTTTTTACAATTTGCAGATTTGTTCGCAGCAGCCATTAATAGGAAATACAACAATCCAGGGAATAACAATAAAGATGAACTAGCTAATTATATTCTAGAATCTGTTAGGTTAAATGAGATCAAATTTGCTGCTAGTACAGTTGAAGAAGAGAATATTGATGCGAATGATAACAGCGATCACTCAGTTTTATTCTTATTCGACTAACAAGAAAATGTTTGTTAAGTAACCATGATATTTATTTGACGAACTATTCAAATTAAAGTAAATTAGCTGTATTCTCATATATTAAATCATTGAATTAAGATGTTTTCAAAGTCAAAAGGAGCCTAGAAAATGTTGATTAATGAAAAACTCTCTCTCCTTTATAATGATTGGCAGAAAAAGCATCCAGGCCACTTTATAGCAGGTGGAGTTGTAGATGAAAGCAGATATGAAGACAGTAGAACCAAGATTTTATTTCTGCTTAAGGAAGTGAATGATACCGAACAAAAAGAGAATTGGTCTTTGGTTCAATTAATGCAAGATCAAATCAGCAGCTTAAAGTTTTACCGAATCTGGGCAATTGTTGGAATATGGATTTTTGGACTACAACAAGGGTTCCCTCCTTATAAAATACTGCTTCCAAACCATCCAGCAAGTATCACAGATGGTTTGTTAAGCATTGCTACAACTAATCTTAAGAAAACAGGTGGAGCTGGCCAGAGTAACCCAGAAGAAATAAAAGAACATGCGCTGCTTAATAAAACTTTATGGATGAAAGAAATTGAAATTATGAATCCGGACGTCATTATTTGCGGTGGCACCTTTTCAATCATTCAAGAAATATTGGGATTCGAGATAACTGAATGCGATTCAGGAGCAAATATTGGAAAACATGAAGATAGGCTTTTTATCGATTTTAACCATCCAATGTATCGGATTAGTCCAAAACTGTTTTATGCTTATTTTAAAGAAACGATGCAAACTTTAGGTTATTAAAAAGGAGAAGAGAGCATTTGAATAGAATGAATTCCTTTACTCAATCCACCGTACCACCAAAAATGGCAGGTTATTTTGTGGATGGTAGTCCTCCAAATATCAATGAAGCAATTGAAAAATTCTCACTAGCTTACAAAAAACAACCACTCTTGGTAAATGAAATGCTCTTTCTTCATCAAAAGGGAATGGAATCTTACGCCGAAAGTATTCGGATTCCTCATTCAGAAACCATTGGAGAAATCTATATGAGAGAGATTTTTCTTACAAATGACAAGAAAAATTTCTTTTCCTTAAGGTGGTCCATTGTAAAGGCTCAGAAAACGATTCAAGAACAAAAAAGACATAAAGAATTCCACCCAGTCACCCTTATGAATATTGCACAAGATGAATTGAATGAATCTCATTTTTCAGTAGCAATACACAATAAGAAACCTGGTATCTTGATTAGCTATGAACCTTGGTTAACCAGTCCTTATTTTCACTTTTTAATTGATGGGAACCACCGGATTGCAGCCAAAGCCCAAAAACAACCGAAAAATGCTCATTATCCAGTTATGATTCTAAATTCCAAAGAAACCTTTGAAACGCTTTATCATAGTTCTGATCAAGCATTCTTTCTCATCCACCTTTTATTTACCTTGAGTATAAATTTAAATGCACATCATTCTAATTTTAATGAGCTAAGTTCTATTTATAGAACATATAAAAATCTAAGTTCGGTATTAAAAAATCAGGGTCATCTTTAAAGAGCTTAATACGAAGATAAAACAATTAACATATGAGAGCTTATTGGATGCGGAGAATAACAATTATTAACATAACGGAGTTTGAGACCGCGAAAAATTATGAATACAAACAAAAAGGAGCGGAAAAATAAATGCCGCTCCTTTCTATTATATAATTTATGCCTCATCTAGAAATCCGAATTCAATTTCAAATACATCGATAGCCTGATGTTCAATTAAATAATCTTGAGCTTCTTCAGGACTAAATGCTTCTATATCCATATCTCCAGTTTTAGAAATTCCATTGGTTTTAGACATTTTAGACATAGCACCACCTTCTTTTAATAAAAAGTATGATCCTTTTTTTGTTTTATATAGAGCCTCGCTATAGTAATTTATATCAGTGGTATATAATTTATTGTCATAGTGATAAAGCCTCGTTGCAGTCTCGCTATTGTACAATTTGTCATTAATAATTTTCTTCATTTTTATATTCTCCAGTCATTTTTTTAGATTTTTTTATAATAATGAAACTAACTCCTCAATTGCTTACTTAATTAAAGTCTCCTTTCTACAGCCTTTTATTTTTGTTATCGTAAGCATTAATATTATAGCTAGCATTTTGAGCTATTTGAATACTTAAAGAAAGGTTTTTGTTACTTATGTACGAGTTTTGACATTTAGAAAAAGAGTGCGGAAATTACGATTATCGCACTCTTTTTTTTTATAACTCTATATCAGGCACTGGTATTCCTCTATTTTTCTAATCATCACAGCCATTTGACATGATACATACCACGTATGGCCACCTACATTATGATAGTTCAGACATAAATGTGGAGGATATTTGCAGAGCTGTCATTGGCATCTTGTTTATTAATTTAATTTGCTAAGGATGAGTTTCTTCTGTTATATATGTGTTAAATAGCCAACCGACATTTCTTATGGAAATCTCCTTTTAAAACATGGTAAGGTATATAGAAATGATGAAGATAAAACGAAGTGGTACAATAATCACATAAAATGTTATCTTTCAAGATAGGAGAGTAATATGGTTTTTAAGTTCTGCCACACTACCGAACAAATCACAAACGAAAACATCTATGGAAGAATTGGTGTTTAGAAGAATATAAATACGAGGGTAAATAAAAAGGGTAGAAGATGCTTGAGTGAAGAACGAAAATCACTAGTACTAAATGTAGATCATATTCTTCAAAATCAGTTCTTGTTAGCTGACTACATAATGGTTCCTGAATATCAAGAGAAGCTTGAAAATGCATCGGTTTCAGATATTCGAAAGGTTATGATGCATTTTCAAAACGAACAAAACGTAGAGGAATTTGCTTCTATTTTTAAAAGCGGATTGTATGAACAATGCACTAACAACAAAAATCGCAACTCTAATTATGATTTTTTGAGTTATTCAAAGCAGTATATAATTTGTAATTTAATATTAGAAAGCAAAATCAGACGGTTGAGGCATTCATCAATGCCATTAATCAAATACATATGAGTGTACGGTTAGAAGGTTTAATAAAAAGTATAGATAGCAAGAAAGATGATATAGAAAGATAGGTGATAACATGATTCTACGTAGATTAGGAAATATCTTCAATGACACCGTTGGGGGAGCTGCTAAAAGTGGAGTGAATGTTGTTAGTAGAGCAGTATCTTCTAAAAACGAGAACGCGGGAAAATACCTTGGCGAAATTGGTCATGTAGTGGTAGACGCTTCAAAAAATGCAGTTGATTCTGTTACCCAATTTGGAGATGGAGCCTTACATACAGGGTACGGTTATATAAAGAAGGATGAACTTCATAAACAACAAGGGTTACACGATTTAAAAGACAGCACTGGAAGAACAATCAAGGGAATTGGAACAGGAATCAAATACACCGTTAAAAGTGCTGGTGTTACCGTTAATGGAATTAGAACCAATGACCGAGAACAATTAGTCAAAGGGTTAAAAGATTTAGGTAAAGTGGCAGCAGTAACAACCTTTGCAATAGGTATCGTAGATATTGTAGATGGAGCGGATAGTGTAGAGGCACAAGAAATTGAAACAAGAAATGACCATTTAGCTGGTTCCACTCACCTAGAAACAGGTGTGCCTTTTGAAACCAAAGTAATCGAAACTCCTTCTGGAGAAGTGGTCGAAGGTTTATTCCCTGTCTTTGATTCTCAATTTAGTGCGGTACTTGCAGAGGAAATGTATTTAGAATCCGATAACACTCATTTTAAAATTGCTAATGAAACGTTATATCAATCTATCATGCAAGACTCTAGCCTCGCTAATCAGTTAGGTCTGTCTCCTTCTGATGTTGAAGCTCTTTCCCACAACGCTACTCCTAGTGGCTTCGACTGGCATCACCACGAACAACCGGGAATTCTTCAGTTAGTAGATGAAGAGGTACATCAAAACACAGGACATACAGGTGGTCGAGAAATATGGGGCGGTGGATCTGAATACAGATAATTTCACTAGCTAGAGAAGAAAGGGGATTTGGAAATGAAAGCAGAAGGAGCTATGTTAATCATGTTTGTTTTAATGGTTACTTTGTTGTGGTGGAAAGTTATACTGCCGATTATTGAACCATTAATAATCATAATGTTAGCATTCTTTTTAATAAAATACATATTAATACCATTGGTCGTTTTCTTATTGGGGAGTATATTATTCCCCCTCGCTCTTTTTTTGGCAAAGGCAGCACTTGTATTAATAGTGCTTTTTATCGTATTTCTGATATTAGGGAATCTGTATTTGAAATTTATTGGGGAAAAATCTCCCCAATAACTAATTAATTCCTTCCACCTATAGTAGAGGGGATTTCTATTAAGTGATTAAGTAGACAAACCCTGCAGCAGTAGCGATCAAACAAAAGGCTCCAATCAAAGCAAAGAACATCCATATAATTGCTACCCATGTATCGCGAAGTGACTCTTAACTCCCTCTTTCTCAAATTTGAAATATTAAATCCAAACTTCGGTCTTATTTTAATAGGGTTTTTGTTAAAAAGTTATTATTTCTCTTTATTATTTAATTCTTTTTTGTTGTTAAATCATGTTTATTTAATAAAATAAGAGTGCGGAAATAGCCAATATCGCACTCTGCTATGTTCTAAAGGAAATTTTAATAGCGTAACTAATGTATCTGTAATTGAAATTGTTAATGCTTAAACTAAAAAACATTTTTTTGATTAAGTTTCGAAATAGCGGATCAGCATTGAATTATATAAAGTCAAAAGGGCAACGTAATAGCCGTTGTCCTTTTTGCATGTCAAAAAATAAAATATCACATATCGTAGTAAAACGAATATCCGGAATTAGGAACAAAAGATTTAATAAAAAAAAATTTTGAAACTTATCAGTAGCGCAGTTATTCATATAAAGACAGCGATCAAGATTTAAAGTAAACGCACATTAATTAATAGTTACTAATAGACGTCACTCATTGTCGATACTATAAAATAACGCCATATATCAAGTTGCATAGGTGACATCCGTTAGATTAGAGACGTCTAAGAGTATCTACTACTGGTAACTCTTATAAGTAACCATGTGTAATAGTCACCTTTAGTGGTTACTTATAAGAGATACCATGCCTGGTAAACATAAAGAATGTCATAGAGGAAGAAATATTTAAATATATATGAACAGCTAATTGGATGCAGCCATTCGATAAAACTATGTATATCACGTTTTAAAACCACATCTAAATTTAGTTTATGAAATACTTTGCGATTTTTGAACCAGTGGTTAAGTAAATAATATATAGGAGAGTGCCGCTAGTTATAACAAAGCAGAGATTTTTTGATTTCGATAAAAGAGGCATATTTCAACCGTGCTTCTTAATCACGGGGAATATATTCATTCACGCGAACTTTATAGAAATTATTAACAATACGATCTAAACTGGTATTCAATCAGTTCGCTAACTGCAGTCGAGTTATTTATTGTTCATATCATTTTATCGAAGGAAAGGTTGCTACAGGTGAAAGAAACGGTATTAAATTCGATTTGAATAAAACTTCTCACAAACTGTTTTTTATTCTTCTAAACAGTGTTCCTATAACGGAAGTAGGTCTTTTTTGGCATAAGTGCTTCTCAAACTTGTCCTTCTTCAGAATTTAAGAAAATTACCCTGTCATATTGATTATGAAGAATATAAGAATAATCCGATTTTAAAAGAAGCAACAGGTAATCCAGCTGCTTATATAAATGTAGTCTAAGAAAGGTACTAGATTTAAGTTCTTTAAAACATTGCTAGTTAGCCTACTGATATGGTTAGCAGTCAAGAACTAAAAAAGAATTTTTTAAAAAGTCTTCAAAAGAGAATTTTAGACGATAAGATATCTAAGTAATAGCCACGTTCTTTTATTTTAAACAATTTAGCGCTTTGAGAGTAATCAGTTTTTCGGTTTAAAATACTATATTACTTAGAGCAAGTTGGTTACTTCGCTGATATATCTCCTAAGTAACATAGTTACCTAGGAGTCAACAATAAAAGAGAAAGAGGGGTGAAAAATTAAAGCGAGGTTTTTACACCAATTTAAATAGAAAAGGAGAAAAAAATGAAAGATAAATTTATCATGAAAGGAAAGGGCAAATCAAGGATTGAGGTGAACGTGGGTGAACTTTTAATGTTGAATTATTTAGAAAAGCATCATTTACTATCAACCGAGCAGTTATTTAAATGTTATACCAAAATATATTTAAGTGAAATTCATCCGTATGCATTTAAAAATCGTCTAAGAAAATTTGAAGAATTTAAGCTTGTTAGATCTTCTAACTTTGCAGAAGGATTTGATGGAGAAAGATTTAAGTATTATACCATTGGGACTGCTGGTATTGATCTATTGATAAAAGAAAAACTATTATCTGATGACTATAATAAGAATCGAATATACCATCGTTTAAACAAAAAAAATGTTCTGCATTTTCTCATGACACAAGAAGTAGTTTTAGGTATTAAGTTGGTTTTAGAGGAAAGACAGAACATGCCAGTCTATAAAGATATGAATTTTTCGTTAAAAACAAAATCTTTGTCACCTGCAGAATATACTTACGATATATGGATACCTAAAGTAAGTGGAACGGTGAGTAGAAATAATAAGGGGGCTAATTATGCAAGAGCAGCTGCTTATATGAAAAGTTCTGGTTCTGAAAGACGAAGTGGACACTATGTTTCCATTATAAAACCAGATTGGATAATGAAAAGATCTTTTATTGATCCGAATGAACAATCAAGAATTCTTAATATCGAGTTGGACACTGGAACAGAACAATGGTCACAAATTGAAGAAAAAATTTGGAGATATTGTATTGTTGCAGAAAGGAATAAAGATTGTAAACATGCTGTGGTATTCGTATTGCCAGATGAAACGTTTTCTATGCGTACTAAATACGGTGATAGGAGCCAAAGAATTAAAAACATGTATATGAATCTAGAGAAAGATACTAAGCTTATAGAAAGAATGAAAGAAGTTAACTTAGACGTAGGTATTAATTCTTTAAAACATATTGGAAGAAGAGCTGCTATTTATTTACAACCAGAGTATTTCGAAGAGGAATAGTATTAAAGTTAATAAAAACAAGGGAAATCCCCAATTTTCATCTGCAGGTAAGCTATTAATTTATGCTTATAACTGCAGATGCGAATTGGGGATTTTTATTTAAAGAAAGGAAGAGGCAGTGATGGAAAACAAAAATCCAAAAAGAGTTGTCATTAAGGAAGAGTTAGTGGAGCTAACTGGTAACTTTACCTTAGCCGTTACTTTAAATCAGCTATTGTACTGGTCTTTAAGGGTTCGTGATAACGATAAATTTCTCTATGAAGAAGTAAATCATAACTCTACTAATACGGAAAAGAACATGCAATATGGCTGGATATATAAAACATCAGAAGAACTTTCTCAAGAAATTATGATAGGCAGCCAAACTACAGTAAGGCGATATTTAAAGGATTTGGTTACAAGTGAGTTTATTTTTGAAAGAAGAAATCCTAATCCGAAATATAAATACGATAAAACGTTTCAATATAGAGTGAACCTTAATAAGATCAAAAAAGATTTAAATAGTAAGGGGTATAAGTTAGACCACTTTGAGGATTATTACAATGAAAATGAAGTTGTGAAGGAAACTGAGCAACGTATTGATAGACCGATAAATCAAGATGAATCTACGAATAATCAATTTGCTTATTCGATGAAACAAAATGAAGCAGCAATACCAGAGATTACTTCAGAGAATACACTTAAAGATATAAATAATAAAGAAGCCGTGAGGAATAATAAAAATTTAATAAAGGGTGAAAAAGCTAAAGAGATAACGCAATATTACTTAGAAAAGAGCAGAAAGCCTTTTTTAACTATCAAAGAAAAAGAAGCAGTTATGCAAATTGTAGAACTAGAATTGCCATATTTAAAAGTTAAAGAACTAATAGATAAATGCTATGAAGACTTTAAAATGAATTCTTCAAATAAATCCATTCACTCATTTAAATATGTTGCAAATTATATATTTCAGCATTACAAATCTCAAGAAACAAAATCAAAAATAAAAAATACTCAGGAGGAAAAATTAGATGGAGAAAATAAACAATCAGCTTATAGAGGTAGAGGAGAATCTGCGGGAGAAGAATGGCTTAAACTCATCCGAAGAAAGAGAGACGGAGGAAATAATGACTCAGGTATCAGATAAGTGTATGTATAAAGAATGTGATGGTACTGGTTTAATTCATGTCATTAAATCCAATTCGGAGTCTTTAATGAGAATATGTCGCTGTCGTAAAGATAAAGAAGTAACAATAAAGCTGCAGTCTGCAAATATTCCATTGGACTTCATGGGATGCTCAGTAGCAAATTTTGACTTAGAAGTTTATAGAGACGAATCAAATAAACAAAAAGCAGAGTTTGTTAAACATGTAGCTAATAAATTCATAGAGAACTTTAATGAATGTAAATCCTACGGGAAGGGGCTATACCTTTCCAGTCATATGACTGGAAGTGGTAAAAGCCGTTTAGCCGTTAGTATCGCAAATGATTTGATTAAACGATTAAACATCAACGTATTGTATACTTCTTCGATTAATATTTTCACTGAAATTAAGAAAACTTTTAGTTCAAATAGCGAATACAAAGAGCATGAAGTTATAAAAGCTTATGCAACGGCAGAATTGCTGATTATAGATGATTTGGGAGTAGAAAAAGCTTCGGAATGGTCAGAGAGTATTTTTACTCAAATACTTGAAGAACGAATGAACAATCGAAAATTAACGATTTTCACTTCAAATATACACATTGAAGATTTATTAAAAAAATATCCAAATGGAAGAGTGCAAAGTAGAATCCAAAAAATGACCTTTCCGCTCGCCATGCCGGAAGAAAGTGTTCGATTCCAACTATCGGAAAAGGATAACTACAAATTATTCGATGAAATATTTTCCAAAGATATTGATTAATTTATTCTTTTACACTTAATTCATTTATTTAGTAAAAGGATACAAAAGGACGTAGAGGCCTCTTTTTTGTTCGGGAGTAAGAGAGGATATAGTCAAATGTAATAAAGAATCTATGTCTTCATTAATATCGATTGAACTAGTTTCGAATTTAGTATCTAAAATCACTTTTTTTCCTTCCAGTTTTAAAAAGAAATCACTTAAAGAGATATTTAGTCCGTTACAAATGTTTGTTAGAACAGATATGGATAACTCCTGTGTACCATTTTCAATTCTGGATAGGGAAGATTGTGCCATGTTAATTTTTTTAGCAAAATCAATCAATTTAATGTTTTTTTCTTTTCTATATTCTTTTATAAGCTTTCCAGCAATAAGGTTATCCATTGTACAATCCTTTCTAAAATGAAAATTCAATTCTAAAAGAAATAACTCTCTTTAAGATCACTAACTATGATTTTAACGTATTATTTATCAGTTTTACAAATATCCAAAAGTAATATAAAATTAAGTGATTCCTTCTAAAGGAATTATTATTAAAAAGGAATTAAAAGGGGAGATAAGATGGTTCAAGGTTTTCAACAGGCAGTCAATAATTTGGTGGAGAAAAGGATAGAAGAAGTCATCAATAGTAAAGAATTTATGTCGTATAATGAAATTCTCGATCATGACTTAGAGGAGAAACTTAAACAGCTAAAACAATTCGACAGTGATGAAGCTAAGATGAATGCTTTAAGTGATTTAAAAGATAACATTTTCGAACAAGTATTTTCACAAACCAATATTGCATATAAAACTGGATTTAATGATGCTTTTATACTTGCAGTAGATATGTTTGTGATGCCCAAAAAAATATAGAGTAGTGAAGGGAGAAATCCAGTGGAGATTTATGATGGTAGACTATTTATTGATGTGTCAACTCTTGTAGAGCATTCAGAAGAAGAAGAGATGAAAAACAAAGCGCATGAAAACTTTACTTCTGAATTATTTACGGAATTAAGAATTTTGTTGGGGAATAAAGGATATATGACTGGCATCATAGGGGTGAATTTAGAGCATGTGGAATTAGCTAAGGAACATGATATAAAGCTGATTAAATCTCAGGTAGACGCTGCAAAGCGCCAAATTAACAGTGTTTATAATAAAGCCAATGATTTTGAATGCGAAATAGAATAGAAGTAACGAAATTCCAAGGCAGATTTTAATGTATTGAACTCTTTGATTATAATTTGCCTAAATTAAACTAAATAAAGAAGGCAGAGAGAAAATGATTAGTTTAATTGTTTTACCAATGAATTTTTTCGATAGGTCCTTGAATATCGAAGAGTTAGAGTTGGAATTAAATTATTATATGCTTGTGCAGTTAAATGAAAATGGTTATGTAGCTATTGAAAATCTTGATAGGAAAATTGCTGAAGAATTAAATGATCTTAGAGAAGATGAAAAATTTTACGTGCCTACAGTTATAGTTTTTAAATACAGAGATAGGGAAATTAGTAAAACTGATTTATTCGTTTATGTATATCTTTGCTTATTAGCCTTCTCAATCGATGATAGTAAAGTAAAACCGCTAAAAAAGGAAATATCCCGTAAACTAGGGAAAAGAAAAACAGAAGTTGAAGAATCATTGAACAATCTTATAACTGTCGGTAAAGTTTTTCAAGATCGAAAAAATAGCGGATATTATATTATTGATGAATTAGCTAATCCGATGAAAGTTTATGAGTTGGAAGCATATTTGAGAAGAGAGAAGAAACAGAATAATCTTCTCGGAATTGTGAAGTAGTACTTTTAAATATCCGATATATAATTGAGCCATTCGAAATTTGGACAACATTAAGTTGTACCTTATATGGAGTGGCTTTTTAATGAAGTTCAAGAACAACTATTTTAATCTAGATTCTCGTTTTGACATTTTTTTTGCATTCAATAGTTCTTACCCAAGCATGTCATTATTGACATGCTTCTACTATAATGAGGATATGTAAGATTTTAACTCAAAGGAGAAAACTAATGATTAACTTTCAAGATAAAGTAAGCTTCATCTGGTCAATTGCAGAAGTATTGCGAGGGCCTTATAAACCGGAAGATTACGGGAAGGTAGTACTGCCTCTTGCAGTACTACGCCGCTTTGACAGCGTGTTAGCGGATACAAAAGAAGAAGTGCTGACAAGCTATGAAAAATATAAAACAATGAATGAGGATGCGCGTGAGCCGATTTTAAACCGGGTTGCCAAGCAAACTTTCCATAATACAAGCAAGTATGATTTTGCGAAGCTATTGACCGACTCGGATAATATTGCTGAAAACTTGCGCGACTATATAAATGGTTTTTCGAAAACGGCCCGGGACATTATGGAACATTTCGATTTTGATCGCCAAATCGACAAGATGGAACAAAATGATTTGCTGTACTTAACAATCAAACGCTTCAGTGAGCTTGACCTGCATCCGAAGACTGTATCGAATGTGGAAATGGGTTATGTCTTCGAGGAATTGATCCGCCGTTTCAATGAGAATGCGGAAGCAGGGGATCACTATACACCTCGTGAAGTTGTACGCCTAATGGTTGGCTTGCTCTTTAATGAAACTGAGGATCTAACTAAACCAGGAATTACACAGACATTATACGACTGTGCAGCAGGGACGGGCGGTATGGGTTCCGTGGGCCAGGACTATTTAAAAGAGCTGAATCCAACTGCAGATCTTGAGTTTTTTGCACAGGAAATTAATGCCGAGTCGTATGCCATTTGTAAAGCCGACATCCTGATTAAAGGGGAAGATGCACGCAATATCCGCCGAGGTAATACGCTGACAGACGACCAATTTAAAGGACAAGCATTTGATTACCTGATTTCGAATCCGCCGTACGGAGTGGACTGGAAGCAATGGGAGAAGAAAATAAAAGGCGAGCATGAGGATCAAGGCTTTGATGGCCGATACGGCCCCGGCACTCCCCGTACGAGCGACGGACAGCTTCTGTTCCTTCTACATCTGATTTCAAAAATGAAGCCTGTGACTGCAGAAAACCCACAAGGTTCTCGTCTGGCGATTATTATGAACGGTTCCCCGCTTTTCACAGGAGATGCAGGTTCGGGTGAAAGTGAAATCCGTCGCTATGTATTAGAAAACGATTTAGTTGAAGGGATTGTCGCGATGCCAAACGACCTTTTCTACAACACCGGCATTTCGACATATATTTGGATTTTGACGAACAATAAAGCACCGATTCGCCACGGCAAAGTAGCATTAGTGAACGCAGTGGACTTCTCGAAAAAGATGAAAAAAAGCCTGGGCAATAAGCGCAATGAGATTACGCAGGAGCAAATCGATGAAATCATGCGTCTTTACGGCAACTTCCAGGAAGGCGAGTTTGTTAAAATCTTTGACAATGAAGATTTCGGCTATCAAAAAATCATTATGGAACGCCCGCTCCGTCTGAACTTCCAATTCAATGAAGAACGCATTGCGCGGGTAATCGAAGAAAAAGGCTTTGCGAACTTGGCGGTTTCCAAGAAAAAAGGCGACAACGGCTTAGCAGAAATTGGAGCTGGGAAAGAAATGCAAACACAAATTATTGAAGTACTGCGCAGCTTCCCAAGCGAAGAACTGTTTAAAAATCGTGAAGAGGTAACCAAATTGCTGAAAGATGCTTTCAAGGCAGCGGGCATTACAATTAGCGCACCTGTCTTAAAAGCAGTGCTTGCTGGTCTGGCTGAAAAAGACGAAACAGCAGATCCCTGCATGAAAAATAAAACAGAAGCAGAACCGGATGCAGATTTGCGTGATACGGAAAGCGTTCCGCTTAAAGAAAATATTGAAGAATATGTTGCTCGTGAAGTCCTGCCGCACGTACCGGATGCATGGATTGACCAATCAAAAACAAAGACTGGTTACGAAATAGCGTTTACTCGTCAATTCTATAAATATACTGCAATTCGCAGTACTGCAGAAATTATAGAAGAAATCAAGACGTTGGAAGCGGAGATTATTGAGCAGTTGGAGAAGGTGATGGGATGAGTAAGTATTCTCTTATAAAATGGAAGTACTTGGCGAAAGAAAATATGATGTATGGTGCTAATGAATCTGCTGAACATGATGACATGTCTTACCCAAGATATATTAGAATTACGGATTTAGACAATGAAGGAAATCTAAAAGAAGATACTTTTAAATCTTTGCCTCCTCAGATAGCAGCACCATATTTATTGTCTGAAGGAGATATTTTATTGGCTAGAAGTGGGGCTACTGTTGGTAAGGCATATATTCATAAAGGTGACCTGAATGCCTGTTTCGCAGGTTATTTAATTAAATTCTCCTCAAGAAAAGATCTTGTTAATCCTAAATTTGTATTTTACTATACACAGACAAAATATTATGCGAGTTGGATTGCAGAAAACACTATACAAGCAACCATTCAAAATGTAAGTGCTGAAAAGTATGCGAATTTACAAATGCCTTTACCGTCGCTAGATATTCAAGATGAAATTGTAAAATACTTAGATATGAAAGTAGATGATTTAAATATAACCGTTTCATCAAAAGAGAGACTTCTATATCTATTAGAAGAAAAACGCCAATCGATTATTACAGAAGCTGTCACAAAAGGACTAAATCCAAATGTAAAAATGAAAGATTCTGGCGTGGAATGGATTGGAGAAATTCCGGAACACTGGGAAGTTAAAAAGGTTAAACATTTTTCGAAATTAGTCGGCAGTGGAAAAACCCCATCTGGAGGTTCTGAAGTTTATTTAGATGAAGGTATACCTTTTTTGAGAAGTTTAAACGTACATTTTGAAGGTATAAGATTAAAAAATTTAGCATTTATTTCAGAAGAAATTGATAACGAAATGAGAAGTACAAGAATTCAACCTTTAGACAACCTCTTAAACATAACAGGAGCATCTATAGGGAGAAGTTGTATAGTGCCAAAAGATTTTGGACGAGGAAACGTGAATCAACATGTGTGTATAATTAGGGTAAATCAAAATAAAATCAATCCCTATTATTTTAATTCAATTATGAATTCGAAGATGGCTATGGACCAAATAATGACAGCTCAAACTGGAAGTTCAAGAGAAGGATTAAACTTTCAGCAAGTTAAAAATTTGATGTTTCCTGTGGCGCCTCTTGAAGAACAAGAAGAATTAAATCGATTCATTTTTACTAAACAAAAAGAAATTTATAACGTGATAAATCGTATTGAATCACAAATCCAAAAACTAAAAGAATACCGCCAATCTCTGATATACGAAGCAGTAACAGGCAAGCTTGACGTACGTGAGTTAATAGCTGAAAAATAGCGAGGTGAGCAAATGAGAATCGATGTGTCAGAAAAGGGTTTTGAAACGAATATTGAAACGTCTTTGATTGGTGCCGGCTATCATAAGCGGGTACTGGAAGGTGATGCTAGTCGTTTATTTAAAGACCATGCCATTGATGTTGAAGAACTTTTTGCGTTTCTTGAGGGTACGCAGCCGCAGCGCATGCGTATTCTAGAGAAAACCTACGGAGCGGATTATAAAGAAAAAGTCTTTGCTCGTATTGTCGACCAGATCAAAAAGCGTGGGTTGCTGGAGTGCATCCGTAAAGGCATTAAAGACCGTGGAGTCTCACTGGATCTCGCTTATAACAAGCCTCCGACAACGATGAACCGCACACTTTATGAGAAGTATGAAAAAAACCGCTTCAATGTCAGCCGCCAAGTGTATTATTCAAACGATAATCAAAATTCACTCGATATGGTACTGTTTTTAAATGGCTTGCCGCTTGTTGTGATGGAATTGAAAAATCCGCTGACTGGACAAACGGTCGAGCATGCGAAAAAGCAGTTGATGCAGGACCGGAATTCGAAAGAACAGCTATTTCAATCCAATTTACGTTCTATCGTGTATTTCGCTGTAGATCCGGATGAAGTGTATATGACGACTGAGTTAAAAGAGAACGCCACTTATTTCCTTCCATTCAACAAAGGGAATAACGGCGGGAAGGGTAACCCAACTGCCTATCATTCCTATCGCACAAGCTATTTATGGGAAGACATTTTAACACCCGATAGTTTGCTTGATATTGTGTACCGTTTTGTATTCGTGAAAAAGGACGATATTCTGGATTCAAATGGAGAAATGATTGCTGAGCGGAAAATGCTCATTTTTCCACGTTATCACCAGCTGGATGTTGTTCGTGAAATTGAAAAGGATCTACACGAGAAATCAGTTGGTACGAATTATTTGATTCAGCACAGTGCCGGTTCCGGAAAAACTAACTCAATTTCTTGGCTATCTCACCGGTTAGCGAAACTGCACGATGAAAATAACGAAGCGGTTTTCAGCAGCGTTATTGTCATCACTGACCGCCGTGTGCTTGATAAGCAATTACAGGATGCCGTTTATCAGCTTGAGCATAAAGCAGGGATGGTAGAGCGTATTGACAAGGATTCAAGTCAATTGGCGAATGCTATTAATAGCGAAACGCGAATTATTATCACAACACTACAGAAATTCCCGTTCATTATGGAGAAAGTTTCTGGATTAAACCGAAAAAAATATGCCGTTATTATCGATGAAGCGCATTCTTCCCAAGGGGGGAAAGCTTCAGCAGCATTGACGAATATTTTATCAGATAAAACTTTGGAAGATGCGTACGAGGAAGACCGTATTGCAGAAGAGAATATGGACGATACTGAAGAAAAAATCATTGAAACGATTTTAAAAAGCGGCAAGCAGGACAATGTTTCATTCTTCGCGTTTACGGCCACTCCGAAGCCGAAGACCCTTGAAAGATTTGGCACTTTAGGAATTGATGGCAAGCCAAGAGCTTTTCACCTATACTCGATGCGGCAGGCGATTGAAGAACGCTTTATTTTAGATGTGTTGGAGAACTATACCGCATATAAAACGTTCTATAAAATCGCCAAAGAAATTGATGATGATCCATTAGTATCCAAAAAGCAGGCGACGAAAAAGCTAGCACAATACGTGTCATTGCACCCGCATAATATCTCACAGAAAACAGAAATTATCATCGAGCATTACCGCAACTTTACACGCCAAAAAATAGGCGGCCGTGCCAAGGCGATGGTTGTTACAGCGAGCCGCCTGCACGCGGTACGTTATAAAATCGCTTTTGACAAATACATCAGAGATAAAGGTTACGATGATTTAAAAACAATCGTCGCATTTTCAGGAACGGTGAACGACGGAAAAATCCCTTATACAGAACCGGGGATGAACGGCTTCGCTGAAAAAGAATTACCTGATAAGTTCCATTCGGATGACTATAAAGTGCTGCTGGTGGCAGAGAAGTACCAAACAGGTTTTGATGAACCGCTCCTCCATACGATGTATGTAGATAAGCCGTTGAGTGGGATCAAAGCGGTGCAGACATTGTCAAGGTTGAATCGTATGTGTCCAGGCAAGCAGGATACATTCATATTGGACTTTGTAAATGATCCAGAAGAAATTCAGGCATCCTTCCAGCCATATTATGAAGCTACAATCTTGTCGGAAACGACGGATCCGAACTTGTTATATGATCTACAGGCGGATTTGAATCCTTTTCAAGTATATACAGAAGAAGAAGTGCAAGCTGTCAATGAGCTTGAAGTAAGTGCTGGCATCAAGAAGTCAACAAAAGCCCAGACCGAATTGAATGCTTGGCTTGATAAAGGAATTGATCGTTTTAAGAAGCTGTCTGAAGAAGAACAGGAAACTTTTAAAAGTACAGCAACCAAGTTTATTCGTACATATGGATTTGTATTGCAGATTGTCACCTTTATAGATGTCGATTTGCATAAACTCTATATTTATCTAACGTATTTATTACGTAAACTTCCGCGTAAAGATACAGATAAAGATTTATTTATAGCTGATAATGTGGCGTTACAATATTATCGCAATCAGAAAGTATTTGAAGGTAGCATCGAGCTAGAGAAGACAGGCGAAGAAGAACTCGATCCACAAAAACATGGAGCGGGTGGCTTAGCTGAAGATGAGAAAGTAAATCTTTCTTCAATTCTTGATAAATTAAATGAGCTATTTGGAACTGATTTCACAGAGACGGATTTCTTATCACGTGAACAAGTAAAAGAAGATATGTTGGCGAGTGAAGACATTCAACGAAAAGCAAAAAACAACACGAAAGACAATTTCAAATTCGCATTCGAAAAATCCTTCATGGACTTTGTCATCGACCGGATTGGCAGTAATGAGAAGTTCTTTATGAAGATTTTAGAGAACGATGAATTTAAGACGTTTATCATGGAAGATATGATGGATGAGATTTATAGTGAAGTGAATAGCTGAAAAGAATTCTCAAACCGACTTCGAATTAGTAAAGTCGGTTTGAGGATTTTTTAATTTCTGTAATTCTTCTTTTCTTGCTTATAACAATTAACTAAGTGTCCCCGATTCTGACAAGATCTTTGTTGAAGAATCATTCGCTTTCAGAAAAAACGAGCTTAAAAACTTAAATTAAATATAGTTATTTTCTGTAAATATTGTTAAAACATTTATCTTTAAATTAAACGAACATGGTAGAATTATACTAGGAGTTTTGGTGTATTCAAGAGAAGACACAACTTATTTATTTTGAATTTTAACAGGTGATTTATGCGGTGAAGTAAAGACTTGAATTAAAGCCGCGACTTTAGAAATTTTTTACCATAATACTAAGAATAGTAGGGGAACAAATGAACGAAAAAGAGTATATTAACAAGTTGCTAATGCTTTTCAGTGATAGGGAAGAGTTATCAAAATATTTTCTTCCTCATATATTAGAGTTAAAGCATAAATTGGAACGGTGGCAAGACGAGTCGATACGAATTGGGTTAATAGGGGTTACGAGTAGTGGGAAATCCACTTTGCTAAATGCACTGTTGGGTGAAAAAATTTTACCGACTGCGGTTCGTCCAAGTTCTGGCTCAATCATAATCTGTTCTAAAGGAGAACGAACTCAAGCTAAGATTTTTTTTGAAAATGGTGAAACAGAGGTTGTAGATGAAAAAAATATTAAAGTGGTTCTAGAAAAATATGGAGATGAATATAACAATGCGGAAAATAAATATAAAGTAAAAGAAATTCATGTGAAATCGCAGCATTTTCTATTGCCAAGCAGTATTCAAATTATAGATAGTCCAGGTTTGGATGCTTTTGGGTTAGAACGCCACGAGGAAATTACATTATCTACATTGTTGCCGACAATTGACCTTTGCTTGTATGTTGTGACTTTAAAATCAAATTCAGATGCAACAACGAATAAAATATTATCTCAAATTCAAAATCAATTTAAACCAATGATTATTGTGCAAAATATGCTTGATTCTATCGAACCAAAAATCGGTGTAAATGGAATAATTGATAAAACACGTAACCAAATAGCAAAGGAGCATATTGAACGAACGAAACGTATTTTGGATAATGTAGACAAAACCTTACATAAAAATGTCGAGATTGTACAATTGTCTGCTAAACGCGCAATTGATGCGAGAAATGAAAACGATGATAAAAAATTAGAGCAATCACAATTGCATCATTTAGTAGATATGGTTGAGATGTATTGCGAAAAAATAGGACCGCAATTGTTTAAAACAAGAGGACGAGCGTTAGTTCAACAAATGGAAACGATTTTATTAGAAGAAGCAAGGCTCGCAGGAAATCAAGCTGCTTTTGAGCTGGAGATTAAGAGGCTAAAGGGGCAAATTGATAAAGATCTGCAAATGTTGGAACAAGCAAATGGCATACTCAATGACCAGAAAATTACTTTAAAGCACCAATTTTCTAAGTTAAATAGTCAAGTTGAAGTAGAGGCGCGAAATGTTAAAAGCCTGGATGAAAAAGATTTTGTTGGTGCTAAGGCTGCTATATCCATAATTAAAAAGCAAATGAGTGATATTGAAAATGATTTTATTAAGGGAATTAAATTAAAGCACGATAAAATCATGAAATTATTTCAATCTAGTGGTGTGGATTTGAATGAATTAATGCGTGGTCTAGTCACACAAAAAAATACCATTCGCCATACAGAATATTTTAAAACAAGTTCTAAAACGAAACAAATATCAAGAAGAATAAGGTCACAAGGGATATTTGGCGGGGCAAAACGTTTTTTTGGAGGAATTGTTAATAAGGACTGGGGTTATGAAACGGTATACGATAATGTCGAGATTCTTGATAAACAAGAAATATGCCAAAACTTGCAGAGCGTCAGTAAGATTATGCAAGAAGCTTTATATCAAAAAATGGATGAGTGGTCTAATCAGTTAGAGGAAGCCATTTGCAGCTTGCAAATATTGTTAGAGGATAAAAGGGAAGCGATAGTTGAAAAAACACAAGCTCGTAAAAATTTGCAAAGTATAGCATTGATTCTTGATTCCATTCGGCAATTTATTAAAGAATTAGAAAAAGATTTAGCTGCCAATGAAGTGAAGGTGCAACAATCTATTAAAAAGATAAAGCATAATAAACCGATAATGCATTCCGGTAAAGTGGTTAACATGGTCATTGAGCCGGCTGCATATTCACTTTATCAAATGAGCAAATTGGTTGTGAACAATATTTATCATACATCATTTAATCATGTGCAATCAGCTAATAAAGAAATCCAAAGTTATAGCAAAACATTAATAATTAGCTGGGATGAGCATAATTTAATTCAATTTATACATCGCTACCCTTCATTAAAGATAAGTGATCAGGACTTACTGGATTTAAAGAAAATGGGTGTTTTGATAGTAGGGAATTATTGTGTGGTATTGGAAAATGCTCCTGCAATGAATCAACAAACATTAATGAGTTGGATGGAGCAATCCGATTTTAATGCTTACTTATTGGTTAATATTGTGCAAGTTGGTCAAGCGAAGTCACAAATTGTGAAGAGCAAGGTTGTTGCGGAATTAAAAAGGAAACAAGTGTTATGCAACATAGTTATGCAATCCTTTATCGAATTTATAGAAAGTGGTGCCTATGAAGAAGCTGCGGAAATGTTTGATGAAGTAAAAAGCTTGGCAATTTTTAAAGACGGTCTTCGATTAATTAATGATCAAAGCCCGCTGTTTTCGTTAATCCATTTAGAGTTAGATCATTCTGCAACAAAAGTACACCATGCGACAAAACTGACGAACTCCATTGAAAAGACAATGCCTTATTTATTAAGTTCTTCTCATATTGCGTTTGCGTACAAACAATATATTAATGCTGTGTCAAAGAGAAAAGGAGTTATTAGCAAATGACAAAATCTGTGATGATTGAAATTGATGAATCGACTAAAGATATCATGTCGGAATTAGAAGAAAGCATAATGGAAAGTATTAAAAAAAGCTTCTCATCCAGTATAGAAAAATCCATTAAAGATCAAACAGGCAAAATTCAACAAATCAATGAAATCGTCCATGCTGAAATGGAGAATATGAAGGATGAAGTTACTTTATCATTCAAGCCGATTTCCAGAATGTCACGTGACGTGGAAGATACTTTACGCAGTGTTATGAAGCTGGAAAAGCAATATACTACCCAAATGCAAGCGGTACAAACTCTACAACATGAACAACTGGAAATAATTCAAAAAGAAATCTCCAGTTTGATTTATGAATTTGAAAAACAAAACGCTGATCTTTTTAAGGAAGGATTGGATAATTTTAAAAAGAATAATTCACTAATCATAGAAGAATTTGCATTAAAAGTTTCTATTATTGAAAAAGATTATACAAACGATTTAAATGTAATTTTGATTCAAGTAAAAGAACATTTGCAGCTACTTGAAAATGTTGCGACAAAATTATCCCAAAAAGAGGAGTATTTTAATCAGCTGTCAACTCAATTGGACGAGCAAAAAAAGCAACAGCAACGAATGTTTGACGAACAGCAACACCATCTTTCAACAACATCGAATGAAGTAATAAGGAGTCTTCGCGAGGAAGCGGGTATTTTTTCTAATAAGTTAACAACTGAATTAACAACAACGATGAACACATTAAAACTAACACAATCAGTTTCAAATGACGCACTGGCTCAATCACTGAAAACTTCAGAAAAGATACAATCAAAAATATTGGAGGATTCAATAACCACACATCGAGATGAACTGCAATCTAACGCGGAATTTATTTTGGATGCGATAAATCAAAAAATCTCTTCACAAGCTTTTCAAGCTCGTATAAATGAAATGGAATCAACGGTATTAGAGGCAATTGATGCGCAACTTTTATTTGCGAAGCTAGCAGAAATAGAAAAAGATTTAGCATATCAGCGATTGCCATTTTATAAAAAATGGTTTGTCAAAAGGGAGGATTTTTAATGTCGACCGGGATATTTGATGATGAAAAGTTTATTTCAATTATAAATAAAGTACTGCCTGATAAAAATCCTATTACTAACTTTACTTATTACGAAAACTTGAAACATAAAATAAATAATCAGAAAAACGATGAGTTTTATATTCCAGTTCTAGGGATTCAAGGTACAGGAAAAAGCAGTTTTATAAATGCATTGTTAATGGACGATTATATACTGCCGGTAGACGCCGATGAAACTACTTGTGTGCCGGTAGAAGTTCGCTATGGAGATAAAAAAACAGTGGTTCACTTCGAAGATAAAAGCCCAATTACAGTTGAACTCAATAAAGAGATTGAGCAGTACGTACATAATAGCTATAATCCCGGAAACGAAAAGCGCGTAAAATTTATTCAAGTATACAAAAAACATAATCTGCTTCAAAATGGCGTGGTTTTTGTGGATTTGCCAGGCGTTGGAAGTTTAACATCAAGCAATGTGAAAACGACAATGGAATATATAGAAAAACTATCGGCTGCTATTTTTATGATTCGCAGCGTCCCGCCAATTTTAAAAAATGAAGCCAACTTTTTAAAAATGGTTTGGCCAAAGTTATCAAAAGCTTGGTTTGTTCAAAATCGCTGGAATGATGAAACGGACAGCGAAGTAGAAGATGGAAAAAAGTTTAATATCGACATTTTAGATAAAATTCAAGGATCCTATAAAATGAATGGTTCTATGGAAATTAAAATTATTAACGTGTACTCGGCTCTGACAGGTAAATTTACTAAGAACCAACAGCAAATTGATGCTTCCGGTATGCCGGTATTTCAAAAGTTTGTTTCAGAAATCACCAGTAATTGGCGCACGATGATTAATGATGAAAAAGAAAATTTAGCAAAACAGGCTATTCTCGATATAACAACAGCCATTCAACAGCAAATTAAACTTTATGAAAAAGGCCCAGAAGAGCATTATGAATTTTTGCGTGAGCAAGAATGCATCATGCAAGAAAAGCTCGCTGAAAATAATAAAGTATTACGTGAACTAAAGAGTATGCTGCGCAAAGAAGAAGGTGAAATAACATCTTGGATTGAATCCAAAGCACAAAGATATACAGAAAATTTACGTGCATCGATACGCCAAGTGGTGAAATCGAATGTTGTAGACGGAAGTCGTCTAGTGGCTGCTTTTAAAGACCATCAAACCGATATTGCCGATGAGGCAATGGAATTATATCTTGAAAAAATAACAGAATTAAAGCTGGAAGTTCAAATTTACTACGATTCCATTCAAATTCAACAACCAGATGGGGAATTTATCAATTTTGAAGAATTTAATAAGAAAGAAAAACTAAAAGTAGAAAAAACAATTCCAACAGCTATTTCTCTTGGCATAGGTGTCGGAACACTTCTATTGTTTTCTAACCCCGTCGGTTGGGCAGCACTGGCAACGGGAACGATCGCTGGCCTTATCGGGACTTTTATAGGCAGCAAATCAAAAAAATATGTCCAAGAAAACCGCCAACGTGAAACTATGAGTGAACTAGAACCAAAAATTCAAGATTTTGCGAGAAATCTAGAAAATTCTTTGAAAATCAATTTACGTGACTTCGTTTTGCATATTGAAAAAACGATTGAGCTAGTTACAGAGCAGCAAGCAGAAATGCTGGAAAAAATATACCAAGAAGTCCGCGACATGCGTTTTGTTGAAATCGATGAATATGAGGCGAAAAAGAAGGCTTTAGAAGATGATCTAGTATTTATACACTCGCTCGGAGAACTAATATGAATTTATTAGAAAATATGAGCAGTATTAAAATATTTGTAGATAAACTTCAAAGCGAGTCTTTTTCCGCAATGTTTAAGCTCTTACAAGAACGTGTAGAATATCCTGAAAGCTTTGTTACAATGCTAGGAGAAACAAGTTCTGGAAAATCATCACTAATTAATGGTCTATTAGGACAAGAAGTAATTTATACTTCTGCCAGGCCAACAACGGGAACAATTGTTGAATTATATGAATATGATATTGATGAAAAAATTACTCCATATGCAATAATGCGCAATGCGAAGCTGCGCAAACTATCAGATGCACAGTTTCACGAGCAGTGTTTATTGCCAAATGAGGATGTTCTGCGCCTTCGCTTACATGTGCCTGTAATGCCGCGCCAACTTCAAGGCATGCGATTGTTCGACACCCCTGGTTATGGTTCGATACATGATAAGCATCAGGAAGTATTGACACAATTTGTTCCAAACAGCGACGTTATCATTTATGTTGTAAATTATCGTGTAGGGATCGGCGAAGCGGATGCTGAATTCCTTCAGTATATTTCTGATTATCTGCAAGAAGAGTTGACTTGCTTTTTAGTAATCAATCGTGTGCCAGAGGGAATAACTGATGAAAACGTTCGTATCAAGGAAATTATTGCATATGCTAAAGATTTGTTGCATGTAGATATTAAACATTTCCTTGTACAATCAATCTCAGGGAATGAAGCAAAGCTGCCAGAAGCACCGGATTTATGGGATGCGGTTAGAAACGAAATCCAATCACCAGAGCGCCAACAACTTGTTAACGAGGTACTGTTAAACTATCAAATTCAGTTGATCCAAGATATTCAATTAGAATGGCAAAAGAAAGTTGTGGGGGTCCGGTTATCCGATGAATCGATTCAACAAGTGCAACAAGAAATCGAAGAGTTGAAGGATAAACAAAAGGAAGCGTATGAGTTAATCCATAAAACATTTAATGGAATAGAAATGAATTTGAAGCGCCTCTTTGAATCAGCCAATTATCATATGGGCCAATCTATTTCTAGCGAAATAAAAAATGCAAACAAGTGGACTTCTGCTGAGGAATGTATTGGCTATACCAGCGCTCATTTAATGCCGAGATATGAAAAGCTAGAACGTAGAAAAATTACGGATTATATAGATCAGGAATTAACGATTTTAAATGAAAAATTAAATGAATTGATAAATCAGGCTTTTATCAACTTTACAAAAAACATAGAAATAATATCAAATGACTTTGAACCAATTATTGAAGGTTTTTCAAAAAAAATTGCCACCAAAACAACGGATACATTATTAAAATCCTTTTTGTCAAAGTTTGGAGGACGTGGTGGTGCTGGAGCAGGCGTTGCTAACTTAGGGAAAAAGGTAATGAAAAAAGCTGGAGATTTAATGAATAAAAAATTCACACGTGATCAATATAACCAATTAGCTAAAGTCTTAAAGAAAGTTGGGGCTACCTCTACCCGTAATTTAACAATTGCGGTCACGATTGTACTGGAAGGAGCTTTCTATATTTTTGAAGCAAACCGATGGCAAGGAAGGCTTTTGAAAGATGTCCAAAAAGCCCTCAATACTTGGCAAAAAGAAACCATAAAAGAGGTTCAGTCGGATATGGCAGAATTGCGCCAAACAAATATTGAAATAGTGGAAGAGTGTTTTGACGAGTTGATTTCCACATTTGATCATTTGGACAATACACTCGAAATTAAAGAAATAGATGCTTGGCAAGAAGAAATTGACAGTCTTCAAGATTTAATAAATGATATGACAAGGGGTTAATATAATGAGTACTCGACGGAGAAGCTTAGAAATTGAAGATGTTGTTTATACAGGTGAAATTCTTGAAAGTAATGCAACGATGTCGCCAACATACGATAATGAATTAGAAAAACTGCAGCATAATAATAACCATGAGTTGAATATTAAAAAAGTCGAGATGGTTGCGGATTTGGTAAAGGCTGCTAGCAAAATCGTTGATATTATTTCTGTGCGAGAGACAAGCAAAGCGAAAGTACAGGAAATGGATGCGGAAATTCGCCGTTTCAAAGCAGAGACAAAGCGAGAAGTGGCTACTTTGAAAGAGAAACGCAAAACAATTGTTTCAAAAGGTGAAATCGTAAGTGATTTATTAGCAAAGTTGGCACCAATTTTAATGGCTAAAGATTTGGATGTAGAGTCTAAAAAAATTGCTGCGGAAACGTTTGAAAAAGTAATTAAAGAGGCTATTGCCGAAAATGAATAAGTTTGAAATTGTCCATATTGTTCTTGCTTTAATCGAACAAAATGAAATCCATAAAGCCAAAAAAGTAATCGCGGATAAAAAAACAGAATTAAGAATTTCTGAAGTGAATGGTGTACGCAAGGAAATCAATGAAATTATTCGCTCAATCAAACAGATTGATAAAGAATTACTGGTTTTTAAATTAAAAAAGATGAAGCTGCAAGAACTATGCCCTGAAATATCTTTTGATTTGGAGAGCTATATAAATGGTCTTTCTAATACAAGAGCCGCATTAGTAAAGCAAAAAATGAAACTTGCAAAACAAAGTGGCAGAGGACTGGAAATTAAAAAAAAGTTTTATTAATACGCGTGATGTTTTAATCTGAAAATCACTCTGTTTATAAAGAATTCTAAATTGTGCATAGCTTTCAAGATTTGAGAGATTAGGTTAGAAAGCTTTATATAGTACGCTTTTTAATTTGCTGATAACTTGCAGAAGTAGAGGAAGTAGGAATTTCATTTAAGTTGCAAGTGAAATTTTGATACTCATATTTAACTTTTCGCTACCAAGAGAAAGAAACAAATGATGAACTCAAATTCGTCATTGTCCACGATATGTGGCTAACCGGAGTTGATGGCTGAGAATATAAGAGATAGCTATAGTAGGAGATGTCATAATGAGTAATCTTGTTGATAGTAATATTACGATTTACGAGGCATTACAAAATATTAAAACAGGTAGATACATAATGCCAGCTTTTCAAAGGCAATACGTTTGGAGCATGGGACAGATTGAAAAACTATGGGACTCCATTTTATTGGATTATCCAATTGCGACATTTTTGTTCTGGCATATTGATAATTCGAACGTGTCCAGGGATACATATTTTTGCAACTTCTTAACTGACGTTACTTTTGATAGCAGAAAGTCAGCTGACAGCACCAATTATGAGCTGACAAGTATAAATGTCAAAACTACGGATACTGCCATATTAGATGGACAACAGCGCTTAACCTCACTGTACTTGTCTTTATTTGGAGAAGCTTTCATTCGGCCGAAAAATGCCCGTAAAAAAGGCGGAGATAAAACAGTCACCAAGCTGTTGATTGAACTGAGTAAAAATAAAATTGATATGGATGAAGAAGAATATAACAGCAAAAAGTTCGATATTAAATTCAGTGAAAAGATTGGCCGAATCAGTCCGACTCAATTCGAATTAAAAAACATTCTAAATGAGAAATTTCAAAAAGAAGAGACAAGGGAAGCGGCAATTGAAGAAGCAATTGTAAACGTTCCAGCAGATAGTAAAGACTATGCTCGGACTATTTTACAGAAGCTTTATAAGAAAATATTTGAAGAAAAATTGATAAGGTATGCTGAAATTACAGATATGAATCAGGACGATGCCTTGGAGATGTTTGTTAGATTTAATAGTGGAGGGAAGCCGCTCCGCAAGTCTGACATTACTATGTCAATTCTTGAAGCTTACTGGCCAAGTGCAAGAAGTGAATTCGGGAAAATTCTGGTTGACTCATACGAAGGGTATGATACTGATTTTGTAATTCGAGCGGCACTCATGTTGTATGGTGATGTGGTTAAATCCAATATCAATAAAGGCATTGCAGAAACGCTGAAAAATGATTGGGTTGAGTTTAAGAAAGCATTAAATAATCTGGAGAATTTACTTAAAGAATTAAAAATTGAAGTTAGTCACTTTTCAAATAGCTGGAACGTGCTGCTCCCCATTATTTATACTATTTATTATAACCATGAATACAGCGCCAACTTAGTTGCGATTCGTGCCTACCTGTTAAGAGCCATATTCTTCACTTATTTCCAATCAGGAACCACCGGAAAATTGCAGCAAATGAAAAGCAATATTAACAGTTTTGACTATGAAATCACAATCGAAATGTTAAACCAGATAAACGATTTACGCGTCACAGAGGGTAAAATAGAAGATGTTTTAAACATGGAAAAAGGTAGCAGAGTTGCAGGAGAAGTCCTTTATTATTTAAATCTGGAGTGGAGAAACAAAAGCTTCAAGTACGAGCAAGATCATCTTCATCCGGACAACCGCTTTAACGGCAGTAAGCCCCCTGCAATTTCAATATCGGATTGGAAAAACTGGCGAGGGTTGCGCAATAAATTGCCAAACCTCCATTTGTTGGAAGGCAGAAGTAATGGAAGCAAAAACGATATGAGGCTTGTAGATTATTACAATGATATGAACAATGAGCAAAAAGAAAGGTTTTTTGAAGAAGCGATGATTTCGGGGGATGTTTCGCTGGAGTTTGAAGAGTTCGAGAAATTCTACGAATCACGGAAATTGGTCTTAACTAAAAAAATCCGAGAATTGCTTGGATAAAAGAGCAGATTATGCAAAATGCAAAACTGCAGTGGGTTATAGATAGAAAAAAACTAGATACTGATAACACCTAATTAATCAGCTCTTAGGTAAAGAAGCAATTCTGCAGACTTCTATACTACACTACTATTGAATGCAGAAAAGTATCCAAAATCGATTTTAGAAATAGAAAATAAAATCTTGAAATCAATAACAAAGATAGCTGTTTCCTCATCCTTACTTATTTAAAAGGTGTGATTCAAATAGAAACAAAACTAATCATTTTACGAGGAAATTCTGGAAGTGGAAAGACGACAATAGCGAAAAGTCTCCAAAATCATTTTGGAGAAGGAACTCTCCTAGTTTCACAAGATATGGTACGACGAGATATGCTGATGGTTCGGGATCGGGAAGGAAATATATCGCTGGAATTAATCAAACAAATTACTGAGTATGGCAAAGACAGGTGTAAAATTGTTATTTTGGAAGGCATTTTTAAGAAACAACTATATGAGAAAATGCTGCTCGATTTAATCTTATTCTATAACAACAACGTTTATGTTTATTATTTTGATTTGCCTTTCGAGGAAACAGTTCAACGCCATAATTCTCGTTCTTTGGCAAAGGTATTTGGGGAAGATTCGTTGAAATCCTGGTGGCTTCCTGAGGATCATCTTGGTGTAGAAGGTGAAAAAGCTCTGACTAAAGATATGACGCAGAAAGATATAAAGAATTTAATTTTACAGCAGCTAGAAGTTTAGTCCTCCATATAATTTGTCCTAGCTTATCAGATTTTTAAACTATGTTGCATTCTTAATTTTAAGTATCATTCATTGCCTAAGATAAAGACCTTATAAGAATGGAGAGCTGAAGCTAACAAATAGCATCAGCTCTCCACTTTTATTTTTAAAGTAATTTGTAATTTAAAAAAATTTACAGTAAAAGATAAGGTGAAATAATCAATTCTTAAATACTAGATTAATAGTTCAGATTTATAAGTATATAACGAAAAAGTTGTGGTATGGTAAATATATGGAAAAGTTTGCCGTAGTAGAGTGTGAAAATTGAGAGGACTGGAGGAAAAGTGAAATGGACTTTGAACTCACTTTTACATTAGTATTAATTGGTTTAATTCTAGGAGTAGTGGTGGCATTTTTCATCAGTAAAAATAAGGAGAAGAACATTAAAAGGACGATTTGGGGAATCACATTAATGATTGTGGTAGCTCCTTTATTTAGCTGGTTGGTTTCTCAACTATATGGGATATATGAAGAAAGTGGTTGGGCAGCCGTAGCTTTATCAGCTATTTTATTTCCTGTCATTTTTCTGGTTGGTTTAATAGTTTGGCTAACAGCGGTTTTTCAAAAGAAGAAAGAAAAAGCTTGAAGTTAATAGATTAAATATAAAAAATTTTATATTACTCTATTTAATCTTTCACTGATAACTAAAATAGCAGCGAATAATAAATAATGAATTTTAATTAATACTGATACTTTATTCCGCATTTTAATGGAGATGAACTCATGATTTCACAGGCTCTTATTTTACAAGACAACAGTATCTTAATGGTTAAACAGTATGTGCAAAGGGGAGACGTTGTTTGGAATTATCCAGGCGGAGGAATAGAAGAAGGCGAAACACCAGAACAGGCATGTATTAGAGAGGTAAAAGAAGAAACAGGATATGACGTCGTAATTAAGAAGCTGCTATTCGAGAAATCCGATAAATATACTTTTATTGCGGAGATAACAGGAGGTAAGCTTTACTTGGATTCTACACATGTAGCCAATAGCGATATAATCGATGTTGCTTGGATTTCGAGAGATGAACAAAGAATATTCGATAACATTACCGCTCCGTTATTAAAACTCTTAATCGATTAAAAATGAAGCATGCGTGATGAATGATATTTTTTATTATTATAGATTGCCAGAAGGAGGGGCGTCATGGAGAGCGAAGACCAAGAAGCAAAACGCCATATTGAATTGAAAAACAAATACTTAGCTGACCTTGAAACGAATTTAGCGGGTTCGAGAAAAGAAGGATTTAAAGAAGGTAAAGAAAGTGTTCTAAAGACGATTATAAAAAATAGACCGGAAATGTCTTCGGAAAGCATCGCAGAAATGTTGGAGATTGACATTGATCAGGTGAAGCGATGTAGAGAAGAATTAAGCAGGCAAAACGGAAGCTGAATATGGAGGATATTTTTTTTGTGTACAGTAGTAGTCTTACCAGTATTTCTAATCAATGAGCAGAGTTTCTACTATATAATAAAGGTTAAAATATGACTAAATAAAACTTATCTCCGTAAGCAATTTTTATAAACCTAGTCAAAACCGTGGTCAGTGTTTTAAAAGGGGATGTAGAAACACTTGAAAACACTGGTATAACTGCATTTTTAACGGAAGCGGGTTCGACTCCCGCCGTCTCCATAGTGAGATAGCTGCTATATGCAGTGGTATCAAGGTTTTAAGAAGTTAGGGATATTGTACGGGAGTTGAACTCTTGTGCGATATCCCTATTTTCATCCCTACATGTTTTATCGATTTTATATTATTATCTTCTAATTTATTAAAATTAGAAGATTTTTTTTCGGGCAAAAAACATGGGGAAGCATTCACATTAAGGTTGATAAGGAAGCAAAAAGTTGCTCGAATGGAAAGGCAATAAGTTGGCAATCGTATTACTTCTATATATACATGGAACTGATACGATAAAGTTCTCCTTTCATGGCTAGACTGTCTATGGGCAGCTTATACGTAACTTTAAAATGACTAAAAAGGATTTCCCCTTTGTTTAGCGAATAAGACTTAATTGAAGAAAGGACAGATCAAGTGGGCAAAGAATCTGGAATAGAGTTTAACGAAAATAATTAATAAAGGGAAGAAGGAGGTGAGTATGTGTTGGAAAAGCTTAGAAAAGTTAAGTTGAAAACGGCTGTATTAATGGGGCTTTGTTTTTACGCTTTGACGATCTTAATACAAGTGCTTATTATGACTGGGATGATTCCTTTAACATGGGTTAATGGCGGAAGATCAGAATCTTTAGAAACTCAGCTTCCACTATCCATTGTCAATATCCTTATTTCTATTATTGGAGTGGCTTTTACAATTATGGTTGGGAGAAACATGTTTCGTAGATATAAAAGTGGAATAACCATTGTAGCTTGGATTTTTGTAGCATTATGGTCTTTTGGGTTTATACAGCAATTGTTAGGGACTCCTTTTGAAAAAATGGTAATGTCGTTACTATTGCTTCTTGGTGTGATTTCGAGCATACGTATGGCGATTGAAAAAAGAGTGGCAGTTACCTCTATTATGAAAAAATGAATCAAAGGCATTTGTTAAAGAAGTTTTGAAAAAGAATATATTCAAAAGCAAGTATATGTATTTTTGTGAACGGGCAGCTAAACTTAACGCATGGAAGAGCGATAAGGGGGACCACTAACCGTGGCAAATGACAATAACAAATTACGCCACTCATTCGAACAAGCCGCCTCTATCTACCAGCAAGCCCGCCCAGACTATCCGGAGGAACTGTTCAATGATTTAATTCAAGCAGCACATCTGAATCCAGGCGATCATTTGCTGGAAATCGGCTGTGCGACAGGAAAAGCGACGCTTCCTTTGGCCAAGCGGGGGTACGCGATTACTGGCATCGAACTTGGTGCAGACCTTGCAGCGGCTGCCCGGCAAAACCTTGCAGGTAGGGACGTGGACATCATCAACGGAAATTTCGAAGACTGGGAGCCGGAGGTTGGGCAAAAGTTTAACTTGGTGTTTGCGGCGACTGCTTGGAAATGGATCGACCCTGAAGTGAAATATCTTAAGGCGTGGCAAGTCCTAGCGCCAGGCGGACATCTCGCTTTTTGGAATGCTGAACATGTTTTTGCAGAAGGTGGGGATCCGTTTTTCCGTGAAATACAGGACGTTTATGCTGAAATCGGAGAAGGGAAACCGGTGGATGACAACAATTGGCCGCGTCCCGGAGAATTGCAGGAGCAACGAGACGAAATAGAGAAAAACGACTTGTTCGAAGTCGTCCACCTTCGGCATTTTCATTGGCAGCTGACTTATCATGTAGAAGAATACATTCAACTGCTCAAAACTTTTTCAGGACACATTTTAATGGAGAAATGGAAGCGAGAAAAACTGTTCAGCGAAATCCGTTTCCGTTTGAATCAGCGCCCCGGTCAGTCGGTCCAGCGGGATTGGGGCGCTGTTCTTCATGTCGCCCGAAGAAAAGAGTGAAGGCAAGAGCTTAAAAATTAACGCTACGCCAATTTAAAAAGGAATGGTGAGACTGGAAATCAGTTTCACCATTCCTTTTTGTATATTACTTTATTGCGTAAATACCGGTCCATAGGCTTTCGGCATCGGTTGCAACAATTCTTGGCGTGCAATAGTTGTATCAAAATTAGGATGATGCGCTTCGATCAATGTTAAGGTCTCAGCCAATACGTCACGAAGCTGTTTCACCGCGATTTCCGGCGGTTCTTTAAACATTGTTTGGAGACGAACCTCGATGTTTTCCGGTTTAAGCTCTAATTCATTCAAGCGTTTGTAAATCCATTTATACGTTGGGAAATAGGATTTGTTTAATGCGAGAAGCAGGATAAACAAGCTGCATTGGATGTTGCTGAGCATGTTGTAGAAGGCTGTCGGGTTGTCGCGCTTTGCTTCAAAGTATATATGCCGCAGGTGGAAATGGGGCAAATAGTCGTTGAAAAAGCGTTCGGTCAGTATCAGCGGATAGTTTTCCACTCGGTTTTTCCAAGGTTGGATATAGTCACGGCCGTACAGAGGAATGCAAAAGCGCATCGTGTCGACAATGTTGCTGGCGTCTAAATCGATGCTTGCATCATCTACAACGCTTGCGAAGCTTGCTTCTTCAATAGAAGAGACTTTGTACCAAATATCGACTGGGAATCCGTCGATAATCAATGCGTTGTGGTAAGAAGAATGTGTTTCGGGATAGCGATGATCGGCTTTTAACTTAGAGGAAATCTCTTGTTTGATTTGCATGCCTGGATCTTTGTCCCAATATAAAAAAAGCTCCAAATCGGAATAGCTGTCTGCGTAGTTCCTGGCAGCCGAACCGCCCACTACGATCGCACGAACGCCTGGGTAATGCGACAACTGCTTTGTCAGGTTTTGAGCGATGGTTAATCGCCATTTTGAGTGGATGTTCACAGAGCGGATTCCTCCTTTGCTATTAGCGTTAACTATACCTAGTGTAGAACAAGTTAAGCGCATCAAGCAAAACTAATGAGTGAGACGCCTTCCTATACCCGCTTAAAAAATGAAAAAGCGGGTAATTTACTATTGTCTTCATTATTTAAAATACAATGCTTTTCATAGGAGGATATCATGGAATACATTTATCTCGGAAACTCAGGTTTGCGTGTCCCGAAATACATACTTGGAACAGTCCCGTTCAGTGGGACGAATGGCTTTGAAGCAGCGGGCGATATTAAAGAAGACGTGGCACGCCGGATGGTGGATATGTCTTTGGACGCAGGCATCAATATGTTTGATACGGCGAATCTCTATTCAAAAGGAGACGCGGAGCGGGTGCTTGGCGCAGCAATCAAAGGCCGGCGCGACAAAGTGCTGTTGACATCAAAAACTGGTTTTCCGATGGACAACCCAAATGCACGCGGCGCTTCCCGCAATAATATTTTAACTTCTATTGCCCAGTCGCTCGAGCGGCTGGGCACAGATTACCTTGATTTGTACTTTGTCCATTTATGGGACGGGCAGACGCCGATTGAAGAAACGGTGGAAACGATGACAGGCCTGGTGAAATCCGGGAAAATCCGCCATTGGGGCGTTTCCAACTACAGTGGATGGGCGCTTGCGAGAACTTTTTCCATCGCTGAAGGTCCCGGGTTTATTCCACCGATCACACAGCAAATTTACTATACACCGGAAGCGCGAGAAGCGGAATACGAACTTTTGCCAGCGGGAAAAGAGCTCGGCATCGGTTCGATGATTTGGAGTCCGCTCGGCGAAGGGCTGCTGAACGGAAAAATTGGGCGCGGTAAACAAGCTCCTGAAAACACGCGCCAAGGCGCCGGGTGGCCGGAGCCTTGGGTGCAGAACCAAGAGCGCCTGTACCAGGTGATTGATGCGCTGGAAGAAGTTGCGGCGAACCACAATGCTTCCGTTCCGCAAATCGCATATGCGTGGGTGCGGGACCGTCCGAATGTTGGACCGATCGTCATTGCAGCGCGCAACGAAAAGCAATTGAAAGAAAACATTGCTTCGTTTGAAATCAAGCTGACTGCGGAAGAACAAGACCGGATCGAATTGGCTGCGCGGCCAGTGCCGATTTATCCGCTTTGGCACCGGGCGATGAGTGCTCCTGATATGGCGAGCCCGTCAGAAATTGCGTATTTAAAAGGCTATCGACAATCCATGAAAATCGACGAATAATCACCAATAAGTTTAATGCCATAGGCACCGGATTCAGAATGACACGTTAGTTCTGGAAACGGTGTTTTTTTGTCTGTTGCGAAAGTAAGCGCCATCAAACACTTAAAGATATTATTTGCAATTATGGAGCAATAAAGAGAAGGGGGAAGGTCGTTTGACAGCATAGAAAAACTCACGTATCGTTAGTATTTGTGAGAAAAAGAAAAGGAGGATGCTATATGAAAAAAGTAACGAATGTTTTCTGGATTGCCTTGGCGCTGGTCATTTTGGCCGCAGCTTATGGCGTAGTAGCACCAGACAATTTCGCTGATGTTACAGGAAATATAGAATCATTCTTGACGTCATCGTTCGGTTGGTATTATTTGTTGATCGTTTCGTTCATGGTGCTATTCTGCCTATTCTTCCTTATCAGTCCGATGGGAAAGATTAAATTGGGGAAAGACCAGGACAAACCGGAATATTCTTTTATCACGTGGATTTCTATGCTATTTTCCGCGGGAATGGGAATTGGCCTTGTGTTTTGGGGATCTGCAGAACCGCTATCGCATTATGCGATCGATCCTGCGACAGCTGAACCTGAAACCGTCGAGGCTTTCCGTGAATCACTGCGCTTTACGTTTTTTCATTGGGGAATCCATGCCTGGGCGATTTATGCAGTAGTCGCTTTAGTACTAGCTTATTTCCAATTCCGAAAAGGCGAGCCCGGCTTGATTTCAGCTACGTTAAAACCATTGTTTGGCGAGAAGATGAAAGGGCCATGGGGCGTAATAATCGATGTAATTGCTGTGTTCGCGACAGCTGTCGGTGTTGCGACAACGCTCGGATTTGGCGCTATCCAAATCAATGGAGGGTTGGCATTTTTGTTTGACGGAATCCCGAGCAATAATTTCACGGTCCAAATTATCATTATTGTCATCGTGACCATTATGTTCTGTGCATCCGCATGGAGCGGATTGAGCAAAGGCATCAAGTATTTGTCCAATACCAATATGGTACTGGCAATCGCTTTGTTAATTCTGGTAATTATACTAGGTCCAACTTTGTTAATTTTAAACACCTTAACCGATACCATCGGGAGCTATATCCAAAATATCGCACAGATGAGTTTCCGGACCTCACCAGTCAATCCGGCAGAGCGCGAATGGATTAACGGCTGGACCATCTTTTACTGGGCATGGTGGATTTCGTGGGCACCATTCGTAGGAATTTTCATAGCACGCGTTTCAAGAGGACGGACGATCCGCCAATTTCTGACAGGCGTATTATTAATTCCTGTGGTCATCAGTTTCATCTGGTTTGCGGCATTCGGGACTACTGCGATGGACGTCCAAAACAGCGGAGTAGACTTAACAGGATTGTTGACAGAAGAAACTTTGTTTGCCGTATTTAACGAAATGCCACTGGGGAGCATCTTGTCGATAGTAGCGATCATGCTGATTACAACATTCTTTGTTACCTCAGCAGATTCCGCGACTTTCGTGTTGGGGATGCAATCAACTAATGGTTCATTGAACCCATCCAACAAAGTCAAGTTGTCTTGGGGAATCGGCCAATCATTGATCGCAGCTGTTTTGCTGTCGACCGGTGGATTGGATGCACTCCAAACAGGCCTAATTATCGCGGCTTTCCCGTTTTCGTTCATCATGCTGCTGATGATGGCTTCTTTCTACAAATCGATCAATTTAGAATACAAAGCACATAAACGTAAGTGATAAAAAGTGTCCGAACAGCCCTCAAAAAATGGCTGTTCGGACATTTTTCGTATTCCTGCTGTTAAAATAAAGTTAGTGGACAATCCTTCGAAATTGAAAAATGGATCGCCCGCTATTCGAAAAAAAGAGGTGCATTCATGGCTGTTTTATTTCTCGTTGTTATATATTTGGCATTTATCAGTTTGGGTTTGCCGGATTCGCTGCTCGGGGCCGCGTGGCCGGCGATGCAACCGGAATTTGGAGCGCCTCTTGAAACGGCGGGTTTGCTTTTTATGGCCATTGCCGGCGGGACCATTCTATCCAGCTTAGCGAGCGGCGCCATTCTGAAGCGGTTTGGCACGGGGAAAGTGGCGCTGGTCAGCTGTTTGATGACAGCAGGCGCTCTTCTGGGCTTTTATGTTTCGCCGTCGCTTGTGTGGCTAGTTCTTTTCGCTATTCCGCTGGGATTGGGGGCAGGGTCGATTGATGCCGGCTTGAATCATTATGTGGCCGCCAATTACAAAGCACATCACATGAGCTGGCTTCACTGCTTTTGGGGAGTAGGAGCTACACTCGGCCCGATTATACTTGCCGCATTTATTGCAGGAGACCATTCGTGGAGAAATGGCTATTTGGCAATTGCCGGCATTCAGTTTGCCATCGTTGTGCTTTTGTTTGTTTCGCTGCCTTTATGGAAGAAAAACGAAAAAGACAACGGAGCTCTAGAAAAGGAGGGGGGCGCTAGTCCCGCTGTTCAACCGATAAAGCCAATGAGAATCAAAGGCGTCAAGTTCGCGTTGATTACTTTTTTGTTTTATTGCGGAGTTGAATCGACAATGGGGCTTTGGGGCAGCAGTTTTTTGGTGAATGTCAAAGGGCTATCCATTGAGACGGCTGCCCGCTGGGTGTCGTTTTACTTTGCCGGCATTACCGCCGGAAGGTTTGTTACGGGCTTTGTCACGTTACGGGCAAGCAACCGGACGCTGATACGCTCGGGGCAATTGATTGCATTAACGGGAGCAATCCTATTGGTGCTGCCGCTGCCGATAATGTTGTCTCTTGTGGGATTCGTGCTTGTTGGATTGGGGCTTGCACCGATTTTTCCGTGCATGCTCCACGAAACGCCGGCGCATTTTGGCAAAGAACATGCTCAAACCATCATGGGCTATCAAATGGCCGTCGCGTATACAGGCAGCACGTTTATCCCGCCATTGCTCGGGTTTATGGCTGCCCAGTCGACCATTGGCATTTTCCCATTCTTTATCACTGCTTTGATTGCGGTGATGCTGCTCGGAACGGAACGGTTAAATGCGCTGATGAAAAACAGAAATCGGCTGGGGAAAGAAAAAGCGGACTCGCCGATGATTTAAGTTTGTTTGTTAAACAAGGCGACGTATTCAACCGAATGCCGCTGCTTTTTTGGGATTGAACCGTATATAATGGAGAAAGTGTTTGGAGTGAATGGAGGATTTTTTTATGATTGAAAGACCACATGTTTTATTAGTAGACGGGATGGCGCTGTTGTTCCGCTCTTATTTTGCTACTTCCGCTGTTGGCCAGTATTTCCGCACGTCAGAAGGATTGGCGACAAATGCGGTGCAAGGATTTGCCCGCCACGTGCTAGCGGCGAAGACGATGATGAAGCCGACGCATCTTGCAGTGTGCTGGGACATGGGCGCCCATACGTTCCGGACGGATTTGTTCGATGGCTACAAGTCAAACCGCCCAGCGCCGCCAGATGACATGCTCCACCAATTCGATTTGGCGAAACGAGTGTCCGAGCAGCTTGGCTGGAAAAATTACGGCGAAAAAGGCATTGAAGCGGATGATTTTATCGGCTCGTTCACGAAGCAATGGCAAGACATAGCCAAGTTCACGATTATTACAGGAGACAAGGACATGCTGCAATTGCTGAATCCTGCTGTCGAGATCGCATTCATGAAAAAAGGCTTCCATATATACGATGTGTATACAGAAGCTCGTTTCAAAGAAGAGTATGGCATTGAACCGACGCAGTTTGCCGATGTCAAAGCGTTTATGGGCGACGCCAGCGACGGCTATCCTGGCGTCAAAGGCATCGGGCCGAAGACCGCGCTGCAATTAATCCAAGAGCACGGCTCGACTGATGGCGTCTTGGCCGCAATCGACCGCTTGAAACCGGCCCAAAAGAAAAAGATAGAAGAGCATAAAGAAATGCTGCTTCTATCTAAAGAGTTGGCGGTCATCAAGTGCGACATTCCGCTCGACGTTTCCCTTGATGAAATTATTGTGCCGAATTACACAAATGATATGGTCCAGCTGTTTGACGACCAGGAATTGAAACTGCTCGCTCGGCAGCTGGAAAAAAGTTTGCTGCCGGCAGTCAACCCGTTTGAATAGGAACAATTTTAACGAAGGTTAATACCTTTTGATTGGCTTGATAAGAAACCGTCCGGAGCTTGCTCGGGCGGTTTTTTTGTCCGTTGTCGTGAATATACAAAATCAAATCATCTGGTTTTTCTTCAAAGCCGACAAGCGGCACCCAGTGGTAATTGTAAGTGGGTTTTAAAAACCAGTGGAACGAAAAATAACGGTCAAACTTCATGGCAAGGGGGCGGCCAGCAAGCAATTCGCTTTTAACTTCTTCTAAACTGCGCGCCTTTTGAATTTTGTAGCGGCTGCCCGCAAGTTTGCGCAAATTTCTTAACAGCCGCCACGTAAACAGCCCGATTCGAGTAGAACCGAGCTGCGCATATAAATCATTGATGCCATAGCTTTTTGTCTCGTGATGCTTTAAGATGGTGGCAGCTGTCACCGGACCACATGCAGAACCGCGCAATTTTTTAGTAATGGATGATTCATACTGGGACATTCCTTCGAATGGAATGATGGCTTTCACAGCTAACGCCTCCTCGTGCATAACGAATTCTTATAAAGCGGGCAAAGACTTTTCGTTTTCACTGATCAGCACTTTTAGCGCTGCCCGGAAATTGGTGTAAACTTCGAGTTCTACTTGAATGCCGGCATGAACGATTTCACGGACAAAGCGCGGATTAAATCCGACATAAAGCGGGCGGAGGCCCATCAGTTTTTGTGCGCTGTTCAATTGGCTCAATTCGCTCGCCAGTTCGTTGTAGTCGAATGATTCCACATCTTCCGTATTAACGCCGGTAAAATCGAAAATCACGCATTCGGTTTCGCGGTGATCCGCAGCGTATTTCAATACTTTCGTCCGAATGGCTTCAAAGCGGTCCCGGTAAATAAATCCAGCAATCGGCACTAAAATGGTGCGGGGCACGATAGAGGGAATGATTGGAACGGACATGTTCTTGATCACTTTCTCATAATGCTTGACCAATTCTTTTAGTTCATTTAATTCTTGTTGCTGATCCATGTTAACACCTCGAGTTTTCAATAGTAGGCCAGGGCAAGAAAGGGTGAACGGCGGCCTAGGCTTTTTGTGCAGATAAAAATTCGGTAACTGATTCCGGCGATTTTGCATTGGCGCTGTGCAAGTGCGCCGTTTTTGCGCCGTTTTTGAAAATCAGCAAACTTGGAATGCCCATAACTTCCCATTGTTCAGCAAGTTCTGGAAGCTCGTCGCGGTTTACGTCAAACCATTTATATTGATTGTATTCTTCAATAATCGGGTCGATAAACATATCCATCCGTGTGCAGTCAGGGCACCAGCCCGCTTGGAATTTCACGATGACTGGGTCATTTCCGTTAATGATTTCGTTGAATTGTTGTGCAGTCGTAATTGAGTTCATTTTATTGCCTCCTTCTATTCTATCTTTTAGTGTAACCTTCAACTTACAAATGGAAAAGAAATTAATCTTTTCGAGCTTGGAAATTTTATGGCGATTAAATATTGCGAAAAAAGAAAATATACATTAAACTAAGAGACATAGAGAACGTTCTATTTTTTTAAGTAAAAAATGAATGAGGGTTCATTCAAAAATAATAGGAGGGCTTGCTAGTGACATACCAAATACAAAAAGCAGCGGTGCTCGGTTCTGGCGTTATGGGTTCAGGAATTGCGGCACACCTTGCAAACATAGGAATTCCCGTGTTGCTTCTCGATATCGTTCCGCGTGAGCTATCGCCAGAAGAAACAGCGAAAGGATTAACGCTTGAAAACAAAGCGGTTCGAAACCGGATTGCAACAACGGCGATTCAGAAGTTGCTGAAACAAAAACCAGCGCCGTTAACGGCTAAAAAGAATTTAGAATTGATCACCCCAGGAAACCTGGAAGATGATTTGGATAAATTAAAAGATGTCGACTGGGTTATCGAAGTCGTCGTTGAAAACTTGGGTGTCAAAAAATCGCTGTACGAAAAAATCGATGCGGTCCGGAAACCCGGAACGATCATTTCTTCCAATACATCGGGCATCAGCATCAACGCAATGGCAGAAGGGCGCTCGGAAGATTTCCAAAAGCATTTTCTTGGCACGCATTTCTTCAATCCACCGCGCTATTTGAAATTGCTTGAAGTCATTCCCGCAGCAACTACTGCTCCAGAAGTGGTCGAATTCATGACCGAGTTTGGCGAAGACCGTTTAGGAAAAGGCGTCGTAATCGCAAAAGACACGCCGAACTTTATTGCGAACCGCATCGGTACATACGGATTGCTTGTGACAATTCAAGAAATGCAAAAACGCGGCTATACCGTCGGTGAAGTGGATTCCGTTACAGGACCTTTAATCGGACGTCCGAAATCCGCAACATTCCGCACGCTTGATGTGGTCGGCTTGGACACGTTCATGCACGTTGCAAAAAACGTTTACGATCAAACCACTGGCGATGAGCAGCAAGTGTTCGAAGCACCTGCCTTCATGAAGAAAATGGTGGAAAATGGCTGGCTTGGCTCGAAAACCGGCCAAGGATTCTTCTTGAAAAAAGACAAGGAAATTTTGGAGTTGGATCCAGAAACCTTGGAATACCGTCTAGCCGGTAAATTGAAAACGCCTTCACAAGAAATGGCGAAGCAGCAAAAAGGGCTTTCTGCCAAGATGAAAACCCTTGTCTACGCAGAAGACCGGACCGGTGAACTTCTTTGGAGCATTTTGTCTCCAGCACTTCGCTATTCTGCTGAATTGACGGGCGAAATCGCAGACGACATCGTCGCAATCGACAACGCCATGAAATGGGGCTTCGGCTGGCAGCAAGGGCCGTTTGAAACGTGGGACGCAATTGGCGTCGCCAAATCCGTCGAAAAAATGAAACAAGATGGGCATGACATTCCGGCATTTGCGCAAAGCTTGCTCGATTCAGGAAACGAAAGCTTCTATAAAGAAGTGGACGGCGATCTTCATTTCTTCAACGGCACCGATTATCAGCCAGTGCCGGTCAACGAAAAAGCGATCGACTTGAAACGCTACAAGAAAAAGCATGGCGTCATTAAATCGAATTCAGGTGCAAGCCTCATCGACCTTGGAGACGGCATTGCGCTACTTGAGTTCCATTCGCAGTCGAATTCCATCGGCTTGGATATCATCCAAATGATCAATTTTGCCGTTGACGAAGTTGAGAAAAACTTCAAAGGGCTTGTTATCGGCAACCAAGGCAAAAACTTCTGTGTCGGGGCAAACCTTGGCATGATTTTGATGGAAGCGCAAGACGATAACATTTTCGAACTTGATTTCACGATAAAAGCGTTCCAAAACGCCATGATGAAAATCAAATACAGCAATAAACCAGTAGTGGCGGCGCCATTTGGCATGTCGCTTGGCGGAGGAGCGGAAGTTGCGCTTCCTGCAGCGCATATCCAAGCGTCAATGGAAACATATATGGGCTTAGTGGAAGCAGGCGTTGGGCTGATTCCTGGCGGCGGCGGTAACAAAGAGCTTTACATCAAACATTTGAAAGGCTTGCCAAACGGCGTCTTGGTTGATTACCAAAACGTAGCAAGCAAAGTGTTTGAATCGATTGCGATGGCGAAAGTTTCAACTTCTGCTGACGAAGCGCGCGAAAACAACTTCTTGAATTTCGTGGATGGCATCAGCGTCAACAGCGATCACTTGATCTACGATGCTAAACAGGCAGCTTTGGCGTTGTATGAAACAGGCTATCAAGCGCCGAGACGCGAAAAAGTGCCGGTTACAGGCGAACCGGGATATGCAACTTTGCTGTTAGGGGCAGAAGGCATGTTCTTGTCAGGCTATATCAGCGAATACGATTTGAAAATCGCGAAAAAGCTGGCATTTGTCTTGTCTGGAGGGAAAGTTCCCTATGGCACATTAGTAGACGAACAATACTTGCTCGATTTGGAGCGTGAAGCATTCTTGAGTTTAGTGGCGCAGCCGAAAACGCAACAGCGGATGCAGCACATGCTCGTAAAAGGAAAACCGCTGCGCAACTAACAGGCAGCACGAATAAGAGGAGGAAACACACATGCGCGAAGCAGTAATCGTATCCGGTGCACGGACACCGGTCGGAAAAGCAAAAAAAGGATCTCTCGCAACTGTACGCCCGGATGATTTTGGCGCATTGGTTGTGAAAGAAGCATTAAACCGCGCTGGAGGCTATGACGGTCCAATCGATGATTTAATTATGGGTTGCGCAATGCCGGAAGCAGAACAAGGTATGAACATTGCCCGAAACATCGGCGCGTTAGCCGGATTGCCGGAAACTGTATCGGCAGTAACAATCAACCGCTTTTGTTCATCAGGATTGCAGTCAATCGCCTATGCAGCAGAACGCATCATGGTCGGTTCAGCGGAAGCAATCATTGCCGGCGGTGTTGAGTCGATGAGCATGGTGCCGATGATGGGGAACGTCATTCGCCCGAACGCAAAATTAGCAGAAACGGCGCCGCAATATTACATGAGCATGGGCCATACGGCAGAACAAGTGGCCACGCAATACGGCATCAGCCGCGCGGACCAAGACGCATTTTCAGTCCGCTCCCATGAAAAAGCGGCAGCAGCCATCGAAAAAGGGCATTTTGTCGAAGAAATCGTGCCAGTCGAAGTGACAAAGCGCTTTGTTGATGAAAACAATAAATACCAGGAAAAATCGTTCATGTTCGAAATGGACGAAGGCGTCCGCCACGGCACGTCAATCCAAACTTTGAACAAATTGCGCTCTGCATTTTCTGCACGCGGTACCGTTACAGCTGGAAACTCGTCTCAAACGTCTGACGGCGCAGGCGCACTTTTAGTCATGGACCGTGAAAAAGCGGAAGCGGAAGGCTTAAAGCCAATTGCGAAGTTTCTTTCATTCGCAACAGGCGGCGTTCCGCCGGAAGTAATGGGAATCGGACCGATTGTCGCCATCCCAAAAGCTTTGAAACTGGCTGGCTTATCCATTGAAGACATCGACGTGTGGGAATTGAACGAAGCATTCGCTTCTCAGTCGCTTGGCGTAATCCGCCACTTGAACATCGATATCGACAAAGTTAACTTCAACGGCGGCGCCATTGCACTGGGCCATCCACTAGGCGCTACAGGATCTATTCTAACGCTTCGCATGATGAGCGAATTGAAACGACAAGGCAAGCAGTTCGGCGTAGTCACAATGTGCATCGGAGGCGGCATGGGCGCAGCAGGCGTCTTTGAAATGCTGTAAAAAGTGAATTGAATTTTAGAGTTGATCTTCCGCAAAACAGCTTCGCTTTCCTGCGGGCTTGCGCCGAACTAACTCGGGCTAAACGCCCGAGTGGATTTCGACACTGCGCGGTCCCGCGGGAGTCTCCGCTGTTTTGCTCCATATCACTAATTCAATGATCTGTTACTAAAATGAAATACCGATTGTCTAATGTGTGAAGACGGATCGCCAATATATGATTTTATGAAAAAAAGTGGAAGGCGGCGACTCCTGCGGGAATAGCACGAGCTGAAGCCACTGGACTGAGCGGAGCGAGGGAAGCGGCGGAAGCTGTGCCCGCGGAAAGCGTCCGCCTGAAGCGGTTAGTTAAGAATGAAAAATAGGAGGAATTTACAATGGAACAAGAAAAAACATTGATCAAAGGCGGCAGTTTCTTAATCGAAGAGGCCGACCTGTCACGGGTATTCACACCGGAAGATTTCACGGACGAGCATAAAATGATCGCGAAAACGACTGAGGATTATGTCGAAAACGAAGTAATGCCAGTTGTCGAGAAATTGGAAAACCACGAATTCGACCATTCTGTCCGTCTATTAAAATCAGCCGGCGAACTTGGCCTTCTTGGAGCAGACGTTCCTGAACAGTATGGCGGCCTTGGGCTGGATAAAATCGCTTCCGCGTTGATTGCTGAAAAAATGTCCAAAGCGGGCGGTTTCGGAATTACACACGGCGCACACGTTGGGATTGGTTCATTGCCAATCGTTCTTTTCGGAAACGAAGAACAAAAACAAAAATACTTGCCGCTTTTAGCGACAGGCGATATGATCGCTGCTTACGCATTGACTGAGCCAAGCTCAGGATCTGACGCATTGGGCGCGAAAACAACTGCCAAACTAAACGAAGCAGGCACACATTACGTCTTGAACGGTGAAAAACAATGGATTACTAACGCTGGATTTGCTGACGTATTTGTTGTTTACGCAAAAATCGACGGCGAAAAATTCTCGGCATTTATCGTAGAACGTGCTTATGATGGCGTTTCAGTTGGGCCGGAAGAAAAGAAAATGGGGATTAAATCATCTTCTACCCGCACATTGATTTTGCAGGACGCAGTAGTTCCTGTCGAAAATTTATTGGGTGAAGCAGGACGCGGACACGTCATTGCGTTTAACATTTTGAATATCGGACGCTATAAATTGGGAGTAGGCACAATTGGCGGCGCGAAACACGCTATGGAAATCACGATTCCATACACAAATCAGCGCCAGCAATTCAAAACGCCGATTTCATCTTTCAACTTGACGCGCGAAAAACTGGCGACGATGGCGTCTCAATTGTATGCACTTGAAAGCTCTGTGTACCGCACAGTCGGCTTATTTGAAGACCGCATGAGCGGCTTTACAGAAGAAGAACATGCAAACGGCAAATTGGTAGCCGATTCAATCGCGGAATTTGCCATCGAATGCTCGATGAACAAATTCTTCGGCACTGAAACATTGGATTACATTGTTGATGAAGGCGTTCAATTGCACGGCGGATATGGCTTTATGCAAGAATACGCAATTGAAAAAGCGTACCGCGATTCACGCATCAATCGCATTTTTGAAGGAACGAACGAAATCAACCGTTTGCTGGTTCCGGGAACATTGATCCGCAAAGCAATGAAAGGCGATCTTCCATTGTTTGAGCACGCAACAAAATTGCAAGAAGAGCTCTTGATGATGATGCCGGAAGAAGTGGGCACAGAAGCATTGGCTCAAGAAAAATACTTGGTTAGAAACGCGAAGAAAATTGCGTTGCTAGCAGCTGGCCTAGCCGCACAAACATACGGAGCAAAATTGGAACATGAGCAAGAAGTGCTTGTAAACATCGCGGACATCGTTTCAAACGTTTTCGCAATGGAATCAGCTGTTCTGCGCACAGAAAAAGCAATTGCAGCTTCTGGCGAAGAAAAAGCGCAGCAAAAACTATTGTATACACAAATCTATTGCCAAGAAGCATTCGATAAAATCGAAAAAGATGCAAAAGAAACATTGCTTGCCGCTATCGAAGGTGACAACCAGCGCATGATGCTGTCTGCTCTACGCAAATTGACGCGTTCAACGCCATACAACGTCATTGCGAAAAAACGCGAAGCTGCGGTTAAATTGATCGAAGTGGAAAAATACGTGGTTTAAAAAATTTACAAACAGTGAAAGCTCCGGAATCATTAGATTCAGGAGCTTTCAGCTTGGTGAAAACTTATTTAAAAAGGTAGTAAATATACTTGTCTAGATTGCTATCTCGCTAGCGTCTCATAGCTTAATACAGCTTCTCACTGTTGAAAGGCGAGTATAAGCCGGGAAGTTCACGTGTGCTAAGCCATTATTTATTTTCTATTCCTGAAAACTATGAGCGAACTATCTCTTCGACTGAAGCGGAAGGCGGCGACTCCAGCGGGACAGCACGAGCCGAAGACCCTGGAGCGACCGAAGGGAGTGAAGCGGCTAAGGCCGTGCCCGCGGAACGCGTCCGCCTAAGCGTATTGAGACGTTTGCCAAAATTTTCTCGACCGCCTTAATACGCCGGAATCATTTGATTCCGGCGTATTTTCTTTCATGCCTTTTTATCGTTCTTTTGTTAAGCTTAAAGAAAAAGGAGGCTTTACCATGATTCAATTTTACGCATACGCAAAATGTTCGACGTGCCGCAACGCCAAAAAATGGCTTGATGCCAATGGCGCTAAATATGAAGCCATCAACATTGCGGAAGATCCGCCATCGGCTAAAGAACTGCGCACCATCTACGAGGCGAGCGGCACCGAGCTCAAGAAATTTTTTAACACGAGCGGCATGAAATACCGGGAGCTTGGACTAAAAGACAAACTGGGCACGATGAGCGAAGAAGAGCAGCTGGAATTGCTTTCTTCAGACGGCATGCTGATCAAGCGTCCGGTCGCCTGGGATGGAGAAAAAGTGACGCTTGGGTTTAAAGAAGCGGACTATGAAAATACCTGGAAGTAAGCCGAGACGATTGTTGTATTTCACAGATGATTATGTCAAACTGAAATTGAGCACAATACATATTTTGGAGGGGTCTAGATGAGCACACCACAAGAGCTTCGTTATTCTAAAGAACATGAATGGGTTAAACTCGAAAACGGCACTGCACGTATCGGCATTACGCATTTTGCGCAAGCTGAACTTGGCGATATCGTATTTGTTGAACTTCCGCAAGTTGGCGACGAACTGAAAAAAGACCAGCCATTCGGCAGTGTGGAATCCGTTAAAACGGTTTCTGAATTGTACGCGCCAATCAGCGGCCGTGTGGTTGAAGTCAACTCTGAGCTGGACGACAGCCCTGAGTTTGTCAACGAGTCTCCGTATGAGCAAGCTTGGATGGTTGTTGTTGAAGAAGTTAACGATGCCGAGGTCAATGAATTGATGACAGCGGAGCAATATGAGAAAATGATAAATGAATAAGACCCGAAAAGCGCCTCTTGTTTGGCGCTTTTTTTTATCATAACGAGCGGGGTGTCGACCTATGGGTAAAGTGATTGTTGTCGAAGGGCTTACGGACAAATCAAGAATTGCGCCTCTTATCGCAGAACCGGTCACGATTCTTTGCACGAATGGCACAGTGAGTGCCACGAGGCTTGAGGAATTGCTGCTTCCCTATGAAGGATTGGATATCATCATTCTAGTGGACGCGGACAAATCCGGAGAGCAATTGAGAAAGCTAGTGAAACGTGAATTTCCCGAAGCGCGGCATTTTTACATCAACCGCAGCTACAAAGAAGTCGCAACAACCCCGATACGCATCTTGCTCGATGTGCTCATCAGCGCCAATATTCGGGTCAATCAGCTACTAACCGAAGGATGATCGAAATGAACGAATGGACACATAAAGAATGGATCAAAGAAAAAAATACGAATGATACCACCGCTTTTTATTTGTATACGCCGATGTGCGGAACGTGCCAAGTGGCGACGAAGATGCTTGATGTCGTCAAAGAGCTGCTGCCGGATTTGACTCTAGGCAAAGCCAATTTGAACTATGTCCAGGAAATTGCCGCTTTGTATGAAGTAGAAAGTGTGCCTTGCCTGATCATTACGGAGAATGGATTAGTGAGAGAAAAGATTTACGCGTTCCAATCTGTCCCTTTTTTATATAAAAAATTAAAAGTGGTTGACGAAGCGCGCCGTGCATGGTAAATTGAATTTCTGATTGAAAAACTTAATATCGTACTCTTATTAAGAGAGGTGGAGGGAAGTGCCCTATGAAGCCCGGCAACCGTCATGAAAATGAAATGGTGCCAATTCACGCAAAGCGAAAGCTTTGAGAGATGAGAGAACGGTGTCCGTATACATTTGCGAATACCCTTCTGCTCAGTTCTGTGCAGAAGGGTATTTATTTTGGAGTAGGAGTTGTAAAAAATGATTGAATTAAAGAAAGTGACGAAAATATACGACACTGGGAAAGGGGCGCTTGCTGCCGTTGACGGCGTCGATTTATCCATTTCGCCTGGCGAAATTTTTGGCATTATCGGCTACAGTGGAGCAGGAAAAAGCACCTTAATCCGCTTGTTGAACGGATTGGAAAAGCCGACCTCTGGTACGGTTCAAATCAACGACCATGTTATTACCGCAATCAAAGGAGCAGAGCTGAGAAAAGCGCGCCAAAAAGTCAGCATGATCTTCCAACACTTTAACTTGCTGTGGTCGCGGACAGTAAAAGAAAACATTGCCTTCCCACTTGAAATCGCAGGCGTGCCGAAAAACAAGCGAGATGCGCGCGTGATGGAACTGGTGGAGTTGGTCGGGTTAACGGGCCGTGAGAACGCCTATCCGTCGCAGCTTTCCGGCGGACAGAAACAACGCGTCGGCATCGCACGGGCACTGGCGAACGATCCAGAAGTGCTGTTGTGCGATGAAGCTACATCCGCGCTCGATCCTGAGACAACCGATTCCATCCTGGATTTGCTGGTCGACATCAACAAACGCCTCGGCTTGACGATTGTCTTGATTACACATGAAATGCACGTCATCCGGAAAATTTGCCATCGGGTAGCCGTCATGGAAGGCGGCCGGGTAGTGGAGCTGGGCGATGTGTTGAACGTCTTCCAGTCACCAAAAGAAGAAATTACGAAGCGCTTTGTGGCGCAAGTGACCGAAACAGAAGACTCGGGCGAAACGATTAAAAACTTGCGCGAATTGTACCCGACTGGCGATTTGGTAAAACTCATGTTCGTGGGCGATCAAACGGAACAACCGATTTTGACAAAATTGATCCGCACGCATCCAGTCGAAGTCAATATTGTCCAAGGCAAAATCTCGCATACCCAGCGAGGCGCTTACGGAACTTTGATTTTGCAGCTTAAAGGAACACGTGAAGAAATTGCGAATGCCATCGCATTTTTGAACAACGAAAACATCCAGACAGAGGTGATGGCAAATGATTGAATCTTTATTTCCAAACGTTGATTGGGACAAAATGTGGGAAGCGACCGTCGAAACGCTATACATGACCGCCATGTCGACGATCTTTACGTTTATTATCGGACTCGTACTCGGTATTCTTTTATTCTTAACGGCACCGCGGCAGCTTTGGGCAAATAAAATTGTCAACTGGCTGACCGGAGCATTTGTCAACATTTTCCGTTCCATTCCATTTATCATCTTGATCATTTTATTGATTCCGTTTACGAAATTTTTAATTGGCACCATTCGCGGACCCAATGCTGCTTTGCCGGCGTTGATCATCGGTGCGGCACCATTTTATGCCCGCATGGTATTGATCGCCTTAAAAGAAATTGACAAAGGGGTGATTGAAGCTGCTCGGTCGATGGGAGCTACGACGTGGACAATTATCCGCAAAGTGCTGCTGCCGGAATCCAAGCCTGCTTTGATTTCAGGAATTACAGTTACAGCGATTGCGCTTGTCGGCTATACAGCGATGGCAGGCATCATCGGCGCAGGCGGCCTTGGCACTTTGGCTTTCCTTGACGGATTCCAGCGAAGCCGCGAAGATGTCACCTTAATGGCTACAATTTTAATATTGGTTGTTGTTTTTGCCATCCAATTTATTGGAGATTTTATTACGACGCGTTCAGACAAACGATGATTGCGGTTTTGCCGTTGCCATATAAAAACAACTAGAAAAAGGGAGACGATTTACATGAAAAAATTATTAGTGACTACATTACTCGCTGGCTTGGCTTTGGCTGGTTGCGGATCTGATTCAGGTTCAGGCGGTTCTGAAGAATCCAGCACATTGAAAGTCGGCGCATCAAACGTGCCGCATGCGATCATTTTGGAACAAGCAAAACCGCTTCTTGAAGAACAAGGCGTGGAATTGCAAATCGAAACTTATCAAGACTATGTGTTGCCGAACCAAGACTTGGAATCAGGTGAAATCGATGCCAACTACTTCCAACACATTCCGTACCTGGAATCTCAGAAAAAAGAATTTGGCTATGATTTTGAAAATGCAGGCGGAATCCACATCGAACCAATTGGTGTTTACTCTAAAAAATACAAATCGCTTAGCGAACTTCCGGATGGCGCACAAATTTTGATGAGCAACTCGGTTGCTGACCATGGCCGCATTTTGTCGCTTCTAGAAGCTGAAGGCTTGATCAAATTGGCAGACGGTGTAGACAAAACAGCCGCTGAAGTAAAAGACGTTGTAGAAAATCCGAAAAACTTGGAATTTGATGCTGATTACGAAGCTGCTTTATTGGTTCAAATGTATGAATCAGGCGAAGGCGATGCATTATTGATCAACTCAAACTACGCAATTGATGCCGGCCTCAACCCGTTAGAAGATTCCATTGCTCTTGAAAGCTCGGAATCTCCTTATGTGAACGTCATTGCAGTAAATGCAGGAGACAAAGACAATGAAAACGTCAAGAAACTTGTAGAAGTGTTGAAATCAAAAGAGATCCAAGACTTTATGCTTGAAGAGTGGGGCGGCTCGGTCGTACCTGCTGAATAAAAATCAGTTTAATGAAGCAGGCAAATTCAATTGAATTTGCCTGCTTTTTTATTTGAGGCAGCTTTATTTAGCGAAACTGGAAGAGAATTTCTTATTAGCAAGGCAAATGACCTAACACGCAATGCAGAAGCTATGTAAAAAGTTTGGGAAGTAACTGACATACTAGTTAGAATAATGATTCTATTTGATTTATTCCGGCTATTTTGCCGACTGTATACTCCCAGTAATAGCTGTGCTATTATTACGGAGAAATCAACTAAAGGGGAGTATACATCATGAAAAAACTATTACTAGTAGGGGCAACAGCGGCATTGTTTTTAGGAGCATGCGGCGGAGAAAGCGCAACTGAAGATAAAGCAGCAACTGAAACAAAAGAAACTGCAAAAACAACGGAAAAAGCTCCAAATGCAAAACAAGAGTTAATGAGATTTTACATGGTCATTCCACAAACGATCAATGCAGTAGACGCGGATTTGAACACGTTTGAAATTGCTCAGATGGAAGGCACATTGCCAGAAGGGGAAGACCTTCAAAAAATGAAAGATGCAGCAATTGCAGCTTCACAAGAATCCGGCAAAGCGGTAGAAGGAATTGAAATCCCTGAAGCACTGGCTGACCAAAAAGGCGATATCGAAGGGGCACTTGCTTCTATTAAAGAGTCATACGATATGAAAGCAGACGAATTGACAAAAGAAGCTTCGTTTGAAGCGGCAAACGCAAAATTCGTCGAAGCTGATGAAACGTTCAACAAAATGCTCGAAGAACAAGGTTTGATTCCTTCAAGCATTCTAAACGAAGTATCAAATTAATATAGGAAAACCCGGTGCCTTGATGCCGGGTTTTTTATTATGGATATTTTTTTGTTTAAATAGTAAAAAAAGGGGAATAAGGTTAATGAATATAAAATCTGAAAGGAATGGTTCATTATCGATTCTCAAGGCTTTGAACAGACAGAAAAGATGGAGCACGCATTCCGTGATGCACATGGGTTTGGCATTCAGGAATGTGCCAACAACCCCGATTTGCTTGTGAAAGTAGAACAGCGCCGCGAGCGCGACTATAAAGAAAGTTTAAAAATCGCTTCACAAATCGAACGACAAGTTCACCGCGATTAATAAGAAAAGCCATTGCCTATAGGCATTGGCTTTTTTTTATTGATATGTATTCTCAGTTAGTGTTCATTCATTGAAAATAAAAACAAGGGATAAATGCAGCTTGAATCAGAGGTTGGTCCGTTGAAAACACTGTATTTTAAAATGTTTTATTCTCATCTTGCGTTCCGGTTTAAAGATTTGCTACTAAGGTCCATTTCGGTTAAGATTAGAATGATACTAATTAAGAATGGTTCGCCATTCAAAATTAACTTTATGGAGGTATATACATGTCAACTTTGGTTATTCAAGATTTGCACGTTGAAATCGAAGGAAAAGAGATTTTAAAAGGTGTAAACTTAACTATTAAAACTGGTGAAATCCATGCAATCATGGGGCCGAACGGAACAGGCAAGTCTACTCTAGCTTCTGCTATCATGGGGCATCCTAAATATACAGTTACTTCAGGGAGCATTCTATTAGACGGTGAAGATGTGCTGGAGATGGAAGTTGACGAACGCGCTCGCGCTGGTCTTTTCCTGGGCATGCAATACCCAAGCGAAATTTCAGGCGTAACAAACGCTGACTTTATGCGCTCAGCAATGAACGCTCGACGCGAAGAAGGCGATGAAATATCATTGATGAAATTTATCCGTGAATTGGATAAAAAAATGGAAGTTTTAGATATGGAAGAAGAAATGGCACAACGCTATTTGAACGAAGGATTCTCAGGCGGGGAAAAGAAACGCAACGAAATCCTTCAAATGATGATGATCAAACCGTCGTTTGCCATCTTAGATGAAATTGACTCCGGACTTGATATCGATGCATTGAAAGTTGTGGCAGAAGGTGTCAATCAAATGAGAGGCGAAGAATTCGGCTGCTTGATCATCACTCACTACCAACGTTTGTTAAACTACATTACACCTGATTATGTTCACGTAATGATGCAAGGACGCGTTGTTAAATCAGGCGGAGAAGAACTTTCTCACAAACTTGAAGCAGAAGGCTACGACTGGATCAAAGCGGAACTCGGAATTGAAGACGAGACCGTAGGACAAGAAGCATAATTGGAAGGGGAGACTAACGTGACGGTTGAAACGAACATGAAAATGACCGAGCAGGAAGTGCGCTCCTTCTCGGCTTCTAAAAGGGAACCTGAAGAGTTTACTGAACTGCGCGTGCAGGCATTGGCTGCAGCAGCGGTATTGCCGTTGCCAAAGCCGGATAAAACGAAAATCACGAACTGGAATTTTACAGAATTTCCTGTTCATGCGACAGAAAGCTCCACGTATACATCATTGGACGAGCTTCCTGAAGACGTGAAGTCGATTGTCGACTTGGAACAAAAGAACCTGTACATTCAGCACAATAATACACCCGCATATTTGTCTCTTTCAGAAGAGTTGAAAACAAAAGGCGTTATTTTGACGGATATTTTCACAGCAATCCGCGAACACAGCGAGCTTGTTGGAAAATACTTCATGAAAGAAGCAGTCAAAGCGGAAGAACACAAATTGACAGCTCTTCACGCAGCCCTTTTGAACGGCGGCGTATTCCTCTACGTTCCAAAAAATGTGGAAATTGAAGAGCCGGTTCAAGTTGTGTTCATTCACGATGATGAAGAAGTTTCCTTGTTCAACCACGTTATGGTCGTGGCTGACAAGAGCAGCAAAGTGACCTACGTTGAAAACTACCTATCAACAGTTCCGCATGCAAAAGGATTGGCAAATATTGTTTCTGAAGTTTTCGCTGAAGACAATGCGCATATCACGTATGGCGCAGTTGATGTTCTTGCGGAAGGCTTTACGACTTACGTAAACCGCCGCGGCGTTGTTGCCCGCGATGCACGCATCGAATGGGCACTAGGCTTGATGAACGACGGCGACACGATTTCTGAGAATGTGACTCATCTTATTGGAGACAACTCAGCAGGCGATACCAAAACAGTAGTAGTAGGAAGAGGTTCACAGAAACAGAACTTCACGACAAAAGTGGTTCATTGGGGCAAAAATTCCGATGGGCAAATTCTGAAACACGGTGTAATGAAGGATTCCGCTTCTTCCATTTTCAATGGTATCGGAAAAATCGAACACGGGGCGACCAAATCGAACGCAGAACAAGAGTCACGTGTCTTAATGTTAAGCCCGCAAGCACGCGGCGATGCAAACCCGATTCTTTTGATCGATGAAGATGATGTAACTGCAGGGCACGCTGCTTCTGTAGGGCGCGTGGATCCGTTGCAATTGTTCTATTTGATGAGCCGCGGAATTACAAAACAAGAAGCTGAACGTCTTGTTATACACGGTTTCTTGGCACCGGTTGTAAACGTACTGCCAATTGAAGGCGTTAAAAAGCAATTGACGGAGGTTATCGAAAGGAAAGTCCGCTAATGATGAATCGAGAAATCAAAAGTTATTTCCCTATACTCGACCAAGAAGTGAATGGACACCCACTGGTTTATTTAGACAGTGCAGCAACGTCGCAGAAACCAGTCCAAGTTATTGAAGCATTGACGCATTACTATGAATTTGATAATGCCAATGTCCACCGCGGGGTCCATACCCTCGGTAACCGAGCAACGGATATGTATGAAGGCGCACGTGAAAAAGTCCGGAAATTCATCAACGCTGACTCTACCGAAGAAGTGATTTTTCTTCGCGGCACGACAACCGCTTTGAACTTGGTTGCCCAAAGCTATGGCAGAGCAAATGTTAATGAAGGGGACGAAATCGTCATTACGTACATGGAACACCACTCAAACGTGATTCCGTGGCAGCAATTGGCGAAAGAACGCGGCGCTGTTCTTAAATATATTGATTTAAATCCTGATGGAACTATTTCATTAGAGCAAGTCCGCGCCGCTGTTACGGAACGGACAAAAATTGTTTCCATGATGTACGTTTCCAACGTTTTAGGAACGATGAACCCGATCAAAGAAGTGACGCAAATTGCGCATGAACATGGCGCGGTCATGGTGGTAGACGGGGCACAAGCGGCTCCGCACTTGAAAATCGATGTTCAAACACTGGATTGCGATTTCTTTGCTTTTTCCGGCCATAAAATGTGTGGACCGACCGGAATTGGCGTTTTATATGGCAAAAAAGATTTGTTGAACAACATGGAACCTGTTGAATTCGGCGGAGAAATGATCGATTTTGTTGGATTGTATGATTCGACGTGGAAAGAATTGCCATGGAAATTTGAAGGCGGAACGCCAATTATTGCAGGCGCGGTTGGATTGGGTGCAGCGATCGATTTCTTAAATGAAATCGGTTTGCACGAAATCGAACAGCACGAGCACAAAATGGCGGCTTATGCCATGAACGCCATGGGCGAAATCGGCGGCCTTCAAATTTACGGACCGACTGATCCTGAAAAACGGGCAGGCATCGTGACCTTCAACTTAGCCGATGTCCACCCGCATGACGTAGCAACGGTTCTTGATATGAGCGGCATAGCAGTACGCGCTGGCCACCATTGTGCACAACCGCTTATGAAATGGCTGCAATGCACAGCCACAGCCCGCGCTAGTTTCTACGTTTATAACGACGAGTCGGATATCGACCGTCTTGTAGAAGGCTTGCGTTCAGCAAAGGAGTATTTCAGTGATGTCTTCTAAAAACTTAGACCAACTTTATCGCCAAGTAATTATGGACCATTATAAAACACCGAGAAACAAAGGGACCCTTGATGCTAATAGCGTAAACATTGAAATGAACAACCCGACATGCGGCGACCGTATCCAATTGACGCTGCACGTTGAAGAAGGCATCGTAAAAGATGCAAAATTCGACGGAGAAGGCTGTTCCATTTCGATGGCATCTGCTTCTATGATGACGCAAGCGGTAAAAGGAAAAGATGTCGATACGGCTCTTCAGCTTTCGCATATCTTCTCGGATATGATGCTTGGCAAAGAGTATGATGATACAATTGACTTAGGGGATATTGAAGCCCTTCAAGGTGTTTCCCAGTTTCCGGCACGGATCAAATGCGCAACGCTTGCATGGAAAGCCATGGAAAAAGGCGTGCAAAGCGAACGCAAATCGTAATACAAGAACGGAGGAACGACGATGGCGAAAAAAATGCCAGAAATCGGTGATTATAAATATGGCTTCCATGACAAAGATGTATCGGTTTTCCGATCTGCTCGTGGACTGACAGAAGATATCGTTAGAGAAATTTCCGGTATCAAAAACGAGCCCGAGTGGATGCTCGAATCTCGTTTAAAAGCGTTGAAATTGTTCTACTCAATGCCAATGCCACAATGGGGCGGCGATTTGGGGGCGCTTAACTTTGATGAAATTACGTATTACGTAAAACCATCTGAAGCGAGCCAAACTTCATGGGATGAAGTGCCAGAAGAAATCAAAGCGACATTTGACAAACTGGGCATTCCTGAAGCAGAACAAAAATACTTGGCGGGTGTTTCTGCCCAGTATGAATCCGAAGTGGTTTACCACAACATGAAAGTTGAACTTGAAGACATGGGCATCGTTTTTAAAGATACAGATGCCGCGCTTCGTGAAAACGAAGACTTGTTCAGAGAATACTGGCAAACGGTTATTCCTGCTGCTGACAATAAATTCGCTGCACTTAACACAGCCGTATGGTCCGGTGGATCATTCATTTACGTGCCAAAAGGCATCAAAGTGGAATCGCCGCTTCAAGCGTATTTCCGCATCAACTCGGAAAATATGGGCCAATTCGAGCGCACAATGATCATCGTAGATGAAGGCGCAAGCGTTCACTATGTAGAAGGCTGTACAGCTCCCGTTTACACAACCAACTCGCTTCACTCAGCAGTAGTTGAAATCGTTGTGAAAAAAGATGCTTATTGCCGCTACACAACAATCCAGAACTGGGCAAACAACGTCTATAACCTTGTTACGAAACGCGCATTTGTTGACGCTAACGGAACAATGGAATGGATTGATGGCAACATCGGTTCGAAATTGACAATGAAATACCCTGCTGTCTACCTTCGCGGAGAAGGCGCCCGCGGCATGACTCTTTCCATTGCAATTGCAGGGAAAGGCCAACACCAAGACGCTGGCGCGAAAATGATTCACTTGGCTCCGAATACTTCTTCTTCCATCGTTTCGAAATCCATTTCGAAACAAGGCGGGAAAGTATCGTACCGCGGAATCGTCCGTTTCGGCCGCAAAGCTGATGGCGCGCGTTCGAACATCGAATGCGATACATTGATCATGGATAACTTGTCTACTTCTGATACAATTCCTTACAACGAAATCTTGAACGACAACGTGTCATTGGAGCACGAAGCGAAAGTTTCGAAAGTATCCGAAGAGCAGTTGTTCTACTTGATGAGCCGTGGGGTTTCTGAACAAGAAGCGACAGAAATGATCGTAATGGGCTTTATCGAACCATTTACAAAAGAACTTCCGATGGAGTATGCGGTCGAAATGAACCGCCTCATCAAGTTCGAAATGGAAGGTTCAATCGGTTAATCGCAATAAAACAAACCCGGCGCAACTTGCGCCGGGTTTTTCATTTTGTTGAAAAAATTTATATAAGTTGAACTTAATTGTTGCTAAGTGGCGGATACTCCGCAAAATAACTCCGCTAAAACTGTAACTAGAAGGCTATCCAAACTTCCTGTCTATTGAATATGCTTCAATGCTTCTCGTCTGCTTAACGGTTTTAGCGGGTGGGAAGAAACGAAGGTTCGAACAAATTCCGGATTGGATTTGGCATATTCGCGCAGCGCCCAGCCGATTGATTTTTGAATGAAAAATTCGCTTGAATCTGAATGCTTCAAACAAATGTCTGCCAATAAGTTCGCGTCGGTTTCGTTTTTGAACTTAAGCTGATGAAGGATCGCGGCCCGGTTTGTCCACATGTTGGGCGCTTCCGACCACTCAAGCATAATTTGTTTGCCTTGTTCCCGGTCTTGTTTTACGAGGGATCCCACCAAGTGAGGAGCGATTGTATCGACAGAATCCCACCAGGATTTTGTTTCGATAAAAAGCTGCAGTTGCGGAAAATCACCGAATCCCAGCAGCTTTTTCATTTTTTCCATGAGGGCGAGTGCTGCATATTGATATTCGCGTTCCGGTAGGCGATAAAGCTTCCATGCTTCTTCAAAAAGCAGTTCAGGTTTAGGCAAGGCGTATTCAGTGAAATGTTCTTTAAGAAGGTGTTTTCGTTCCGGGCTTTTGATGCCGAGAAAAGGAAACTGGTTTTTCATATACGCTGCCATTGGCCCAGCGTTTTCTGCATTTTGGTGCGCTTCAAATTTTTCAATAATTCCTTCATTGTTCCAATCTTTTGGCATCATGAGTTCCTCCTAGAAAGTCTTCTGAGAAAAGTGTAGCATTAAAGGAAAGGAACGGACATTACAAACCTGTTTTTTCATATACGCTGCTTTGCGCGTCGATAAAAGGCAAACGATGCTATCATAAACAAACAGTGAAAGTTGGAGGCGATTTGATGATTTCTATCGGATTAACGGGATGGGGAGACCATCCGGATGTCTATAGCCCAGGTTCTAAAAAAACCGAACGGTTAATCGATTACAGTGCCCATTTTCCCATTGTGGAATTGGATTCTTCCTTTTATGCGGTGCAGCCAGAGCGTAACATTACAAAATGGATCAATGAAACGCCGGATGGTTTTCAGTTTATTGTCAAAGCGTATCAAGGGATGACCGGGCACCAGCGCGGTGAAAATCCGTTTGAAAGTGACGAAGCGATGTTCGAAGCGTACATCAAATCGGTTCGGCCATTAAAAGAAGCCGGCAAATTGGCGATGGTGCTTCTCCAATTTCCGCCATGGTTTGATTGCAAAAAAGAAAACGTTGATCAAATCCGGGGAATTACGGAAAAGCTGAAGGAATTTGATTTGGCGATCGAATTTCGCCATCAATCGTGGTATGCACCGGAGCTTCGTGAAAAAACTTTGGAGTTTTTGCGGGAAAACAATTTAATCCATTCGGTTTGCGATGAACCGCAGGCAGGCGATGGATCAATTCCGCTTGTGCCGATATCGACGCGGGGAGACAAAGTCTTGCTGCGCCTGCACGGCCGCAATGTCCACGGCTGGCTCAGCCCTGGGCATGGCCAGAAATGGCGCGAAGTGCGTTATTTGTATGATTACAACAAAGAAGAATTAGCGGAAATCAGCAGGGCGGTTAATAGCCTGAGTGAGACAACCGAAAATGTCTACGTAATTTTTAATAACAATTCCGGCGGCCATGCTGCAGGAAACGCAAAAGCGTTTAAAGCGTTGAACAGCTTGGAATACGATAACTTGGCGCCGAAACAAATGGATTTGTTTGAAGGAGGATTTTAAGTGGATTTTGTTCTTGTGGCGATTGTTGGGTTATTTTCAGGGATTGTTGGAGCGCTCATTGGCCTTGGTGGGGGTGTCATCCTCGTGCCATCGCTATTGTTCCTCGGAACAGCTGTCGCTTCTTTCCCAGATTTGTCGCCGCAGAAAATCGTCGGTTTATCGGTAGTCATGATGATTTTTACCGGACTGTCTTCAACACTTTCTTATATGAAAGTTAAAACAGTTGATTACCGAAGCGGCTTTATCTTTTTTATCGGAAGTGCACCGGGCACCGTCATCGGGGCATTCGTCAACAAAAATCTTGATTTGCCGTCTTTCAATTTGTATTTTGGAATTTTGCTTGTTCTTTTGGCGATTTTGCTATTGGTTCGGGATCGGCTAAAAACTGTCCATTGGTTTGTCGACCATGGAATGAAAACGACGTTCGTTGACAAAGAAAACAAAGAATACGTATATGGCTACCCGATCTGGTTTGCCATGCTGCTGACGTTTGGCATCGGTTTTGCTTCCGGATTGTTTGGCATTGGAGGGGGCTCGATGATTGTTCCCGCTATGATCTTGCTGTTTTTATTTCCTCCGCATGTCGCGATTGGAACATCGATGTTCATGGTTTTCTTATCCTCCATTGTCAACTCGATCACCCATATTTCTCTCGGCAATGTGCCGTGGATGTATACAATTGCCGTCGTGCCGGGCGCTTATGTTGGGGCGAAAATCGGGGCGGCATTAAACAAAAAACTCAATTCCGATACATTGGTCGTCATTTTGAGATTGGCGTTATTGGTTTTGGGCGTGCGTTCCATATACGAAGGGTTATTCAGTTAAAGAGGTGTTTTCATGAGCGAGACCATTCACATTTATCATACAAATGATTTGCATAGCCACTTCACCAACTGGCCGAGCATTAAAGCTTTATTGACGGAGCGCAAAAGGTGGCACGAAGAAGAAGGGGACTTCTGCTTGATCCTAGATATTGGCGATCACGTCGACCGTTCCCATCCTTTTTCTGAAGGGACGGCAGGAAAAGGCAATGTTGAGTTGCTCAACGACGCTTGCTACGATGCTGCAACAATCGGTAATAACGAAGGCATTACGCTGTCCAAAGAAGAACTGGGGGAACTGTATGTCCAAGCCGATTTCGACGTCATTGTCGGCAATTTAAAAGACGCTGATGGCGCAGTGCCAAGCTGGGCGAAACCTTACCATATTATTGAAACAAAAGGCGGCGTGAAAATTGGACTCGTTGGTGCGACCGCCGAATTTACCCCGTTTTATAAGCGCCTTGGCTGGAAGATCAGCGACGGCAAAGAAGCAATCATCCAGGCGGTAGAAGATATTAAAGGGCAAACAGATTTAATCATTTGTTTGTCGCACCTTGGCGTAAAAGAAGATGAACTGCTCGCAGAAGTATGCCCGGACATAGACGTGATCCTTGGTGCCCATACGCACCATATATTCCATGAAGGCAAAATGATCGGAAATACGCTTCTTGGGGCTGCCGGTAAATTTGGTGCTTATATTGGACACGTGACCATCGAAAATTCCTTGAAGCATAAAAAAGCCGATTTGATTGAAACTTCCAGCCTGCGCAACCCCGATGAGTCATTTGATGAGTGCTTGGTTAAGAAAGGCAAAGAACAGCTGATGGCTCCGATTTTTTATAATGAAGAAAAATTGAAAGCTGAATGGTTCAAGGATTCTATGATGTCCGAGCTTTTTGGCCAGGCTTTGATTGAATTTGCTCAAGCGGATTGTGCCCTTTTTAACGCAGGCATTTTCATGGGCGATATGCAAGAAGGGGAAATGACCCGCTACGATTTCCATAAATTGCTGCCGCATCCGATTAACCCATGTTTGATCGAGCTCACAGGGGCCGAGCTAAAAGAAATATACTTGCAATCGTTAAACGAGGAATGGCCGCATATCGAATTAAAAGGATTGGGTTTCCGAGGGGCAATTTTTGGGAAAATTATTCATGCCAATATGAAATTAGAAGGGCATAGGCTTTATGTCAACGGTGAACTGGTTTTGTCTGATCAACTGTACCGGCTGATTACGCTGGATTTATTCACGTTCGGTTATTTTTTTCCAGCGTTAAAAAGAGCGCCGAAAACGTATTTTATGCCGGAATTTCTTCGGGATGTTTTCAGCCAGTTTTTTCAGAGCAAGGCCATAAAAAAATGATCTTATTAGACTAGTAGCAACCGACAGTTTGTATATTTACCAAAGATAAATATTTTACTAATACTATTCTTTTTTAAACAAAAAAGATTATAAATAATAAAAGTCGTTGATATCAAAGGTGTTTAGGGAAGCGAAGAAGTTGATTCTTCGCTTTTTATTATGCAGAGGATAATTTATGCATTTTTTCAATAATTCATCTTTACTTTATTAGTTCCCCTCGGTATACTATTTTTAGATTAGTTAATAATCTGAAAATAAACAAACTTCCTATTTTTCTGTTAGAAATATGGAAGTTGGCCAAGGGGGAAAAAAGATGGAACGTTCGCAATGGGGGACAAGGGCCGGGTTTGTCATGGCTGCAATCGGTTCCGCAGTAGGGCTAGGAAACATTTGGCGTTTTCCGTACGTCGCTTATGAAAATGGTGGAGGAGCATTCTTTATACCGTACTTATTCGCTCTGCTCACAGCAGGAATCCCAATTTTAATCATGGAATTCACCATTGGACAAAAGTTTCGTGGATCGGCGCCATTATCATTCTTTAGAATGACCGGCAAAAAAATGGAATGGCTTGGCTGGTGGGCAGTGTTTGTGTCGTTTTTCATTTCCTGTTATTACGCTGTCATTATCGCCTGGTCGATTCGCTATACCATTTTCTCATTCAATCAAGCCTGGGGAACAGACACAGAAGGATTCTTGTTCAATGACTTTCTGCATTTAACGGTGCAGCCAGGACAAACGGGCAGCATTGTATGGGGCGTATTTATTCCACTCGCCATCACTTGGGTCATTACGCTTGGAATTTTGTTTGCCGGAGTTAAAAAGGGAATTGAAGTGGCGAACCGGATTTTCATCCCGACGCTTGTCGTGATTTTCCTAGCGGTCGTTTTGCGCGCTGTAACTCTAGATGGCGCAATGATGGGGCTTGACGCCTTCTTCAAACCGAATTTCGATGCCATTATGGACCCGTCGGTTTGGGTTGCGGCTTACGGGCACATTTTCTTTAGTTTATCGGTGGCATTCGCAATTATGATCACTTATGCAAGTTACCTTCCGAAAAAATCGGATCTGACAAACAATGCGTTTATTACTGGATTTGCCAACTCAGCATTTGAATTGCTTGCTGGAATCGGGATTTTTGCAGCATTAGGGTTCATGGCAAACCAATCGGGTGTGGCAGTTTCTGATGTAGCTACAGCTGGTGTAGGGCTGGCATTCGTTGTATTCCCGCAGATCATCAATGAGTTCCCAGGATTTAATGGACTGTTTGGCGCGTTCTTCTTCCTATCATTGACTCTTGCCGGATTAACGTCCTTGATCTCCATTACTGAAACTTACGTAGCCGGTGTTTCAGAAAAGTTCGGCATTACCCGCAACAAGTCATTAGCTTTCGGCGGCGGGTTAGCTGCATTGATTTCAATTTTATTTGCTACTCAAGGCGGTTTGTATTTCCTTGATGTAATCGATTACTTCATCAACCAATTTGGGGTTGCTTTCATTGGTTTAGTAGAAGTTGTTTTAGTGGTATGGGTGTTCCGCAAAGCGAATATGCTGCGCGAGCACGCCAATGGAATTTCCGATATCCGCCTTGGGGGCTGGTGGAAATTCTGCTTAGGCATCGTAACGCCAATAGTCCTCGGCTACATGATGTTCGGTTTGTTTAAAACCAATATTTTGCAACAATTTGATACAGAAACTGGAAACTACGAAGGATATACCGATATGTTTATTCTTTCAACTGGAGTATCGGTTGCAGCAGCGGCCATCATTTTTGGTGTACTGGCGTCCTTCGGAAAATGGCATAAAGATTATGCGCAATTTAAAGAAGAAGAATAAAAGGGGGATTATACGATGTCGACAAGCGCAATCGTAGTTATGATTATCGGTATGGTCATCATTTGGGGCGGTTTAGTAGCGAGTATTATCCACGCCGTCAGCACAAGCAGAAAAGCAAAAAGCAGCGTATAAGAAACTGTGGCCCTCAGGAGCAAAAACTCCTGAGGGTTTTCATATGAAGTTGTGGATAAATTTCCCAATGACTTGTGGGAAGAAGCGAGTTTATGGTACATTGGGAGCGCGAGAAGATTGAAAAGGCGGCGGCTCTGCGATGTTCGCGGAGACGGTCCGATCGGTCAAATGGAAAATCCGTTTACGGCCATTGAAGTTTGCCTACTGCTATTGGAATTGATCTGAAAACTTGGAACGTTTGATGGATGCAAAATTGGACATTTTGCATCATAATATAGAGGCAGTCTGCCGAATGCGGCGGCAAAGGAACGGCAGTGGCGAAGAAGTTTACAAATAGCTGCTTTGAACAGCTAATGGATGGTGGAAACTATGATAACAATTGATCAGTGGAATTACGAAATAATCACCGATTACCGGGAAGGGTTTCAAGAAGAAGCATTGACCAACCGGTATAGCGAAATTTTGTCGAAATATGATTTTATTCTTGGGGATTGGGGCTATGGCCAGCTTCGGTTGAAAGGCTTTTTTGAAGACACCAACCAAAAAGCGACCTACGATACTAAAATCAGCACACTGCAAGATTATCTATACGAATATTGTAATTTTGGCTGCGCTTATTTTGTTATTCAAAAAGTTGGAAAAGCAGAACGCGAACCTGAACCAGTACAAGAAGTTGTACAAGAAGAGACCCTCGAAACGGACGCATAGTCCGCCGAGGGTTTTTTTGAGTCGTATGATATGATAAAGAGGAATAAACCCGAGGGGTAGACAAGAAAAACGGAGGAGAAATTATGTACTTTATTGATCGATCCAAAATTACCGAAACGGTTGCTTATATGAATTCGCTATTGAACCTTTATAAAGAAAAAGAGAGTTGGACTTCACTTGAAGACCAATTGGCGTTAGAACGCTTGGCACATAATGTGGTGGAATCGATTATTGATGTCGGAAATACGATGATCGACGGCTTTATCATGCGTGACCCAGGAAGCTACGACGACATCATCGATATTTTAACAGATGAGAAAGTCATCACTCCGGAAATGGATGGTCCGTTAAAACAAGTGATTTCCTTGCGCAAGATGCTCGTACGCGAGTTCATGAAAGCGGATCACGAGAAACTGCAAGCGGTATTAAACGAGAGCTTGAACGAATTAAACCAGTTCGGCCCAAAAGTGGAGCATTATTTGGTCCATGAACTAGGTCCAGTATCCGCGTTTATTCCGGAGGATCTAAATGAAAAATTATAAAGCGTATTGCTTGGATATTGATGGAACGGTTTACCGGGGGACAGACCCTATTCCTGAAGCGATTGAATTTATCGAAGCGTTGCAGGAAAATGGAATCGAGCCGTTTTTTGTGACGAACAATGCTTCAATGACGCAAAAGCAATTGGCGGATAAACTGGCGCATTTTGGCGTTAAAGCCGAAGAGCCGCGCATTATTTCATCAGCCATCGCTGCAGCGAAATACGTCAAGCGCTGGTATCCCGGCCAAACGGTTTACATGATTGGATCTGCCGGATTGGAGCAGTCGCTGCTGCAAGAAGGGGTGGAGCTGGTAACAGAAAATGCAGATGTTGTCCTAATGGGAATTGACCGCGACATCAATTACGACAAGCTGGCAAAGGCTTGCCTGGAAATCCGAAATGGCGCCGCTTTTTTATCTACGAACGGAGACTTGGCTTTTCCTTCTGAAAAAGGGCTGATTCCTGGCAACGGCGCTTACACAGCGCTCGTTGCGGCTTCGACAGGCATTGAACCGGTTTTCATTGGCAAGCCGGAAATACATATGCTTGAAACGATTATGCTGGACTATGGCTTTGATAAGAGCGAAATGGTGATGATCGGCGATAATTACGACACGGATATCCAAGTGGGAATCAACTTTGGCATCGATACGATTCACGTCAATACGGGTGTGACGTCGATGGAAGACGTCCTGAAAAAAAGTGTACAGCCTACATATGTTTTAGAGAATCTCAGTATGTATAAGGTTTAGAAATTGGGGTATAGACTACTAGAAATATTCTTCCTTTAAACGCAAAAGAGGCCGGTGCATTTATGCCAGCCTCTTTAAATAAAAAAAAAGCCGTTTTTCAACGGCTTAAAACAATGGGTTTTCTTCAATAAAATCATAAACTTTTTGTGTTAATTCTTCCGGTGTATCCGCTTCGACAATTTCACCGTTGACCAAAGCATATAGGGACTCTGCACATTTGGTGCAGTAACTTAAACAGCCATATTCTAAGACATCCAAATTCGGATCCCGTTCTAGTTTTTCAAAAGAATCCTGTGCGCCATTGGCAATATTGCTGACGCAAAATTCAACGATTGGATTCATTTCGCTCACCTCACTACTTTGAAATCCTACTCTTTTTTCAGTACGGAGTCAATTAATTGATTTTATTCAAAGATATTGTGAAAGTTATCACAATCAGCTATACTCAAACATGAGAAAACATGTAGACAGTAGATAAACAAAGGAGATTTTTATGAAAAAATTAGTCTTACTTGGTGGAGGATATGGCAATATGCGGATATTGCTGCGTTTGTTGCCAAACAATTTACCGCTCGATTGGGAAATCGTATTAATCGACCGCACTCCGTTCCACAGCATGAAAACGGAATTTTACGCGCTTGCTGCTGGCACGGAATCCGATCATGAAGTCCGCGTGCCATTTCCGGAACATGACCGTTTGACTATTGTTCACGGTGAGATTTTGGAAATCGGCCTCGAAGAAAAATGCATCTTTATGGAAAACGGGGAACGGGTCGCCTATGATGATTTGGTGATCGGGCTTGGCTGTGAAGACAAATACCATAACGTACCTGGTGCTGAAGAATTCACGTACAGCATTCAAACAATCGGGAAATCACGCCAAACCTATCAAACTCTTTTAGGCTTGCCTTCGGGAGCAGTTGTCGGCGTCGTAGGTGCTGGACTAAGTGGAATCGAATTGGCCAGTGAACTGCGGGAAAGCCGCAAAGACTTGAACATTAAATTGTTTGACCGCAGCCCGCGGATTTTGCGCGATTTTCCAGAGCGCTTGAGCAATTTTGTGAAGAAATGGTTTGAAAGCAATAACGTTGAAGTGATACCAAGCTCCAACATTACAAAAGTAGAACCGAAAATGCTGTATAACCACGAAGAAACCATTCCCGTGGACGCCGTTGTTTGGACAGCTGGGATCCAGCCGGTCAAGCCGGTGCGTAACCTTGGCCTTGAGACTGACAATAGCGGACGCGTTGTCATCAACCAATACCATCAGCTTCCGAGCGATGAGCATGTCTATATTGTAGGGGACTGTGCAGCATTGCCGATGTCGCCTTCTGCGCAGCTCGCAGAAGAACAAGCCGAGCAAATCGTCAAAGTGCTGAAAGCGACTTGGAGAAGCGAACCGCTTCCTGAGACGATGCCCGAGATCAAGCTGAAAGGCTTCCTTGGATCACTCGGCAAAAAGCAAGGATTTGCTTATTTGGCAGACCGCACCGTAACCGGACGTATTGCCCGTTTGATGAAGTCGGGCGTATTATGGATGTACAAATGGCATAATGGCTGAAAAAAACGACCAGTTCACTTTTGAACTGGCCGTTTTTTATTCAGCGGCTACAAAACCGTGTTTTTCAAGTTCTTTATAAACAGGCTTTAACTGCACATAGCCTTCGCCGACCACTTCGCCTTCAACAAGGACTAGCGGGTAGAAAAATTCGTCTTCCAAAATGCGTTCGGCATAATCTTTTTGATGCGGTTCGGTTTGCGGTTTCTCAATGTCGATATACGTAATTGAAAACGGCTGGTCTTTGTATTTCCGTGAAATCGCCGCTTCAAGCCATTCATACGTGTCAATCGAAGACGGCGCGTTTACACAGCTCGCACAAATTACCTCAGTTCCGTAAACTTCAATCGATAATTCTTTCGGCATAATCGTAAACCTCCTGTGAATTCATTAGTGGCTTTTTCCATCTAATCACATTATAATGATTATAATGAAAGGAGTCGATATAAATGACTGAAGCTATGATGGAAAATCAAGTAATGGAAGTCTTAGATAAATTGCGTCCATTCCTTTTGCGTGACGGAGGAGACTGTGAACTTGTTGACGTGGAAGATGGAATTGTAAAACTTCGTCTGCTCGGCGCATGCGGAAGCTGCCCAAGTTCGACAATTACATTAAAAGCAGGTATTGAACGCGCGTTAATGGAAGAAGTTCCTGGCGTTGTAGAAGTAGAACAAGTATTTTAATGCCAAGGGACCTTTTATAGGTCCCTTTTTATGTATGAAAAAATTAGAGCGTTTCCAGCCGAGTTCGTTCACTTGAAGCAGGGAATCATTACCTGCTATCATATTTTTAAGGGAGTGATTTGGATGGTACAAGTAGTAGAAATTACAGAAGCAGCTTCTTTTCAAATAAAAGAAATGATGCGCCATAACGAAGAAGAAGGTTCGTTTCTTCGCGTCGCGGTAAAAGGCGGCGGCTGCAGCGGCTTGACATACGGAATGGGCTTTGAAAAACAGCAGACGCCTGCAGATGATGCATACGAACAATTTGGCATTCCGATTTTAGTGGCAAAAGATGATGCGCCTATACTTAACGGCACCATCGTTGATTACAAGCAGTCGTTGATGGGCGGGGGCTTCACGATTGAAAACCCAAACGCGATCGCTTCATGCGGCTGTGGGACTTCTTTCCGTACAGCAAAAAAAGCTGGGACTCCGGAAAACTGCTAAGGCCCAATGGAAAAGCTCTTCTCACTGGTTTTATTCACAATGAGAAGGGCTTTTTGTTATATATGAGTTGAACCACAGGGGTTTCCTTACACAACGCTTCGGTCGCTCTGCACACTTAGCTTCCAATTACGTCAGAAGCTTGACGTTCAAGCAGTTAAGCCTTCCAATTGTGGCTTAAGCAGTTGAAATCACAATGTAAAAGGTCTAATATAGAAGTTAGATGTTTATCGGAATCGGGTGGATTCTGTACATTTTGCATTTCCGATTTAAAAATTGACTTGAAGGTGGTTGCGATTGTGTTGAAAAGACCGTCAATATTAGTATTAGGAGCAGGTTACGGTGGTTTGACTACTGTAGTAAACTTGCAAAAAGTTCTGGGCACAGATGCCGCAGATATTACATTGATCAATAAAAACGAATACCATTACGAAAGCACATGGCTTCATGAAGCTGCTGCAGGAACATTGCTTCCAGAAGAAGTGCGTTACGATATCAAAGACGTGATTGACGGCGTGAAAACGAAATTTGTTCAAGCGACTGTTGGAGAAATTGATGTTGTAGGAAAAAAAGTAACAACTGACAATGGCGAATTTACATATGATTACCTTGTCGTTGGGCTTGGATTTGAAGGAGAAACTTTCGGAATCGAAGGCCTTGATAAATACGCGCTTTCTATTGCCAACGTAAAAGCTGCTCGTTATATCCGTGAGCATATCGAATACCAATTCGCTACATGGTCAACGGAAGACGTTAAAAACGACAGCCGTTTGACGATCGTAGTCGGCGGTGCTGGATTCACGGGCATCGAATTCCTTGGCGAACTGGCGAACCGCGTGCCTGAGCTTTGCAAAGAATACGATATTCCACGTGAAAAAGTCCGTGTCGTTTGTGTTGAAGCGGCTCCAATGGTATTGCCTGGTTTCGATCCCGAACTTGTCAGCTATGCAGTTGGGCACTTGGAAGCAAAAGGCATCGAATTCTCGATTGGAACTCCGGTTGTGGAAGCGACTCCTGAAGGCGTTAAAGTTAAAAAAGGCGACGATCAATTTGAATTCATCGAAGCGGGAACAGTGGTTTGGGCAGCAGGCGTACGCGGAAGCAGCGTTCTAGAAGCAAGCCAAATCGAAAGCATGCGTGCCCGCGTTAAAGTGGAAAGCGACTTGCGCGCGCCAGGATTTGCTGATGTCTTTGTAGTCGGCGACTGCGCATTGATGATCAACGAAGAAACAAACCGCCCGTATCCACCGACTGCACAGATTGCAATGCAGCAAGGGGAATCGGTTGCGAAAAACATCAACGCCTTAATTAAAGGCGAAACAACACATCCTTTCACACCAGACTTGAAAGGTACGGTCTGCTCGCTTGGTGAAGATGACGCAATTGGCGTTGTATTCGGCAAGAAAGTGACTGGCAAACGTGCGTCATTCATGAAAAAAATGATTGATAACCGAGCATTGTTCATGATCGGCGGAGCAGGTCTTGTAATGAAAAAAGGTAAATTCAACGTATTGTAATCCAAAGGAAAGCTCCCGTTTACGGGGGCTTTTTTTACATAAAGGAGTTGTTTGAAATGGCAAAACAAGAGCGCGGCAATGTCTGGCTGGCAGCTGCCGGATTAGTAGTTAATGAAAAATCGGAATGGTTAGTCGTCAAAAAAAGATATGGTGGCTTAAAAGGCAAGTGGTCGCTGCCGGCAGGATTTGTCATGCAGAATGAAACAATCGACCAAGCAGTGGTGCGCGAAGTCAAAGAAGAAACCGGTATCGACTGTGAAGTGCTAGGCATGATTGGCTTTCGCTCAGGCGTCATACGTGAAGGAATTAGTGACAACATGGCGATATTTTTGTTGAAAACCCGTGATGAAGGCCGCGCATTCGATGTTCAGCTTTCTGAATTATATGAAGCAGCCTGGCTCTCGCCTGAACAGTTAGCCAAGGACCAAGATGTTTCGGTCATGCTTCATGAGATGGCTTCGTATGTAGTCGAAGAAGGGTTTCAATCGATCGAAGACGTCGATCCTGGCGAGGTTTTTGGCTACACGGCTTATAAATTATTTTTTAAAAAACAGTGATAAAAGAAGAATAAAAGAGAAAAACCAAGAAACTCTATAATGTATCCGTTTACATATATTTTTTTATTCTTGCATAATGTTTTTCTGTGTGTTATATTATCAGAATATTACAAACAAAGAACAGGGAGGTGTTTCGGATGAGACTTTTTAAAGTAGCCAAACCAGCAGCCAATCAATGTCCATATTGCGCAGGAAAAGGTTATTTCCAATTGCGGTTGGGCGGTTCAGAAACGTGCTCCTGCTGTTCAGGATCTGGTAAGAAATAAACCTGCTGCCAATAATTAAGAAAAGTAGAATAGTATGTACATCAAATTAACCTGTATAGAATAATTCTATACAGGTTTTTTGCTGATTTTTTTAAGGAAAGCTTCCATTTAGCAATTATGTTCTAGTGTCCGCTTTTCATTGTTTAGCTCCGGCGGCCAGATTCTCGGGGTCATAAGCCATCTCGGCTGTACGGCAAAAAAAACGCCGCTTCGCCGATTTGTCTTATGCCCGTCGAATCTACATGGCCGCTTGCGCTTTTCTGATTGTCCAGCTCCAGCGGCCAGGTCCTCGGGACGTAAGCCAATCCACCTGTGCGGCAAAAAGCGCCGCTTCGATGGTCTATCTTATGCCTGTCGGACCTAAACGGCCGCCTCCGCTTTTCTGATTGTCCAGCTCCGGCGGCCAGATTCTCGGGGTCATAAGCCATCTCGGCTGTGCGGCAAAAAGCGCCGCTTCGCCGATTTGTCTTATGCCTGTCGAAATCTACATGGCCGCCTCCGCTTTTCTGGCAATAGTGACAAAGCGATGAACTCTGTGTTGCTGGATTGAAAGCGTTTGGCATTTCGGGTAAACTGATGAAAGGAATATCGGAGGTTAGCATTTATGAACAGTTCAATTACCATTGTGCAATTAATTATTTCCATGCTTTTGTTTTACGTGATGTTTTTCGGGATCGGCTTTTTATTGAATATGCTGCTTCGCATGACGTGGCTTATGGCGATTGTTTATCCAATAGTGGTCTTGCTGATTATCGATGATGTCGGCTTTTTTGATTATTTTACCAACCCGGGCGAATCGTTCTCTATGCTTGGCGATACATTGACTTCATTAACTGGTACCGATATTGCGGTGCTGTTGTCAGGTTTTGCCGGAGCCATTACTTCAGGTTTTGTCATGAAAATTTTGCGCAAAATGGGTTATCAAATGTTTTAAACTAAAAAAACTGCCAGACCGAACAATCGGTCTGGCAGTTTTTATTTGAAAATAGCATAAAACGCGAATGAAATAAGAATACCCGTGATGGCCCCCATGAACACTTCGCTCGGTTTATGGCCAAGCAGCGTTTTCAGCTCGGCAATTTTCTCTTCTTCTTTTTTCTGTGTCCAAGACATAGTTTCGTTTACAAATATATTAAAATCATCCCGCAGTTTATTGATTGTCAAAGCTTGCTGGCCGGCTTGGAAACGGACGCCGGTTGCGTCGTACATCGTGATAACGGCAAATGTAGCGGCAACCGCAAAAATCGTCGAATCCACTCCGTGTTCAATGGCGACGGCAGTCGTTAATGCGGTAACGGCTGCGGAGTGTGAGCTTGGCATGCCGCCAGTTGATGTGAAAAGCTTCCATTCCACTTTCCGTGTGACGATGTATTGAATGGGAATTTTAACGAACTGGGCAAATACAATTGCAAAAAGAGCTGCCATCAAAGGCAAATTTGAGAAAACTTCCATCCAACAATCATCCTCTCTGACTAAGTTATGAAGCTAGTATAACATAGCAAATGGCCAGGTCGTTTCACCATTTTCTTTCGAAATCCGAACTACTCGCTGGACGAAATACATGATAAACTGATAAGGAAAGCAAATTAAAGGGGGATTTTTATGAATTTGGTTGTACAAGCACAAATGGAAAACGTGGAAGCGGAAATCGTTGTTGTCGGACTAAGCCGCCATCCTGAAAATACAAAAGGCTGGACGGAATTTTCCGAGCGCTTTAATGGCATGCTTGGTGAGTGGACAAAAGATATATCATTCGACTTAAAATCATTGACTACATATCCGGTTCTGTCCGGTTCCATTCCGCGGGTTTTATTCGTCGGATTGAATGACCGAAAAAAACTGACGGAAGACGACATCCGGGCCGCATTTGGCCAAGTCGGCAAAGAGTTGGCAAAGAAAAAAATCAAACATGCAGCCATTTACTTGGAGTCGTTCCAAAATGATAATATCACCGCTGAAAATGCGGCCTACTTGGCTGCAGAAGGCATTGCGATGGGTACTTACCGTTTCGACGATTACAAAACTTCTTCCAATGAAGCAGACGTCAGCGTAGAAACACTGTATTTGATCACAGAAGAAGACGCGGAAGAAGTGGAAGCATCTGCAACGATTGGCCAAGTGTTTGGTGAGTCAGTTAACGAAGCCCGTACGCTTGTCAATATGCCAGGAAATATCCTGACAGCGACTGCGCTTGCGGATTACGCAAAAGAGCTTGGCGAAGAATATGGCTTTGAAACGGATATTCTTGGAAAAGAAGAACTTGAAGAACTTGGCATGGGTGCAATCCTTGCAGTCAACCAAGGATCTGTCGAAGAACCGCGTTTGATCGTCTTGAAGTACAAAGCAACTGACGCGTTTGAAAACCCCTTGGCACTTGTCGGAAAAGGCATCACCTTTGATACCGGCGGCTATTCCTTGAAGCCGAAAGACGGCATCGTCGGCATGAAAGGCGACATGGGAGGGGCGGCAGCAGTTCTAGGCGCAATGAAAGTGATCGGCGAATTGCAGCCGGAGAAAAACGTAGTAGCGGTTATCGCTTCAACTGACAATATGGTATCTGGCAACGCATTTAAACCAGATGATGTCATTACGTCGCTTAGCGGCAAAACGATTGAAATCCTCAATACCGATGCAGAAGGGCGCTTGGTACTGGCGGATTCGGTTACGTATGCGAAGCAGCTTGGCGCAACACATATTGTCGACGTGGCAACTTTGACCGGCGGCGTCATCGTAGCGCTCGGCAAAGACAAAACCGGCGCGTTGACGAACGACGAAGCATTTTTCGAAACGTTTTTGGAAGCGACAATGGAAACCGGCGAATTTGTCTGGCGCTTGCCGCTTACGGAAAGCGATAAAAAACGCATCCGCAAAAGTGATGTAGCCGATTTGAACAACTCGCCAGGGCGCGATGGCCATATGATTTTCGGCGGCGGCTTTGTAGGGGAATTTGCGGAAGAAACACCGTGGATCCATTTGGACATCGCGGGAACTTCCGATGCGGATTCGCCTCATGATTTAGGGCCAAAAGGCGGCACGGGGGTTATGGTGCGCACATTGGCAATGCTCGTTGAGAGAATGGCGGAAGAACAATAAAATAGGCTATAAAGCAAAAACCACCAGCATCCGTTTTCAAGCGGATGCTGGTGGTTTTATTTTTTCTTTAGCGCTTTTTTGCCAAGCACAGGCTCCAAGTCGTCCCTCACCGTCACATCGGCTAATTTAATGCCCGATACATAGGCTGCGCGGCCGATCAAGTGGCCAGCGACAGGCGACGTGATGAACAAGAAAACAATGGCGATGAGCAATTCCGAATTAAAATGGTCTTCAATCCACGTAAAATGGATGAAGGTCCCGCATAAAATCGTCAGAACACCCATTGTTGAGCTTTTGGAAGCAGCGTGGGTCCGCGTATAAACATCCGGAAGCCGAATAAGGCCAAGGGCTGCTACAACGCTTAAAATGACCCCTACGCTTATAAATACAATGATTAGTACATTAGCGGCGATTGTCACGGTCGAAAATCACTCCTCTCTCGATAAACTTGGCAAATGCAGCCGTTCCAATAAAAGAAAGGATGCTAAGCAGCAAAATGATTTCGAGGAAAAATTTGGTTCCGATAATCATCGACAAAAGCGCGACAATGGAAACAAGGGAGACGCCTAAAGCATCGAGCGCCACTACCCGGTCCGCAGTAGTCGGGCCTTTGATCAAACGGTATAAAAGAGCCGCGAATGCACAGCTGACAATAATGAGCGAAGTCCAGTAAAACGTCATCATGGGCGGCTCACCTCCATAATTGCGCGTTCAAACGTCGTTTTGATCGCTTGAACCGCGCCTTCGATATCTTCAAAATCAATTGCATGGATGTAAAGCTTTGTTTGGTCATCGGAAATGGCGACCACCAATGTCCCCGGCGTCAGCGTAATAAGCGCTGCCAACAAGGTCACTTCCCAATCGCGCTCCAATTCCGTTTCCAGTTCGAAAATGGCGGGGCGAATCGAAAGCCGTGGCTGAATCACCAGTTTAAACACCGAATAGTTGGCCAAAATTAATTCTTTAATAAACAAAAAGAACAGGGAGATAACGGCCCAGATGCGGAAAATGTATAGCCGGTAGGAAAAAAAACGGCGCATCAATACGATCAGCAATAAGCCGACCAGAAAACCAATCGCGAATCCGGTTGGCGTGAACGACACGGTCATAAACATCCACACCAACGCCAAAAAGAAATTAAGCAATACTTGTAAGGCCATCGCCATCTACTCCTTTAATACCGCATCTATATAGATGGATGGATTTAATAGCACATCGCCGGCACCTGAGATGAGCGGCATGAACAGTTCCGCACCGACGCCAACGATGATCGTTAAGATGACGAGTGCTACGGAAGGAATGAACATTTGTTGATAAGCTGATTTTGTAATGGAAACGGTCTGAACGGGAGCTCCCCAGAACGCATAAACGAAAATGCGGATGACGCTTAATAAAACAAGCAAACTGGTCACTAAAATCACCAAGCTGCCCCAGAAGTTCGGCCCTTGAAAGCCGCCTTGGATAATCAGCAGTTTTCCTGGGAAGCCGCTGAGTGGCGGAATGCCAGCCAAACCGAATGCAGCTACCAAGTAAACCCAGCCGAGAACCGGATAGCTTTTCATCAACCCGCCCATTTCACGAAGATTAGTTGTTCCAAATAAGACGGCAATAATGCCAACCAAGAAAAACAACGCGGCTTTGATGAGCATGTCGTGCACTAAGTAAAAGATGGCGCCATCCACTCCCGCTTCATTCAGTTGGGAAACCCCAAATAAAATGACCCCGACGGCAATGATGATGTTGTAAATGATAATTTTCTTTACATCAAAATAAGCGAGGGCTCCGACGCATCCTGCTAGAATGGTCAAGATCGAAATGATTGCCAGCAGCTCATGGGTAAAGTCGATGTTCATGGTGAAAAACAACGTGTATGTACGCATGATGGCGTAGACGCCGACTTTTGTCAGCAATGCACCAAATAACGCCAAAATTGGAACCGGTGGAGCATTATACGAACCTGGCAGCCAAAAATACAAAGGGAAAATGGCTGCTTTAAAACCGAAGACCACCAAAAACAAGACGGCGATAACGGTTAAAATGCCGGTTTCTTCAATCTGTGGAATTTTCACAGCCAAGTCTGCCATATTCAACGTACCGGTCACCGAATACAAGAAGGCAACAGCGGCAACAAAGAATGCGGAAGAAATGACGTTTACCAGCAAGTATTTAATGGTTTCCCGCAGCTGAGGTTTTTCACCGCCGTGAACAATCAACATGTATGAAGACATCAGCAGCACTTCAAAAAATACGAATAAGTTGAAAATATCTCCTGTCGTAAACGCTCCATTTACGCCGAGCAGCAAAAACAGTACCGCTGGGTAATAAAACGATTGCTCGCGTTCCTTGCCGATTGTCTGGAAACTATAAAAAATGACGAGCAAGGCAATGAGTGAAGCGCTGAGCACCAGCAGGACCGAAAACAAATCAGATACCATTGTGATGCCAAACGGAGCGTCCCAGCTCCCAAGTGTGACCGCCTGCACGCCATCCGCTTTGACTTTTGCCAGCAAGAACAATCCTGCGATAAAGGCAAGCCCCGCTCCAATCGCAGCGACAGTTCGCTGCATGCGGATATTTTTCGGAAAAAACAACAGGATGGAAGCAAACAGCAAAGGGATAATGACAGGGAATAGAAGTAAGTTAATCACGGTCTTCAATTCCTCTCATTAAATTCATATCATCTGTACCGAGTTCCTGGTATGCCCGATAGGCAAGAACCAAGAAAAATGATGTAACTGCAAATGAAATAACGATCGCCGTCAAAATCAATGCCTGGGGCAGGGGATCCACATAATCCGTAATGGCAACGCCTTCCGAGACAACAGGAGGCGCTGTGCCACCAAGTCCGCCCATCGTCAAAATGAGCAAATGCGCTCCGTGGCTCAATAAGCCGGTCCCGATGATAATGCGGATCAAACTTTTCGAAAGCATCAAGTAAACGGCCGCCATAAATAAAAAGCCAATGACCACCGACATAATAATTTCCATTATTCATCCTCTCCAATCGTTTGAATAATGGTCATCGTAACTCCGACAACAACCAAATACACACCTAAATCAAACAACGCAGCTGAATGCAGCGACGTTTTGCCGAATAGCGGCAAATTGAAGTAGTCATAAGCATGCGTGAAAAAAGGAACATTGAAAAAAATGGATGCACTCGCTGTGCCGAGTGCCAGCAATAACCCGATCGCGATCATGATCACGTAATTAAACGGAATGATTTTTTTCACCGTTTCAATGTCAAAAGCCAGCATCAACAAGACAATGGCACTGGCAGTTAAAAGCCCTCCGACAAATCCGCCGCCGGGCGTGTAATGGCCCGCAAAGAAAATATGGACAGCAAACATCAAAATGATAAAAGTGACGACTTTCGTGGCGGTTTGGAGCATCACATCATTTGTTCTCATGCTGTCCCTCCTTTCTGCTAAGGCGCAATTTAATCATCGTAATGATCGCAGTTCCAGCAATCCCGAGCACGGTAATTTCAAACAATGTATCAAAGCCCCGGTAATCGACTAAAATGACGTTTACGATATTGCCGCCGCCCGCTTCTGAAGAAACCGTTTCTTTGTAAAATTCGGCAATGGAAGGCAAGATTTTCTGGGAATGAGCTGACAAGGCCACAAGCGTCATTGTCGCGCCTACCCCTAATGCGATGACGGCATTGCCGAATTTAAAGCCAACGCGTTCTTCGGCTTTGCTGTTTTTCGGCAAATGGTAAAACGCCAACAAGAACAAAGCGACTGAAATCGTTTCGATGACCAGCTGCGTTAACGCCAAGTCCGGAGCCCGGAAAATGACAAAGAACAAAGCGACCGAATAACCGACTGCGCCGAGTGCGATAATGGCCGTCAGACGTGACTTTGAAACCAAAATAGTAATGGTGCCGGCTACCAATGCGACCAAAATTAGAATTTCGTAGAAGCCGATCGGCGCCAAATTGTCTGTGCTGAAAGCAAAGGCGTCTGTTAACGCCAATGTGCTAAGCACGATCGCAATAAAAAACCCGAACATGTAAACCAAGTACGAACGGATAAATCCGGTCATGTACAGCGCAGAAAAGCGGTTCGCTCCGCCGTCGCTTAAATACGTAAAGCTGTCGTACAAGCGATTAAGCGAAATGGTGTCCGGAAACATGTGGTAAACTTTCTGCCATTTCCGAAGCGTCCAGAACAAAATGCCGCCGACAAGAAAAATTCCTAGCGTCATCAACAATTCTGGGTTGATTCCGTGCCAAGCAGCCACGTGAATATCAATTTCTGCCGGCGAACTGTACAAGAATGGCTGAATTGCAACAACAGCCGGCTTGATCAGCCATTCGCCGACTTGATTCGGAATAAAGAAAATAACGAGAACCAATAAAGCGAGCAAGGCAGGAGATACAAGCATACCAATCGGTGCTTCATGTGCCGGTTTTGGCAGCAGCTCCGGTTTGTGTTTGCCTGCAAACGTATGGAAAACAAAATAGAAACTATAGATGAACGTAAAAACACTGCCGATCCAAGCGATCACAGGAAACAAGATTCCCCACACATCCATCGAGAACAAATCAAATTCTGTTAATGACAACATGGCGGTCAAAAACATTTCCTTGCTCAAAAATCCATTGAACGGAGGGAGTCCGGCCATTGAAAACGAACCAATCATGGCGATTGTAAATGAAATTGGCATCAGGCTCATCAAGCCCCCGAGTTTTCGGATGTCGCGTGTACCGGTTTCATGATCAACAATGCCGGCAATCATAAACAAGCTGCCTTTAAACGTCGCGTGGTTGATCAAATGGAAAATAGCTGCGAACGCCGCGTATTTAAAAACGGTTTCTGAAGCGTTTTCAATATGGAATCCGGCAGCCGAAGCACCAAGCAGCGACATGATCAGGCCGAGCTGTGATACGGTCGAAAAGGCAAGGATCGCTTTTAAATCTTTTTGCTTCAAGGCGAAAACTGATCCCCACACCATTGTAAACAACCCGACGCCAGCTACGAGCCACATCCACGTGCCAGAAACCGCAAACACGGGCGTGAAGCGAGCTACAATGTAAAGCCCCGCTTTAACCATTGTCGCCGAGTGGAGATAAGCACTGACGGGAGTTGGCGCTTCCATTGCATCCGGAAGCCAGATGTAAAATGGAAACTGAGCAGATTTCGTAAAGGCGCCAAGCAGCACCAAAATGAGCGCCCCGATGAAAAAATCGTGGCTAGCAAGGTCAGGAGCTTGTGCGATCAATTCGCGGATTGAATACGTATTGCCCATAATGCTGAGAAGAACAAAACCCCCAAGCATCATCAATCCGCCAAAGACCGTAATCATCATTGATTTTAATGCCCCAAACCTTGAACGGTCGCGTGTATACCAATAACCGATCAATAAGAAAGAAGAAATAGAGGTCAATTCCCAGAACAGGTATAGGGTAATCAGGTGGTCGGATTGCACGACTCCGAGCATTGCCGTCATAAACATCAATAAATAGACGTAAAAATTATGTAATTGCTCCCGGTCTTTATTCAAATAGAAAACCGAATACAACACCACTAAGGCCCCAATTCCGGTAATCAACAATGAAAACAAAAGGCTGAGCCCATCTAAGTAAGCCACAAAGGCAATGTCTAGAGAAGGGATCCATTCCAAACGGGAAATGAGGTGGCCGCCTACCGAGGTAGTCGGAACTAGCGTAGCGTAATACAGAAACAAAATGACAGGGACAACTAGCACAAACCAGCCCGTATGAATCTGCCTCATTTTTTTAAATAGCAGCGGAACAAAAAGGGCTGCAAGAACAGGCAGAAAAATTAACAATACAAGTGACAAAAGAATCCTCCTTCCAAGCTTATAAATAATAAGTGACTATAAAAAATTATAACGCAATTGCAAGGGCTTTGCATTGTTAGAAAAAGGAAAGCTGCGATTCTGCTCGAATGTTTTAGCGATAATGAAATAGGAAGAAACCCGGTTAAAATTGTTCGCAATAAATATAAAAATAGCCGGTTTCTATTGGAAACCGGCTAGCTTTACATCGTTTTCAGTTCTTGCTCGAGCAAGACATCTTCAAAATCCTGCTCGGGTTTTTTCAATGTGTAGGTTAAAAACGCATACGAAATGACAAACAGCACGCCCGTAACGATGAAAACCGAAGGTATGCCGATAAAGCCGCTGACGATCCCGCCGAACATCGGGCCGATGATATTCCCGAGAAAACGGAAACTGGTATTATAGCCCATAATTTCGCCTTGAATTTCAATCGGCGCTTCCCGTCTCATCAAAGCCGTCGTCGTCGGAATCATTCCGCCGACCGCAATGCCAAACAGCAAGCGAAGAACCATCAATTGCCAAAGATCGGTGACGAAGGCTTGCGGAATGATAAAGAGGAAGGCCAACAAAAGCAAGAAGCCCAACACTTTCTCATAGCCGATGGTATCGCCGAGCCGTCCCCATCTTCTGGCAAACAATAAATTCCCGACGCCGGTTGCGCTGAATGTCACACCGGCTAAAAATGCCACTTGGCCGCTGCCTTCAGTCAAATGTGCTACATACAGTGAAAGAAGGGGCTGAATGCTGAAGTTGCCGATTTGGATCAAAGACGTGATGATCATGACGTTCAACAGCAGGCGGTGATGCAAGATGCCTTGAATGATCGTTTTGCGTGCATAGACATGAGCGTCTTTTTTCTTCATGCGTTTGACTTCATTGATGCCAAAAAAGACAAAAAGCCCAGCAATCCCTATGACTGTTGCGGTAATAAGAAATGTATATTCAAAACCGAACGAATCGGCCATAAGCCCACCGATTACCGGACCAAACAAGGTGCCCGACACACTGCCCATTTGAAGCGTCCCTAGGGTGCGGCCCGCTACTTCTTTTGACGTTTGAGAACTGACAAAAGCAAGAGAAGTGGGAATGAACCCGGTGACAAGCCCCATAAACAAGCGGATGAAAAACAGTTCATGGACCGAATCGGCCGTTCCCATCATGTAAATGCTTGTAGCAATCCCAAAAGCGTTAATAACCAATATCGGCTTGTAGCCGTATTTATCTGCAATCCGTCCCCAAATTGGAGACATGAACAAAGCCGCCACAAACGTAACGCCAAACACGAGACCTGCCCATCGTTGAACATATTCTTCAGTATAAGTGCCGAGCGATTCAATATAAAGAGATAAAAATGGCATAATCATAGTCGTACTGCCCGCTACAAGAAAATTGGTGAACATGATGATCGTAAAATTTTTCTTTTGCATTTTCATGCGGAACCCCTTCTTTCCATTACGTGAACCCATCTTTAATTATATAATATTTCGATAGACGAAGAAAGTAAGAGAGACCAGAAAAGCCGATAAATCAAGGTTCTTATTAACTTGCCCCAAATCGGGACAGCCAAAACTTTTGATGGTGCTCTTTTCTTTTTTTATTACTGTGATAATATAGCTGTTAATGCTACAGAAATGTCAGGTGAGATGAATGGACACAAGTGAAATGAACCGAAGAGCCGGCTGGATTTTAGAAGAATGGGATCCGTTTGCCATTGGCAGCGAGTTGTACGACACCGAAATCGTTGATGTGGTTGGCGCGTTGCAAGAACTGGACGACCCGTCGGATTTAGCAAAAAAAATACAAACCATTTACGAGTTTTCATTTGATAAATGGATTCCGCTCGAACGTTGTGTGGAAATTTCCTATAAATTATTGGCGCTGAAATTTGAAGCGAAACACATTATTTAATAATGCTTTAAAGTAAAAAAGAGCTTTCAGCCGACTGGCTGAAAGCTCTTTTTATTAAACTGTTTCGACGCCGTCCAACAAGTTAGATGCCGGCACTTCTAATGCGTTCGATAATTTTAAAATCGTTTGAACAGAAGGTACTTCTTCTCCTGATTCGTAAGCTTGCAAGCGTGCAACGCCTACTCTCGCTTTCAACGCCAAATCGTCCAAAGACAATTTGCGTTCTTCCCGCAGGAATTTTAACTGGGCGTGTAAATCTTTTTGCAAATGCATACACTCCTTTAGGTGATGGAATAGCTTTCTTTTGTTAAGCATAGCACAATCAAATTATTTCGATTATCGAAACTGTGGCAAATTGAGAACATTTTCCTTAGAAAAAGTCGATGATTCCGCGGACAAAAACAATCAAAATAGCAACTGGCGCGACAAACCGTACGAGAATGCGCCATGTGCTAGCCCATAATGATTCACCCATCAATTCCGCTTCCGCGTCTTTTTTGGTCAATACATAGCCTGCAAAAAGGGAAGTGAGCAACGCGCCTAATGGCAATCCAATTCGGCTTGTGACAATATCAGCGAAATCAAAGAACGTATAGCCAAACATATACGGTTCAGACCATAAACCGAACGACAACGCACTTGGAATACCGAAAATGAAAATAAACAAACCGAAAATCCAAGAAGCTCTGCGGCGGCGATCGTATCGTTCTTTAACAATGATCGAAACGGTAATTTCGAGCATGGCAATCGAAGAAGTCAGCGTTGCGAACAACATCAAAACGAAAAATACAATCATTAAAAATTGCCCCATGAACAATTGGTCGAAAATAGCCGGCAAAATGATAAAGACGAGCCCTGGGCCTTGATCAGGTGTATAGCCCAGCGCAAAGACTGCTGGAAAAATGATGAGACCAGCCATGACGGAAATGGCGATATTCAATACGACCACACTGATGGCCGATCGCGTCAAGTTCTCTTCTTTCGACAAATAAGAAGCATATGTAATCATACCGGCTACGCCGACGCTGAGCGAGAAAAATGCTTGGCCGAGCGCCGTGAGCGCCGTTTCAAAATTGAAGAAAGACCAGTCGGGAACGAGCATAAAACGCACGCCTTCCATGGCGCCGTCCAACGTCAACGAACGGATCATCAACAAGACGAAGAAAATTAACAGTGCGGGCATCATAATTTTGCTGGCGAGTTCAATTCCGCCTTTGATTCCGCCTTGGACGATCCATACCGTCAAGAACATGAACAAGCCTTGTGCAATCAGCACTTCCCACGGGTTGCCAATGATGCTGCCGAACAAATCAGCAAATGCATTATCGCCTAAATTCGACAGTTGAAGCAACAATGATCGGCCTAAATATGACAAGATCCACCCGCCGACCACTGAGTAAAAAGAAAGAATAATAAATGAGAAAAAGAATCCGGACCAGCCGATCAAAAACCAATATTTTCCCGGTGCCTGTTTTTTTAGTCCAGTGACTGCATCGGCTTGGCCGCGGCGCCCGATAATAAATTCAGCCAGCAAAATCGGCAGCCCGATGGCGACCGTACTGATGATAAACATTAAAATAAAGACGCTTCCGCCATTCGTTCCGGTTTCGTATGGGAATTTCCAAATAGCGCCGAGCCCGATGGCACTGCCGGCAGCTGCGAGGATAAACCCGATTTTGGAAGTCCATTGTTCACGCTTCTTCATATCTTCACTCCTGCTCTCTATAGATTTTTTCATTCTACACGATGAACTTCGAAAAAAGTAGGATTTCTTGAAATCTCTCGGCCTTTTATAATGTATAATAAATTATGAATTGTTAAAAAATTTAAGGGGTCGAAAGTGATGGAACATGGAGAACTGTTTGAAAGCGCGATGAAGGGAGAAAGGCGGGCTTTTGCGGAATGGAGCGCCCTGCATCATATGCCGATTGCACGCTTCGGCTATCAAAATGGCATTGGGCATTTGGAGCTGCAGCCGTTTCAGCTCGATGTATTTCGCCGCTTCTATAACCGGTTGCCGGCAGAATTCCAAGATGAGCACGCAGCAGAAAATGTGTTGGTTAAACTGTGCATCGACCGTTTGCCGTTTCATCAAAAGCAGGATTCAAGCCAAGAAGACCGTTCCATCCGTTTTGAAGAAGACCGCGAAATTCATGAAAGCATCCAGCAATTGCCCGGTAGAGATAAAGTGCTGTTCACCTTGTTTTATTTTCACGGGAAAACAGAGCACGAACTTTCACTATTGCTAGCCGAACCGGAAGACCGACTAGCGGACTCGATCCGGCGTGCCAAAGAGCTTTTATTGGATAAGCTGGACTTGCCAACACCGGAAATGCTGGAAAAACGCCTCCAATTGCTCGATACTTCTTATGCCCGATTTATGCCAGCTTTTGATGAAACCGAACTTTTTATTGCGGATGAAAAAGAAGAACAATTTGAAATCGCACCGGAAAGAAAAACGCCTTCGCTTAAAAGAGGGGCAGTTGGGTTGATTGGTGCTGCTTCACTATTTCTTGTCGGAGTGATCGGCTTTTCTTTTTTTATGAATGAAGCAGAACAAGAATCTACTGCAGCTGTTGAAGAAGAAAGTACGGTGATTACGGACAACATGGTAGATGAATGGCGTAAGGAATACAAAACCATTCTCAAGACATCGGCTGACAAACTGGGATTGGACCAAAAAACGTATAATGAGCTGGCATATGTGCAGCAAGCGGATGTGATGTTTGAGAGGACGCTTAAAAAAAGCAATATCAAAAAGCTGAAAAACCAGCCGGAAAAGATGGAACACCAAATTAATCGCGTGCTGCGCAACGCCCAAACGCCAAAAGAAATGATTGGTTTGCTGAATGAAAACAACATGTCAGCAAAAGAAGCTGCTGAATTTCTTCATTCTTTCTCCAAGAAAACAAAAGAACTAATGGATATTTATGATGGCGTTTTCCGAAGCAATCAAGTCGAACTGGCCCAGGCTGTTTTTAATGGAGAGCTTTCCGCCGACTATTTAATGGCACACAAAAACCAATATTCCGAAGAAGTGAGAAGGGTATTGGATTCGCTGGACGAAGCCATGCTAATTGCCGCCGTGCATCCCGCAGAATCGAAATTTTTCACCCGGCGGAATATGGATATATTATTTTCCAATGAATTCCTCAACCAGGGAAGTCTAGGCTACCGCTATTTGCCGCTTCTTGCGAACGAACCATATTTTGAAGGTACGGAACTATTATTGCCTGTTGAAACGATTTCATACCATCTGCAAGAGATGGAGATGTTTCTGCTGGAATCGGAACAAGTATCAAGCGAAGTGTTTTCAGAATATGAATTTATTTTTCAGCACACGTTTTGGCTATTGCTGACAGGAAGCGAAAGCAATCCCGTTTTTGACGATCAAGGGAAAGTGAAAGAAGAATATCGAATGGCTTGGACAAATTTAACAAAGCATACTGGAAATCCGCTAATTTACATGATGCTTCCGATTCTTGAGGAAATGAAAGCAAGCGGCTGGACCCATTCCGAGCATTATTCACAACTTGCGTATAACCAAATTCTGGACGTGCTTGAAATGGAGAAACAGGGAGAATTGGCGCCAAAGCTTCCAAATGGAGATGTTTCAGTTGAACCGCTGTTTCTTGATATGAAAGATTTTACGTACGAGAAATCCGGAAAATTGTACAATGACTTTAAAAAAGATTACGACCTTACCCGCCTACAGAATGTGCCGCCATTGGATGTCTTGTTCTTATACCATTATGCAAACAAAAAGGAAGACCCGGAAACAATGTGGCATTTGCTGGCGGATGATGAAACAAAGCCTCCGCTTGAAGAATATATGGAGCATTGGATCCAAGAACCGGATATAGCAGAAGAAGCACTTTGGGTGGAAATATACGAAGAATCTTTATACCGGATGCAAGAAGAAATCTACCTTAGCCCACAGATCAACTTCCATACCGAAGGCATGATGATTCCGCCAGTGCCGATATTGACAACGAAAAAAGACCATATTTGGCAAGTGAAAAATTACATGTATGAAAAACATTCGGTGGCTGAAGAAGAAAAATACGTACAAGCTGTAACCAGGCTTTACAAAGCCTTTGCTAAAACTCCTGATGAAAAGCTTTTGGACGAAGCCACGCCCGGGGAAATTGCCGGCATGTTTTTAGTGGCGGCAGAAAAAGCGGATTATGAAACGATGTTTGCATTAATGGAAGAACCAGCACAATCGATGCCTTTGGAATCATTCGAACAACAAATCATCGACCGCAATTTGCCGCGGCTTGAAACGATAGGAAACCTTGAGTTTTCGTTGGATATGTTTTCGTATGAATATGGACAGATATGGGGCTTTGCAAAAATGGATATTCTGCTGAACAGTCCGGATGGCCGCGTCTACGAAGAATTACCCATGGTCAAAACCGAGGATGGGTGGCGCATGAGAGATATAACCGCCTACTAATTTTACTCTGCCCCTATAACTGTGCTATAATTTACAGATGCCAATAAGGTGTACAGGAATTAGATAAGACTAGGAGCGGGTAGAACATGACAAACACATATCAAGCAGGCGACACAGTAACAGGTAAAGTAACAGGAATTCAGCCATACGGTGCATTTGTTGCATTGGATGAAAAAACACAAGGTTTGGTCCACATTTCAGAAATCACGCATGGCTATGTTAAAGAAGTCAGCGAATATCTTGCAGTTGGACAAGAAGTAAACGTAAAAGTATTGGAAATTGATGAAAAATCTAAAAAAATCAGCCTTTCAATCCGTGCGCTTCAAGAACAGCCGCCAGCACCACAACGCAGCGAAAAGCCAAAACAATCTCTTCAATCACATGTGAATGAAAATGATTCAGAAGGCTTCAACTCGTTGAAAGATAAAATGCAAGAATGGATCAACAAATCCGGTCAATAATAAAAAATGAAGGACAGGCGAAAAACCTGTCCTTCATTTTTTTTTGATTTTTCTTAAGCGGTACTGCAAATTTTGGCGGCTCATGCCGAGTGCATTGGCGGCTTTGGTGACATTGCCGTTATAGAGGTTCATCGCTTTTTGCAGATAGTACATTTCAGCTTCGAACAAATAGCTTTCTAGAGGGAGCAGTTCTTTGTTGCCGTTTACTAGAAAATCTTCAGGACTTAATTTTCCGGAAGCTGTTGTTTTCGCTATAAAATAGTGCGGCAGCAAATCGAGCGTCACCAGATCTTGGTTCGTGATCATGAACGTGACTTCATCAAGCAGCATTTCAAGCTCTTTTAAATTGCCCGGCCAGTCGTAAATTTGGAATATGGCCGAAACTTCGTCGTCAAGCCCTTTAATGTGGGACCCGAGATTCATGCGGTGGCGGGAAAAATAATCATCGACAAAAGGGAAGATGTCTTCTTTTCGTTTTCGCAATGGCTCCAGGGGAATCGTCATCGCCGAAAAGAAATAGAAGAGTTCCTTCATTAACTTTTCCGCCGAAATCAATTCAACCGGATCTTCACCGACACTGGCGATAAAACATAGGCTGCTTCCTGCTTGCTGTTGGACCATTTCAAGCAGCTGGGCTTGCAGCGGGAGGGGCAATAAATCAATGCGCTCGCAATAAATAGTGCCGCCGTCCATGCTCGCCATATTTTGTGAAAGCAGCTCCAAAACATTGGGGTCTATGCCGTGGCAAAACAAAGTATGGAACTTTCCTGTGGAAGATGCAGACCAGTGTATTGCCTCCGCGATCAATTCTTTGCCGGTGCCCGACTCGCCGATGAGCAAGACCGGCAATTTGGCTGCCGCCGCTTTTTCCGCCGTTTCAATCACTTTGCGCATGCTGGCCGATACCGCCGTGATGCTATTGAACGTGATCGGTTCTTCGTATTTTTTCAAAGGCTGGTAAACTGCCTTTTCAAGAGTCGTGACATCGCGCGACAATTCAATGGCGCCGACGAGCTTGTCCCCTGAAAAAATGGGATGAGTGTCGTTAATGGTGGTAATTTCTTGCCCTTTGCGATTCCAGTAGGTTTGTTTTGCGTTCAATACGGCTTGGCCGTTTTGAAGAACTTTCAACAACGTACTTTCTTGTTCGCCAAAGCGAAACATTTCAAGAAACGACCGATCCGCTAATTCCTCAAAATCAAATCCCTCGATTTCTTTCATTTTCCGGTTGTAAATAATGGTCTTGCCTTTTGCATCTACGGCGTGGATACCGACTGAAACATGTTCTCCGGCAAATTCATAAAAAGGTGTTAAATCCGTATCATTAGTAGTCAAATCCATCACCTCAAAATTATTTTTCATCTTTTCGTCGAAAATACTTGAAATGTGCAACAATCTTTTGCATTATTATAGATGGAAATAGTTTATTAGTGCAAATTTTTTTTGCGCTTATTTTATGAATATTAAGGAGGATTTACATGATTCCCTACAAACACGAACCCTTTACGGATTTTTCAATTGAATCGAACCGTACTGCTTATTTGGAAGGTTTAAAAACTGTCGAAACTTATTTGGGGCAAGATTTCCCTTTAATTATTGGTGGAGAACGCATTACGACTGAAGATAAAATTGTTTCATTCAATCCGGCAAACAAAGAAGAAATCGTTGGCCGCGTTTCAAAATCAAACAGAGAATTAGCTGAAAAAGCAATGCAAAGTGCTCTTGAAGCTTTCAAAACATGGAAAAAAGTAAAACCTGAAGTGCGTGCAGACGTTCTGTTCAAAGCAGCAGCGATCATTCGCCGCCGCAAGCATGAATTCTCGGCTTTATTGACGAAAGAAGCAGGGAAGCCATGGAACGAAGCAGACGCAGATACTGCAGAAGCAATCGACTTCCTTGAATATTATGCTCGCCAAATGCTGCGTCTAAAAGATGGCATGCCAGTTATGAGCCGTCCAGGCGAATACAACCGCTACGACTATATTCCTTTAGGTGTAGGCGTTGTTATTTCTCCATGGAACTTTGCATTTGCAATCATGGCAGGAACGACTGTTGCCGCTATGGTAACAGGAAACACGGTTCTACTTAAGCCAGCTTCAACAACTCCAGTTGTTGCTTATAAATTTATCGAAGTTTTAGAGCAAGCGGGCATGCCTAAAGGCGTTGTCAACTTCATCCCTGGACCAGGCGCTGAAGTAGGCGATTACCTTGTTGACCATCCGAAAACTCGCTTTATCTCATTCACTGGTTCACGCGCAGTCGGTCTTCGCATTGCAGACCGTTCAGCTAAAGTGAACGAAGGACAAGTATGGATGAAACGTTTAATCGCTGAAATGGGCGGAAAAGATACAATGGTTATCGACAAAGAAGCAGATCTTGAGCTTGCTGCTCAATCAATCGTTAAATCGGCATTCGGGTTCAGTGGACAAAAATGTTCTGCAGCTTCACGAGCAGTTATCGTTGAAGACGTGTATGATACAGTTCTTGACCGTGTGATCGAATTGACAAAAGAATTGACAGTCGGCAACCCGGAAGACCAAACTCACTTCATGGGTCCGGTTATCGATGCTGCAGCTTACAAAAAAATTATGGAATACGTTGAAATTGGAAAAGGCGAAGGCCGCATTGTTGCAGGCGGAACTGGCGACGATTCAACTGGTTACTTCGTGAATCCAACAATCATCGCTGATCTTGATCCGAAATCTCGCATTATGCAAGAAGAAATTTTCGGGCCAGTCATCGGTATTTCAAAAGCAAAAGACTTTGAAGAAGCGATTGAAATTGCGAATAACACAGAATATGGCTTAACAGGAGCGGTTATCACGAACAACCGTGAACACTTGGAATACGCCCGTGAAGAATTCCACGTCGGCAACCTTTACTTTAACCGTGGGTGCACAGGCGCTATCGTAGGCTATCAGCCATTCGGTGGTTTCAATATGTCAGGAACTGACTCTAAAGCTGGCGGCCCTGATTATTTGACACTGCACATGCAAGCAAAAACTACATCAGAAATGTTATAATTGAATTCAATTAAAGGCAGACCAATAGTCTGCCTTTTTTTAACAAAAGGAGGATTATTATGACAAAAACACAACAAATCATTGAGCAAACAGAAAAATACGGTGCGAACAACTACCATCCACTTCCAATCGTCATCACGGAAGCAGAGGGAGTTTGGGTAAAAGATCCAGAAGGCAATAAATTCATGGACATGCTATCAGCGTATTCCGCTGTTAACCAAGGCCACCGCCACCCGAAAATCATTCAAGCGCTAAAAGACCAGGCGGATCGGGTAACACTTACATCCCGTGCCTTCCATAACGATATGCTAGCTCCATGGTATGAAATGATTTGCGAAATTTCCGGCAAGGAAATGGCGCTGCCAATGAATACAGGAGCAGAAGCGGTTGAAACCGCTTTCAAAGCGGCGCGCCGCTGGGCTTATGACGTCAAAGGAGTAGCTGAAAACCAAGCGGAAATCATCGCTTGCAACGGCAACTTCCACGGCCGCACAATGACTGCTGTGTCTTTGTCTTCAGATCCTGAATACCGCAAAGGATTCGGCCCGATGCTTCCAGGCATCAACTTGATCCCATTTGGCGATTTAGAAGCATTGAAAAATGCCATCACGCCTAACACTGCTGCATTCTTGATCGAGCCGATCCAAGGTGAAGCAGGAATCATTATGCCAGAAAAAGGCTTCTTGTCTGCTGCAAGAGAACTTTGCCGCGAAAACAATGTATTGTTCATTGCGGACGAAATTCAATGCGGTTTGGCTCGTACCGGCAAAATGTTCGCTTGCGAATGGGAAAACGTAGTGCCTGACATGTACATTCTTGGCAAAGCACTTGGCGGCGGGGTGTTCCCGATTTCATGTGTAGTAGCCAACCACGATATTTTAGGCGTCTTCAACCCCGGATCACATGGGTCAACATTCGGCGGAAATCCCCTTGCTTGTGCCGTATCCATCGCTTCAATGGAAGTGTTGCAAGATGAAAAATTGGCGGATCGTTCGCTTGAACTTGGCGAATACTTCATGAGCAAATTGCGTGAAATCCAACACCCTTCTATTAAAGAAGTAAGAGGCCGCGGATTGTTCATCGGCATGGAATTGACTGAAGCTGCTCGTCCGTATTGCGAACAATTGAAAGAACTCGGGCTTTTGTGCAAAGAAACGCACGATACGGTAATTCGTTTTGCCCCGCCATTAATTATTTCAAAAGAAGATTTGGACTGGGCAATCGAACGCATCCAAAAAGTCTTTGCTAATTAAGAACTAACTCACAAATGGAAAAGCAAGTATGTTACACTAGTTGCGGAGTAATTACTATAAAATAAAGAGGCGAACTAATACAATGGCTGAAAACCTGAACTTGTTGACGTCAACGCAGGAAGTAATAAAAACTGCTTTGGATAAACTTGGATATGAAGAATCGATGTATGAACTTCTAAAAGAACCTATGCGGATCCTAGAAGTCCGCATTCCTGTTCGTATGGATGATGGCAATACGAAAGTGTTTACAGGATTCCGTGCGCAGCATAACGATGCAGTAGGGCCGACAAAAGGCGGCATCCGTTTTCATCCGGATGTTAACCGCGAAGAAGTTATGGCCTTATCAATGTGGATGACGCTTAAATGCGGAATTGTGGAATTGCCATATGGCGGGGCCAAAGGCGGCATTATTTGTGACCCGCGTGAAATGTCTATGCATGAAATCGAAAAATTGAGCCGCGGATATGTGCGCGCTATTAGCCAATTCGTCGGACCGAATAAAGATATTCCAGCCCCTGACGTTTTCACGAACTCGCAAATCATGGCTTGGATGTTTGATGAATACAGCAAAATCGATGAATTCAATTCACCTGGTTTTATTACTGGGAAACCGATTGTTCTCGGAGGATCCCAAGGCCGCGATAAAGCAACAGCTCAAGGTGTAACCATTTGTATTTATGAAGCTGCCAAAAAACGCGGACTAGACATTAAAGATGCTCGCGTAGTTATCCAAGGATTTGGGAATGCCGGCAGTTTCTTGGCTAAAATCTTGTATGATGCTGGTGCCAAAATTGTCGGAATTTCCGATGCTTACGGTGCTTTGCATGATCCCGATGGTTTGGACATAGAATACTTGCTGGACCGCCGCGATAGCTTCGGAACAGTGACGACGTTGTTTGACAACACCATTACAAACAAAGAGTTGTTTGAACTAGACTGCGATATCTTAGTTCCTGCGGCGATTTCAAACCAAATCACTGCTGATAACGCTGCTGACATTAAAGCTTCTATTGTAGTAGAAGCGGCAAATGGCCCGACGACTGCAGAAGCAACCAAAATTTTGACCGAACGCGGCGTTCTTTTAGTGCCGGATGTATTGGCGAGTGCTGGCGGAGTTACCGTTTCTTATTTTGAATGGGTTCAGAATAACCAAGGGTACTATTGGACACAAGAAGAAGTCGATGAAAAGTTAACCAAAAAATTAGTTGATGCTTTTGAAAACGTCTATAATGTAGCAACTACTCGCAATATCGACATGCGTTTAGCGGCATACATGGTCGGCGCCCGCAGAACTGCTGAAGCTTCGCGCTTCCGTGGCTGGGTATAATGCTTGCGAAAACCCGTTTGGATAAATTCCAAACGGGTTTTCGGCTTTAATTTTTGCATTTGCTTCTAGAAAACGACATAATATTAATCGAATAGGAGGATGAAAACATGAATGCATTTTCTTTTTACAATCCAGTAAAATTGATTTTTGGCAAAGGGCAATTACAAGAAGTGAAAAACGAACTTCCACAATATGGTAATAAAGTTTTGGTTGTATATGGTGGAGGCAGCATTAAAAAGAATGGTTTGTACGATGAAGTAATGGAAACGCTGAAAGAAGCGAATCTTGAAGTGTTTGAACTTGCAGGTGTAGAGCCGAATCCACGTATTTCGACAGCGAGAAAAGGCGTTGAAATCTGTAAGACTGAAGGCATTGATGTAATTTTGGCAGTTGGCGGCGGTTCTGTTATTGATTGTGCAAAATTGATTGCTTGCGGCGCAAAATACGATGGTGATGCATGGGATTTAGTGTCCCGAAAAGCCCAACCATCAGAAGCTTTGCCATTCGGTACAGTTCTGACTTTAGCAGCTACTGGATCGGAAATGAACTCCGGATCTGTAATCACTAACGAAGAAACACAAGAAAAATACGGTTGGGGCAGCCCGTTGTCTTTCCCTAAATTCTCAATTTTAGATCCTACTTATACACTCACAGTCCCTGAAAACCATACGGTATACGGAATTGTGGATATGATGTCTCATATTTTTGAGCAGTATTTCAACAATGCAACGAACACACCGGTACAAGATCGCATGTGTGAAGGCGTTTTAAAAGCCATTATCGAAACGGCTCCAAAGTTAATGAAAGATCTTCAAAGCTTTGAACATCGTGAAACGATTTTATTTGCCGGAACGATGGGGTTGAACAATTTCCTTCAAATGGGTTATAGAGGGGATTGGGCTACTCACAATATTGAACACGCTGTTTCCGCTGTTTATGACATTCCACATGCCGGGGGATTGGCTATTTTATTCCCTCAATGGATGCGCCATAATGTACACGTAAACCCTACACGTTTTGCGCAAATGGCTGTTCGCGTATTTGATGTGGAAACTGAAGGCAAGACAGAAGAGGAAGTTGCTTTAGAAGGCATTGACCGTTTGTCAGCGTTTTGGACATCGCTCGGCGCACCGACTCGCCTAGATTATTACGATATCGACGATTCGAAAATCGACGTTATGGTTGAAAAAGCTATGGTATACGGAGAGTTCGGCAATTTCACCAAATTGAACGATGAAGACGTTAAATCAATTTTACAAGCCTCTTTATAAAAGAAAAAGGATTGAGCGAAGCCGCTCAATCCTTTTTTTATTTAGTTGTTAATGGTGGAAGTGACTCTGGACGAGTGCTTACATGCTTCCAGTGGGTTTCCCCGTCGTCTGCATCAAACGATACGAGAACATCGTTGACACTTGGTTGGCTTAAAATAATTTCTGCTAATAAGTTTTGCAGGTTGTCCGCTTCAACAACGGTTAACGATGGATCAATCTCAACTTTCGTTTCCACATGAAGGAATTCGCCTTCTTTTAACACTTCAAGCTTTTGGATATCCCGTACGTCAGGGTGGTCGGTCAACAAGTGTGCGATATGGTTGACCATCTGTTCGTCAGTTTCTCCGATAGCTCCGCGGGCGTTTTCTAAGAAGACGCGCATCACCACGTAAAACATCATCAAACCAATTGCGATAGAGGCAGCACCTTCAATAGCAAGAAAGCCGGTATAGTGCGCAATCAACACGGCAATAAGTGCAAGTATACCACCAGCCGTCGCTACCAAATCTTCAAGGAAGACAAGTTTTGTAGCGGGCTTGGCGCGGTTCATATGGGCGAAGCTTGTCGTCAATGGAGCCATAGCGCCGCCTTTAACGCCAGCTTCATGGAGAATTTCTTTGCCGGCTTTATACAACACAGCAGCTTCTAAAATAATTGCAATAGACAAAACAATAACGCTGATGATAAAGCCTTCTGCTTCCATTGGATGCGTCATCTGATGCCAGCCTTCAATTATTGTCTCATACGCCATAATACCAACGATTAATACCGCACCGAGCAAGACGATGTTCAGCAGTCGGCCAAACCCATTCGGAAATTGTTTCGTTGGTGCTTTCTTCGATAACGCAGAACCGATAAAAACAAAATATTGATTGGCGGCGTCGCCGATCGAGTGCATCGTTTCAGCGAACATCGCGACATTTCCTGTAAAGAAAAATGCGATGCCTTTCATGATGGCGATAAATGTGTTAGTAATTGCTGCGTACAGCGAAGGCTTATTGCCTCCCTTTAATAGTGTGAAAAATTCTGTCATTTGTTTTCCTCCTTAAGTGATTAAATCAATTTCAACCCGCTCTACATTTTTAATCTCTGAAATTTCCTGGTACATGTCAATCGTCGCTTTGTCTTCTACATAGAAAGCGCGTACCGTAACTATGTGTTTGTTGGATGAGTGATCGTCGCCTTTATGGGCGATGGACATCGCTTCAATAAGGAGTCCTCCTTTTTTTAATTCCTCCATAAGGCTGGAAAGAGAAGCCGGATCGGAGATGGTGATCTTTAAATTCGCTTCAGTCATTCGCAAGCGTTTAGGTCCGAATTTAAAGAGCAAGGGAGTAAGGACCTCAATGCCGATCAAAATGATGGCTACCGATATAGCAGCTTCTACATAAAAGCCTGCGGCAACCGCAATTCCGATTCCGCCAGCCCCCCAAATCATTGCAGCTGTCGTCAATCCTGAAATCGAGTCGTTGCCTCGTTTTAAAATAACACCAGCGCCTAAAAAACCGATGCCTGAAACAATTTGAGCCGCTAAGCGAAGAGGGTCCATCGTAATATTAACATTATCATATACACTCCCTCTAGCGATGTAGGCAGATTCAATTGAAATAATTGTAAGAAGGCAACTGAATGTCGAAATGACGATGCTCGTCTTCAATCCCACTGGTTTTCTTTTGAGTTCTCTCTCCAAGCCAATCACCAAACTTAGAAAAGCGGCAAGAAGCAGTTTAGCTAAGGTTTCAAATGAGGAGATTTGGAGTGCGGAGAAAAAATCCATATAGGTTACCTCCTATCTATTTAGGGTTGATAAAGAAATGGGGAACTGTCAAACTATTATGAGTACCGAAGAAAAAAGAACGAGAGAAAGGCGAGAGGTATCACCATGGAAAAACCGGCAGTTCATCCTTACATACCAATTATCATTGGCGTGTTTTCAGTAGCGCTCTCAGCAATATTCGTCAAGATGACATCAGCAGACTCAGGAGTCACTGCGTTTTACCGAATGTTATTCTCCGTACTCCTCATGAGTCCGCTCTTTATTTTGAAATATACCCATGAAATCAAAAAGCTAAGCAAACGAGATTGGGCATTTACGGGAATCGCTGGAGTTTTTTTGGCATTTCATTTCATTTTATGGTTTGAATCGTTAAACTACACCTCTGTTGCCAGTTCTACGGTATTAGTAACTTTGCAGCCGTTATTCGCGTTTGCGGGAACTTATTTCTTTTTCAAAGAGAAGTTATCAGTTAAGACCATTGTTTCAGGAGCTATTACAATACTAGGCAGTGTTTTGATCGGCTACGGTGATTTTCGAATTAGCGGATCGGCACTTTACGGGGATTTATTGGCCTTGATTGCTTGTGCTTTAATTACTGTTTACCTTTTGTTTGGCCAAGACGTCCGTAAAAGACTTTCGTTGATGACATATACCTTTATCGTTTACGGAGTCAGCACCATAACATTATTTTTCTATATTATTGTTAAAGGAGAATCCTTTGGACCGTATCCGGCTTCTGAATGGATGTGGTTTTTGCTCCTGGCTTTGATCCCGAACTTATTGGGGCATACTTTATTTAATTGGGCGTTAAAGTGGGTAAGTACAAATGTCATCTCCATTGCGATTTTATTTGAACCAGTGGGAGCTGCCGTGTTAGCTTATTTTATCCTTGACGAACTGCTTACAAAAAGCCAAATAATCGGTGGAAGCATAGTATTGCTAGGGATTATTTTCTTTATTACAGATTATAGAAAAATTAAATCAGTGTTTTTTAAAAATAGGGGTTGATTTTTAAAAGCAGTCGGTTTATAGTTATAAATGTCCTTAAAACAAGTCGAAAAAATATTTCAAAATAGTATTGACAGCGAATTGTTACTAAGGTATATTAATAAAGTCGCAAATGAGCGACGCCGACTGAACCTTGAAAACTGAACAGCAAAACGTCAACAAAAATTATTGACGCGTTCCGAACGCGGCAATAAAATTTCTGCGACGGTCGCCCTTGGGCGATCAGAGCAAAAAAACATACTGATCAGAGTTTACTCAGATCAAGCGATTCGCGCATCCTTCGGGATGGCGAGCGCCAGCATGAGCAATCAAGCTTCTATAATGGAGAGTTTGATCCTGGCTCAGGACGAACGCTGGCGGCGTGCCTAATACATG